>CANFUO010000108.1 GCA_947450225.1 Burkholderiaceae bacterium | reverse complement strand
TTAGGTGTAAGTTTAGCCGCTAAAACCGCTTGCTTGATTATGTTGCTACCGCAATTAATCGTTTGTGTTTATTTATACACCGAGGGGAAAATATGGAATTGCGTCGCAATTTTGATCTTGATTATTTTTCAGCTTGTACTCATGAAGTACTTTATTGATAAACCAGTTGAACGAGCACTTTTCTATAGTGGTTTTGGTGTGCCATTGTTTGTCGGTGGCATGATGATTGCTGCATTTGGTATTCGTCATTTAGGGGCTTAAAGATGTTTATGACGAATGTCTCTTCTCCATCAACATCACCAGCAAAGGTGAAAGATGCTTCATTGGGATGGCTTGGAATTATTCGCTTGGGACTTGTACAAACTTGCATCGGCGCAATTGTAGTGATGACAACCTCTACCCTGAACCGCATTATGGTGGTGGAGCTAAGTTTGCCAGCATTAATACCCGGTCTTCTAGTTGCTTTGCATTATTTTGTACAAGTGATCCGTCCAAAGATGGGATTTATATCAGATAAAGGTAAGCATAAAACACCTTGGATTATTGGCGGGATGAGCGTCTTAGCAATCGGTGGAGTAGGAGCCTCATTCGGGACAGCCTTGATGAGTATGAATCTTATTCTTGGTTTAGCAGTTTCTTTTATCGCCTTTGTCATGATTGGTATCGGAGTAAGTATTAGCGGCACTTCTTTATTAGCTCTATTGGCAAAAAGTGTGAATGATCAGCGCCGAGCAGCGGCAGCGACGATTGTATGGTTGATGATGATATTTGGGTTTGCTGTTACCAGCGTCATGATAGGTAAATTGATTGATCCATATACACCTGAAAAAGTGGTCATGATTGCATGTGGAGTGTCTGTGATTGCCGTGTTAATCACAGTGATGGCTTTATATCGCTTAGAAGATAGTGTTAGTCAATATATCCAAAATCAACCCGAAATCAAAAAAGACAATACACCATTTAAAGATGCTCTAGCCCAGATGTGGAAGGACAGTGACATTCGTCACTTCACACAGTTTATTTTTATTTCAATGTTGGCATTTAGTTCTCAAGATTTGATATTAGAACCCTTTGCAGGCATCGTATTTAACTACACGGTTGGACAAACTACTAGCTTATCTGGGCTTCAGCATTCAGGGGTATTAATTGGAATGTTGCTTATGCCACTCAGTGGAATCAGTATCTTACGCAAATATGTAGGATCTTTAAATTTATGGGTGGTCTATGGTTGTATTGCTTCGGCAATAGCGATGGTTGGGCTTTGTATAGGAGGCATCATTGGTCCAGCATGGCCACTGAACTTAAATGTATTTTTATTAGGCGTTGCCAATGGCGCATTTTCGATAGCGGCAATCGGTACGATGATGCGTCTTGCAGTAGCCGATGGCCTAGGTAAAGAAGGTGTCAGGATTGGATTATGGGGAGGTGCCCAAGCTATAGCATTTGGCTTAGGCGGATTACTTGGTGCATTAGCCAGTGATGCAGCGCGGTTATTGATCACCGATACAGCGCATGCGTATTCATCAGTTTTTGCAGTAGAGGCGTTTTTATTTATTGTGTCGGCAAAATTTGCCACGCGTATTCAACGATAAAAGTGTAAAGGAATAAAAATGGAAAAAGAAATTTTTGATGTCGTCGTTGTCGGAGGTGGACCTGCTGGAGCGACTGCAGCAGAGACATTGGCTAAACAAGGAAAGCATGTCTTGTTATTAGATCGTCAAGGTAGAGTTAAACCATGTGGAGGGGCTATTCCGCCACGACTGATTAAAGATTACGCAATTCCTGATGAGTTATTAGTCGCTAAAGCAACGTCTGCACGCATGGTGTCACCAAAGAATAATAAGGTGGATATTCCGATTGATAATGGCTTTGTTGGCATGGTGGACCGTAGTGTATTTGATGAATGGTTACGAGAAAGAGCTAGGCAACATGGTGCGATACGTCGGGTAGGAAGCTTTACTGATCTGAAGCAAGAAGGAGATTTAGTCAAAATCACCTATCGCGTCAGAACAAAAGGGGAGATAGGCGAAGGTGTTCATTCTCATGTGTATGCCAAGGCAGTAGTTGGCGCTGATGGAGCAAAATCAGGCGTTGGCAGAGCTGCGGGAGTACCTGGTTGTTCAGAGGCAAATTATGTTTTTGCATATCATGAAATTATTCGTAAGCCAGAAAATACTAATGCCAATTATGATGGTTCAAGGTGTGATGTTTTATATCAGAAAGATATATCCCCAGATTTTTATGGATGGGTTTTTCCGCACGGCGATACTTTAAGTATTGGAACAGGTAGTGCTGATAAGGGATTTTCTTTGCGCAATGCAGTAGGTAAATTAAGAGAAGACATTGGTTTGGCGGATGCTGAGTTGATTCGCCATGAAGGTGCTCCTTTGCCAATGAAGCCACTCAAACGTTGGGACAATGGTAAGAACGTCATTCTAGCAGGTGATGCGGCAGGAGTCGTTGCGCCCGCATCAGGTGAAGGAATTTATTACGCCATGCTAGGTGGTCAACTTGCTGCAGAGGCAATTAGTGAGTTCTTGGCAACCAGTCAGGTCAGTAAGTTAAGACTAGCTCGTAAACGCTTCATGAAAGAACATCGTTTGCCATTTATTGTTTTAGGAGTCATGCAATATTTTTGGTACACCACTAATAAACGCAGAGAGAGTTTTGTGAAGATGTGCGAGGATAAAGACGTACAAAAATTAACCTTTGAAGCATATATGAATAAAAAGTTAGTTCGTAAAAAACCAATGGCTCACGTCAAAATTTTCATTAAAGACATGGGTCATTTGTTGGGAGTGACCAAAGTTTCATGAAGCCTTCATTTTATAAGCAGCCTCATATCATTGCAGCAGCAGTTTGGCTGTTAGTGGTCATTATGTCCGGCAGATTGTTGACGGATATTGGCCCATGGTATCTTGGCTTAAAGCAACCAGATTGGAAACCGCCGGATTGGGCGTTCGGCTTGATTTGGAGCACTATTTTCCTACTCGCTTCCTTCTCTTGGAATTTTGCTTGGCGGGGATCTTCTACAAAAAAACAAAAAATAATTTTATCCTGCTTATTTATTGCAAATGCAGCTTTAAATATATTTTGGAGTGTTCTTTACTTTAAATTGCATCGTCCAGACTGGTCACTGATTGAAGCTACTTTTTTATGGCTTTCTGTTCTTGTAATTATTGTTTTTACATGGAGTTTTAGTAAACCGGCAGCTCTATTTATAACGCCTTACATCATTTGGGTAAGTTTAGCAATTTTGCTTAATTTAGGGACCATTCGTTTAAATGGCCCCTTTCAATAATCTGAAAATATGTTAAATCTATTAAGCATAGGCATCAATCACCAAATTGCCCCACTGGACGTGAGGGAAAAGGTCGCATTTAATGCTGATGTATTACCAGATGCGTTAATTGATTTGAAGCAGTATTTAAATCATATCGATCAACATACGAATTCTGAAGTGGCGATTCTATCTACGTGTAATCGTACCGAGATCTATTGTGCAGCGAATGATCAAATTTTATCGCCACATACATTACAGGCAAAGACGATTGATTGGTTATCATCTCAGCAGGGGATTGCTCAAAGTGAAATCTCTGACTTTGTACAAACCACGATTGCTTCTGATGCTGTAAGACATGTATTTCGTGTGGGGTGTGGTCTTGATTCGATGGTGCTAGGAGAGACCCAAATCCTAGGACAAATGAAGCAGGCTGTACAAACAGCCCAACAAGCCGGCTCTATGGGGACCTATTTAAATCAGTTATTTAATCGGACCTTCGCGGTGGCGAAAGAAGTAAGAACAAATACAGAAATTAGCGCACATGCGGTTTCGATGGCAAGTGCTGCGGTCCGATTATCAAATCGTGTTTTAGGTGATATTGGTCAACAAAGAATCCTATTTATTGGTGCTGGTGAGATGATTCATTTGTGCGCAGTTTATTTTTTAGGAAAAAAGCCTGCATCAATTACGATTGCCAATCGCACCTTAGAAAGGGGTGAGGGCTTAGCTAAATATATATCAGACCAAGGCTATGCTTGCGACTCGATACCCTTATCAGAGGTACCTGGAAAACTATCACAATTTGATATTGTGATTTCATGTACCGCAAGTTCTTTGCCAATCATTGGTTTAGGAATGGTAAATACGGCATTGAAAAAAAGACGTCTTTCCCCGATGGTCATGATCGATCTAGCAGTACCTAGAGATATTGAGCCTGAAATAGGCAAATTAAGTGATGTGTATTTATATACGGTTGATGATTTGGGTGAAGTTGTAAAAGAAGGTGTTGAACACCGTTCAAACGCTGTAAAAAGTGCTGAAGTGATTATTGATTTACAGGTCAGTAATTTTATGCAGTGGTTGCAACAACGCTCATCAGTACCATTAATCACTAGTCTGAAGCAACGCAGTGAAGAGCTTCAACATCTAGAGTTAGAAAAAGCGAAGAGAAAAATACAACGTGGTGATGATCCATTAGAGGTCATGGCTGAGCTAGCAAGAGCTTTATCCAATAAATTTTTACATGGCTCTCTTCATACCTTAAATCATGCTGAAGAATTTAGTATTGATGAGTGTCAGAAACTTGTATCAAAAATATTTATGACCACAGGACGGAAGGGCTGAACATGTTAAAAATGACCAATTTATTAAAAACAATCCAGTCGCCATCTGAACTCCGAGAGCTATCTCGTTATCAACTGCCACAGTTGGCAGATGAGTTAAGGGAATACATCATTGACTCTGTCTCAAAAACTGGCGGGCATTTGTCCTCTAATTTAGGGACAGTAGAGCTTGCTGTTGCGATTCATTATGTTTTTAATACGCCTGAAGATAAATTAATTTGGGATGTTGGTCATCAAAGTTATCCACATAAAATACTGACAGGACGACGTGATCAAATGTCAGGTCTTCGGCAATTAGGAGGTATTTCTGGATTTCCTAAACGTAGCGAAAGTACGTATGATGATTTTGGTACCGCACATTCTTCCACGAGTATTTCTGCAGCCACAGGAATGGCCCATGCATCTTTACTGCAAGGTAAAGATAATATTGCCATTGCGGTCATTGGCGATAGTGCTATGACAGGTGGTATGGCTTTTGAGGCAATGAATCATGCTGGTGTGACACGTAACTTACCATTGATCGTGATTCTCAATGATAACGATATGTCCATTTCACCAGCCGTAGGATCTCTTAATAAATATTTGGCGCGATTGATCAGTAGTCCATTGTATGAGGCGACTAAAAATGGTGTGGGCAATGTATTGTCCATAGTTCCGCCTTTGCGTGAATTTGCAAAACGTCTTGAAGCACAAGCTAAAGGCATGATTGTACCGGCTACTATTTTTGAAGAGTTTGGATTTAACTATATTGGCCCTATTGATGGACATGATTTAGATTCGTTAATACCGACCTTTGAAAATATTAAGAAGATGTCATTAGAAGGTGATGGTCCACAATTTATCCATGTTGTTACTAAAAAAGGTAAAGGATATGAAAAGGCTGAATCCGATCCTATTAAGTATCATGGACCAGGTAAATTTGATCCTAAAGTAGGTATATTGCCATCGACATCAGTACCTAAAAAAACCTTTACGCAAATATTTGGTGAGTGGATTTGCGATATGGCCAAAGCTGATGATAAATTAGTCGGAATTACACCAGCGATGCGAGAGGGATCTGGGCTAGTTGAGTTTGAGAAAAATTTCCCCAATCGTTATTATGATGTTGGCATTGCAGAACAACATGCGGTAACCTTTGCCGCTGGTTTGGCGTGTGAAGGTTTGAAACCTGTTTTGGCGATTTACTCCACCTTTTTGCAACGCGGCTATGATCAGCTCATTCATGATGTTGCATTACAAGATTTACCGGTCATGTTTGCATTAGACCGTGCTGGAATAGTAGGCGCTGATGGGCCAACACATGCAGGGGTCTTTGATATTCCCTACTTGCGCTGCATACCTAATATGGTCATTATGACTCCGAGTGATGAAAACGAATGTCGTCAATTGCTGAGTACGGCGTATCATGCTGGCCACCCAAGTGCTGTTCGATATCCGCGTGGAAATGGCGTAGGCGCTCCAGTTACATCGAGTCTAGAAGGACTCCCACTAGGTAAGGCCCATGTAAGAAGACTTACCACACAGGAGGCAGGTAAGCGATTTGCTGTATTAGCTTTTGGAACTTTATTACATCCTAGTTTAGCTGTTGCTGAAAAATTAAATTTAACCGTTGTTGATATGCGCTTTGTAAAACCCATTGATGAAGTCATGTTGCAACAAATTGCCAATACCCACGACGGAATCATCACCATTGAAGAAGGAGCGATTCAAGCTGGAGCAGGAAGTGCTTGTGTAGAGTATCTTCATTCCGTGGGTATTACATTGCCGGTATTACATCTTGGATTGCCAGATGAGTTTAGTGATCACGGTGATAGTGCCGCATTACTGGCAGGGTATGGATTAGACCAGCATGGTATTGAGGCGTCTATTTTGAAAAAGTTTTTCAATTAAACATTAGCCGAGTTGTTGGCTTTACCAACTTGAGACTGAGCTAATTTATTGATTTCATTTTCGTTAGGGGTGATACCGTAGGCTTGTACTAACGGCCAAATATGTTGGGGAACCATCGATCCCATCTTCGCGGGTTGTTCTCTTCTTAAGTGCAGGACTGTTTCAATCGCCTTCATTTCGACACGTGTTCTAGCAAACTCAAGACCCCGTGGTCCAACTTTAGGCATTAACCATCCAACAATTGGCCTTAGCCAGTTAGGCATTTTCCGAAGAGGTAGACCACCTGCAGCAAGTTCAACATTTTTCATAAAACCAACTACAGCAGAATGACGTTTGCCCGCTGTGCCGGGAGTGGACAGCTTAACTTCATCTTTGAGGAGTTTGAGTAATTCTTCACCACATTGATTGCGAACGATGAGCCATTGTTCTCCCTCACCACCCATATAGCCGACTGTAATGTCGGATAAAACATTCGTGTAATCAACGCAGGTTTTGCAAGTAAGCGGGAAGAAATCATTGGGTAGAGTTGA
>CANFUO010000107.1 GCA_947450225.1 Burkholderiaceae bacterium | reverse complement strand
GGCGATGGCCTTAGGACTTGCAATTGCGCAGCCTAATAAATCTGTACTTGTTATCACTGGTGACGGAGAGCAATTAATGGGTTTAGGAAGTTTAGCTAGCATTGGGGCGCAACAAATTAAGAACCTCACTATTGTGGTTCTTGATAATGGGCATTATGCTGAAACTGGCATGCAAAAAAGCCATACCTCCTTAGGTACTGATTTAGTCGGTGTGGCTAAGGCGTGTAGTTTAGACTGGTCTATGCACGTTAAAGAAATGTCAGGCATTGATGCAATCGCCGAACATGTCAATGCCAAAAATGGATCAGGACTAGCTAATGTGTTTATTAAGGCAGAAGAGTATCCAAAAGCACTCCCAGCTAGAGACGGAGTCTATATAAAGAATCGCTTCAGAGCCGCTTTAGGACTTGCGCCGTTTTAAATCAAAATAAACTAGGCTTTGTAAAAGTAATGCATAAACTCAAGGCGTTCAGAACAAGTGTTTTATGCTTACTTTTCATTGCCTTTTTGAACCCTTGCTTTGCTCAAACCAACTGGCCCAATAAGCCAGTCAGAATTATTGTGCCATGGGCCGCGGGTGGAGTCACAGATACACTTGCTAGGTTCATTGCCAATAAATTAACTATCAGTTTTAAAAGTCCATTTATTGTGGAAAATCACCCAGGCGCTGGCGGGATCATTGGATCAGATCTTGTCGCCAAGTCAGCCGCAGATGGATATACCCTAGTGGCCTCAGGGATGGCATCGCATGTGATTACGCCAAATCTGGCGAATACCCCATTTGATGCAATGAAAAGTTTTACACATATTGCTAACTTAGGGGGACCGCCACTTGTATTGGTGATTAACCCAAATTTAAAAATAAAGGATGTAAAAGAGTTAATTGATTTATCCAACAAGCAAACTGGTGGTTTAAGTTATGCATCACCGGGCTCTGGAACACACAATCATTTGATGGGTGAATTATTTAAGTTAAAAACAAATGCCAATTTAGTCCATATTTCTTATAAAGGGGGTGGACCAGCGTTATTAGACTTAATTAGCGGCCATGTTCAAGTAGGGTTCTTGACATTGACTACGGCAGCTACCAATATAAAAGCGGGAAAGCTAAAGCCATTAGCAATTACTTCTCAACAACGCATGTCTGATTATCCTCAAGTACCAACCTTTAATGAGCTGGGGTATCCTTCTCTAACGACGTATAACTGGTCAGGTTTATCTGGTCCTGCTGGACTCAGCCCGGCAATCGTTGCTAGAATTAACGAAGAAGTAATTAAGGCATTGCGTGAAAAAGATTCACGGGACCAGTTAAGAAGTGAGGGAATTACTGACGTTGCTGAAATGAGCCCAGAAGCATTTACGGCTTTTTTCCAAAAAGAAATATTGCAATGGGCGCCGGTTGCAAAGTCAATTAATACAAAATTAGGTAATTAATTTTTAGTTGCCCAAGTAGAATAATAATAGGGGATACAACATGAGCCAGAAGAGTATCAGTCATTTCATTACCAGTGCAATCGCGATGCTAGGTATGTGCACTATACCTCTTCAGGTAAATGCTCAGGCGAGTAGCGATACAATTAAACTCATCGTGATCACTGCCGCTGGCGGCGCTGCGGACCAGGCCGCAAGAATTGTGGCCGAAAAATTAGCGCCGACTATCAATAAAACCGTGCTTGTTGAAAACAAACCTGGGGCAGGTGGAAACATTGCATCCAAGTTTGTGGCGAGTTCCAAGCCGGATGGCCTCACATTTTTAATGACGTCGAATAATCACACGATTAATCCATTTATTTATAAAGATGCTGGATATGCAACTTTGACCGATTTATTACCGGTTGTTCAAGTTGCAAGAGGACCAACCGTCATTGCGGTTAATCCACAGACGCCGATACAGTCAATGAAAGAGTTAGTGGCCTCTTCGCAAATACGTCCTGTTAGTTATGGATCAATTGGAGTTGGCAGTGCTGCTCATTTGGTTGGTGAATGTTTAAAGCCTGTAACAGGAGCTAAGTTTGAGCATGTTCCATATAAAGGTGGCGCTCCCGCAGTCTTCGATGCTGTGGCTGGCCATATACCACTGGTCATGTCTTCTTTGGCCTCATTAGGGCCTTATATCAAGTCGGGCAAATTGCGAGCCATTGCAGTGTCATCTGCAGAAAGATGGCCAGGCTATACAGATATTCCTACATTGAATGAATTAGGAATGGGCGAATGTACTTATGATATTTGGCTAGGTATCGTTGCGCCTAAAGGAACTCCAGCGAGTATTGTCAACAGCATGAATCAAGAAATTAGTGGCTTATTAAAGACAAAAGAAATGCAAGACAAGATTTTGGGAATGGGGTATATGCCAGTAGGAAATACTGTAAAAGAATTTACTGACATGGTAAATACCGATATTAATAAGACATCGAAGATGATTAAAAGTATGCACGTGCAGGTCGAGTAATAAAAACATCATTTAAAAGGAACGAATAATGCAAAACAATAATTTGGTATGGCCAAAGAATAAAAAAATAGCGGTGGTATTTAATGTTTGCCTAGAGGCCTGGTCGGATGGAAAGGCGCCAGGAATAAGCCCTATGGGCAATCCCCTGCCAGCAGGATTTTTGGATAATATGGCGATCTCATGGGCCTCTTATGGACCCAAAAAAGGTATATACCGCATCCTTGATGCTTTTGCAAAGCATGGTGCAAAATCGAGCATGATGGTGAATGGCATTATTGCGCAGCGTCATCCTGAAGCGGTCAAAGCAATTGCGCAAGGGGGCCATGAAATTCTTTCTCATTCTTATGCGATGGATGTGATTCCAGTGATGTTGAGTGAAGAAGAAGAGAAAAAGAATATTGAGCGTTGCTCAAAATTATTAGGTGATGCCGCTGGCGTTCCCATTAAAGGTTGGTTAAGTCCTCGTGGCACTCCAAGTGCGCACTCCGCACAGTTCTTGGCCGAGGCCGGATATACATGGCATGGTGATGTATTTGATTCTGATTTACCTTATGTTCAAGAATTTGCCGGTAAAAAAATCGTTGCAATTCCGCTTGGAACCGATGTCAATGATATGCCCTTCATGAAGTTTGGTAATCCCCCAGAATTAATGCTGCAATCGTTCTTGCAAAATTTAGACATTGCAAGAGAACAAAATGAAACATGCATCATTGACGTCACAAGTCATGCGCATATTTTTGGGCGTCCAAGAGGGGCTTACTATTATGAAAAAATCATACAAGCCGCAATGAGCGCACAAGATGTATGGGTTGGTACTCGTTTAGAAATCGCTCAGCACGTTTTGTCGAACACATGACACCCAAGTCTAATCCCCTCGATTTAAGAGTTTGGCTTGACCACGTGGAGCAAATGGGGGAATTAGATCAATGTTTGGGTGCGAGTACCGATTTAGAAATTGGCGCAATTAGTCAACTCAACGTTAAAAAATCTGAGCATCACGCCTTATTATTTGATGATATTAAAGGACATGAGAAGGGGTTCAGGGTTTTAACTTGCTCAACAGGCAGTAAAAGAAGGTTGGCTAGCATTTTAAGATTACCTGATCCAAGCTCACATCAATCATTAATAGAGTCATTGCGAGACAAACCAGCGCAGTGGCAATCAGCCGCCCATCAATTCGCACCAGTTCAGGTTCAACAAGGTCCAGTATTGGAAAATACGATGCAAGGAGATGCGGTCGATCTCAATCAATTCCCTGCTGTCTTGTGGAATCAACATGATGGTGGACGTTACATTGGCACAGGTTGTTCGGTCGTGACAAGAGATTTAGAGTCAGGCTGGGTCAATGTTGGCACGTACCGGGTGATGAAGCATGATAAAAATCGTGTGGGATTGATGATTATTCCTGGCAAACATGGCCACATACAACATGCAAAATATAAAGAAGCAAAAAAACCATTTCCGGTTGTTATTGTTCTGGGTGCAGATCCATTAAGTTATTTGATATCAGGTATTGAGATCCCCTATGAAGTATCCGAATATAACTACATGGGTGCCATTTTGGGTGAGGCAGTATCAGTCGTACATGGTGATTTAACTGATTTACCATTTCCAAGTGGAGCAGAACTTGTTTTAGAAGGTTGGGTATATCCAGACGACCTTTTACCTGAAGGTCCATTTGGGGAGTTTTTAGGATATTACACATCTGAATCGTCTTTAGCATCGGTATTAACGGTTGAAAAAATCTATTTCAGGAATCAGCCAATTATCTTAGGCAGTCCTCCATCAAAACCACCGAATGATTATTCATATTCAAAATCGGTCATGCGATCAGCTTTGTTATTTAATTCAATTGTGGCATCAGGTGTTCCCAATGTTCAAAGTGTATGGGCTCATGAAATTGGTGGATCACGTATGTTCAATGTTGTGGCGATCAAACAAAAATATGCCGGACATGCAAGACAAGCGGGTCACATACTGAGTCAATGTGGTGTCGGAGCTTATATGTCGAGATACTCGATAGTTGTCGATGAAGACATTGATCCATCAAATTTAAGTGAAGTGATGTGGGCTGTTGCCACAAGGTCTGACCCAGTAAGAGATATTGACTTTATTCAGCGTGGTGTTGGTTCACAAAGCGACCCAATGAGCATCGCCAATCAATCTAAAGCCCCATTTGCATCAAAAGCGATTATTGATGCATGTCGTCCTTTTGAGTATTTAAACGAATTTCCTAAAGTAGTTGACGTGAGTAAAGATATAGAAGAAGTTGTAAAGAAAAAATGGCCAGATTTATTTTAAACGTGTAAACAACCAAGGAGTATTGAAGATGGCAGCATATTTAGTTTCATTAATTACGGTTACGGACCCCGATAAATTTAAAGAGTACGCCGCTTTAACCGCAGCGGCTGGCGCAAAATACAATGGTAAATTTGTGACACGAGGTGGTGGTCTAGAGGTAGTAGAGGGTGTCATGCCTCACGCAAGGGTTGTGATCACTGAATTTAAAGATAAAGAAACAGCAAAAGCTTTTTTTGAATCACCAGAATATTTACTGGCAAAAGAAAAAAGAATCGGTGCCTGTGACTTTAATGCCTTTATTGTAGAAGGCGTATAGACTTATTCGGGCTGTAGCCCGATTTTTCTAATCAATGTTCCGTAGCTAGATAACTGCGCACGAATCAGTTGATTTAATTCCTCAGGTGAGTTACTAGCAGGATAGAGGCCTTGAGAAAGCATTTTCTCGCGGACATCTTTATCCGTAAGGGCTTTCTTGATTTCTGCATTTAAAAGCTGAGTCACCGGTTTTGGAGTTCCTTGTGGCGCCATAAAAGCGAACCATGCCGTAAATTCAAATCCAGGCGCGCCTGATTCAGCAAGAGTTGGGATATTGGGAAACTGAGCTAGGCGCTGCGCACTTGCTACACCGATAAATTTAAGCTTACCTGCTTCAGCGAGATTCTTTAAGCTGGAGACCGCGATAAGAGCTACATCGATTTCATTACCAGCCACTCCCGTCGCTGCTTGCATGATACCTTTATAAGGAACATGCGTCATGGTCGTTCCAGCTTGCGAGTTCAGTAAGGCCATCGCAATATGTTGCGGGCTTCCATTACCGCCTGAACCATAATTCAGTTTTCCTGGATTTTTTTTCGCAAAGGCAATTAAATCAGCCACCGAATTAGCTGGATTCGTTGGCGGAATAATCATGCCTAACTCAATTTTTCCGGCCATCGTAATTGGAGCAAAATCTTTAATCGGGTCCCAGGTAAGTTTTGTTTGGATATTTGGCACCATCGTTAAGATGCTGTCATTAAATACACCAAGGGTATAGCCATCTGGAGCAGATTTTGCAACTTTATCAGCGCCAATGGATCCAGCGGCACCAGGCAAAGACTCAATCACAAATTGCATACCTGTATTTTGCGTGATTTTTTGCGTAATAATACGGACCCCATTATCGATCGAGTTTCCTGCTGCTAGAGGAATAATGATGTGAATGGGGCGGTTCGGGTATGCGTTTGGTGCATCAGCAGCAAACGCATAGTTCGCAAAAAAGAATACAAAAAACCACTGCAAAAAAAGAGCTCTCATAAAATAAAAACCTTTAAATTATTGAGCGGCGTAGCCACCATCGATGAGCAGGTCAGACCCTGTCATAAACTTAGAGGCATCGCTGGCAAGGTAGACAGCTGCCATAGCAATTTCATCGGGTTGTCCAAGACGACCAACGAGATGCAACGGCCCAAGTTCTTTACGGGCATTTTCGAAGGTGCCAAAGCGCAGCAACATACGATCAGTTTCGATAGCCCCTGGAGAAATCGTATTTGTTCTAATGCCTTCCCCTGAATGGTCAACAGCCATAGCTCTTGCAAGATTCAAAAGCGCACCTTTGACAGCACAATACACAGAGCGGCCTGCAGTACCTACTCTACCGAGTTGTGAGGCGATATGAATAATCGAGCCTTCTTTGCCTTTACGCATATGAGGAATCACGTGTTTACTCATTAAGTAAGCACCAGTTAAATTCACAGAAATGACTTTATTCCATTCAGTAAAATCGTAATCAGCAACCGTGCCACTCGGATCTTTATAAGCTGCGCCGTTCAGTAAGACTTGAACTCCTGATTGGTAATGATCCGTTAGATCTTGCACAGCTTTCTTGACTGAATCCTCAGAGCTTACATCCACCAAAATCCCAATGGCTTGGCCACCAGCTGCTGTGATTTCAGCAGCAGTGCTTTTGGCATTATCTAATTGCAAATCAAGGCAACCAACCTTGGCACCTGAAGCAGCAAAAGCCATAGCGATAGCTTTCCCGATGCCTTGACCAGCACCGGTCACAATAGCTACTTTATTATCAAGTGAGTAATTATTTAAATATTCATGCATCTGAGTCTCCTGTGAAGAATGTATTAACTACCGAGGTAAGCTTCTTTTATTTTTGAATTATTGATTAACTCACTACTAGGGCCGCTCATCAAGATTTGCCCTGTCTGTAAAACATAGGCCCTTGAAGCAGTAGAAAGTGCATAACGCGCATTTTGTTCGACCAACAGTACGGTTGTACCTTCAGCATTAATTTGTCGAATAGTTTTAAAAATATCTTGCACAATAATTGGAGCTAGACCCAGAGAAGGCTCATCCATACACAGCAGTCGTGGTTCAGACATAAGAGCGCGCCCAATCACTAACATCTGTTGTTCGCCGCCTGACAAAGTACCAGCATTCTGTTTAGCCCTTGATTTGAGCTTAGGAAACATCGT
The DNA here is from genome assembly GCA_947450225.1 of Burkholderiaceae bacterium. Classification (GTDB taxonomy): domain Bacteria; phylum Pseudomonadota; class Gammaproteobacteria; order Burkholderiales; family Burkholderiaceae; genus Polynucleobacter. Next base: position 8 of record CANFUO010000107.1, on the reverse strand, counting down.
GACCATTT
>CANFUO010000106.1 GCA_947450225.1 Burkholderiaceae bacterium | reverse complement strand
CCTTTGGCATCCAAAATTAATTGCTCTTTATACAGAGGCGAGAACCATGGCATATATTCCACATAGATTGCATTGGGCATTGCTGCTGCAAGTGGTAATGACATTTGTGTAAAAAGGTGCGGTGCAATGGGGATATTTCGCTCTAGAGCCATTTGCCCGACTTTTAATAGCTCTGTGGGGCCTCCCATTCTCTGTAAATCCGGCATCAAAATATCAGCAGATTGTCGTTCCATCATCTCCAGCATGCCATGCGATGTGAATTCATTTTCACCGCTAGCTATTGGCGTTGTGAGCGCCTTAGCAATTTGTGCTTCACCTTCATGGTTGTGAAATACCACAGGCTCTTCAATCCAAGATAGCTGATACTCTTCTAGTCTTGTTCCTAGTTCAATCGCATGAGCAACTGTGAATTGTTGATTACAGTCGGTCATCAACTTAATATCTGCGCCAATCGCATCTCTAACTGCCTTGACTCTGGCAATATCGTCAGCCATCTCCTTTGACCCTAGTGACATTTTAATTGCTTTAAATCCGCTGGCAACTAAGGCTTGGGACTCTTGTTGCAAGTCATCTATCGATGCTGATAAACGCATACTTCCACTACGGTAAATCGGCATACTCTGCCTACTACCTCCCAAGAGTTGACTCACATTTTGTCGCGCCGCCTTACCCGCTAAATCCCACAGTGCCATATCGATGGCAGATAATGCAATCGCACCAATCCCTCGTTGCCCTAAAAAAACAAGCTCTGACCAAACCCTCTTGATTACATCTTGTCGCATATCTAACTCAGTGCCAATCACCAAATCTTCTAGGCTTAAAATCATCTCTTTTAAGATCGATAACCGCGTTCCATTTAAGGTAAATACCATTCCTTCACCATGAAGTTCATGTGTATATAAAGAGACCAATAAAGCATCTACTGTCTTGATAACCATTTTTCCACTCGGAATTGGTTTTTCCAGGGGTACCTTTACCGCTTTGATGTCTAATTTTTTTATGATCACAAAAATTTCCTAGTCATTTTATTCAGGCTTGATATTGGCTTCTTTTACGAGTTTTCCCCACATGGCAAAATCTTGCTGTAAAAAATCTTTAAATTCTTGGTTATGCCTCCAGTCTGGGATTAAACCCATCTCCTGCATCCTTTGCTGGATTTGAGGCATTTGAACGACGATGGCAATTTCCCTACCTAATTTTTCAGTGATCTCCGGCGGTGTCCCTATCGGTGCAAAAACACCTTGCCATGTTTCCATCTGAAATCCTGGCACAGCAATATCTGCAATTGGTTTTACTCCTGGTAATGCTGGGATTTCAGTTTTACTGCTAACGCCTAGCGCTCTTAATCGTCCGCTCTTGATAAAAGGTCCTGCTACAGGTATCACTTCAAAGGCAAGATCAAGCTGCCCACCAATGAGATCCGCCATGACACCAGGACCACCTTTATAGGGAACATGCTGCATTGTGGTATTCGTTAAGTGCATAAATACTTCTGCTGATAGATGATGGGCACTTCCAAGTCCACTACTGCCATAATTTAATGATCCTGGCTTACTTTTTAACTCTTTAATCACATCATTGACCGTTTGAAATTTACTCCCTGCAGGCACAACCAAGACTGTAGGACCGCGATCCCATAATGAAATAGGCACAAAATCTTTTATTGGGTGATATCCAGAGTTTTTTGTTAAATAATAATTCGTGGCATTGGTCGTGGTGTTACCAGCCAGAATGGTGTAACCATCTGGAGCTGACTTTGAAACATATTGCGCCCCCACCATGCCAGATACTCCTGGTTTATTCTCAATCAGAACTTTTTGCCCTAATCGTTCTGATAAAGCAGGGACAATCAATCTCGCAATTGTGTCAACCCCGCCACCTGCTGTATAGGGTACGATCATTGTGATTGACTTTTGTGGGTAGGTATTTGTTTGGGCAATCGAGATTACCGATGTTGCACAAAATAAGTAACACATCATATTTTTTAAAAACTGCATTTTGATCCCCTTTTTAATATTTTTTAATTAATTTACTCAAGTCTTATAAAAGTGTACTTATCGTTCTTATTCAGCTTTTATCTTAGCGGCTTTGGCTACCTTAGCCCATTTGATTGACTCTTCAGATAAGTATCTTTCAAATTCTTTACGACTCATCGGCATCGGCTCTGCGCCTTCTCCAAGAAATCGATTTTTAATTTCTTGCTCAGTCAGTATTTGATTAAGTTCCTGATGGAGTTTATCTAAGAATTCATTTGGTGTTCCAACTGGCGCTAATACGCCCCACCAATTAACGGCTTCCACATCAATGCCAGATTCTTTCAACGTTGGAACGTTTGGGAACAAACTCACGCGTTGATTGCCCGCAATCGCCAAAGCACGTATTTGTCCTGACTTGATAAAGTTTTGCATTTGTATCAAACTACCCATCGACATCTGTACATGACCTGCTACGGTATCCACTAGCGCAGGACCACCTCCTTTATAGTGCACTAAGGATATATCTGCTTGTGTTTTTAGCAGCAATAATTCAACTGCAAAATGCTGAAAACTGCCCACACCAGCGGTTCCAAAATTGGTGGTGTTTGGATTTTTTTTCGAGTATGCAATTAATTCTTTGATATTTTGCACGGGTAAATTATTGTTAATCACCAGAATACTTGGGCCAACTCCCAACATCGCCACGGGTGAGAATGATTTAACTGGGTCATACCCCAACTTCATGATCGAAGAATTCATCGCAAAACTTGCTGAGATGAGCAACAAGGTGCTCCCGTCAGGCTCTGCTCTTGCGACCATCTCAGCTCCTACAGAACCTCCCGCACCAGGCTTATTATCAATAATTACCGATCGCTTTAATTTAATCGAGAGTTGTTGCGCTATCGCTCGTCCTACGATGTCGTTACTGCCACCAGGTGCAAATGGCACAATCAGCTTAATAGGCTTACTTTCTTGAGCAAACCCTATTGGTGATATCAAGTAACAACAAGTAATCCATATTTGCAAATATGTCCATGGCATTTTTATACGCATTGTGTCTCTCTTGTACTAATTATTTTTATAACATCGCTATTTCAAGCGCTGTTTTAATGATTATAGGTATGATTAATCATAAATGATTAATCCTGCAAGGCGCAACAAAAAAACTCCCTCAAAAGAAGCTTCGTCTTTGAATTAGTCTAGAATCTATCTATCACTTCACTCATTCTCATTGTTATTGAAAATATGAATCTTTTATCTCGTGTATTTACCCTATTATTTTTTAGTCTTTTGAGCACTTCTCTACTGATACCGCTCAGTAGTCAAGCTCAAGAATTGCCAAAAAGAAGCATCACAATGTATGTTGGTTTTGCAGCTGGGGGTGGCGCTGATACTTCTGCCCGCATTATTGCGAAGAAACTTTCTGAAAATATCGGGCAACCAGTAATTGTTGAGAATAGACCTGGCGCCGGTGGTAATATTGTTCATGGCACAGTCGCCACAGGACCTAGTGATGGCTCAGTGATCTTATTAGGTTCGATCGGTCCTTTATCTATTGCACCCCATTTAATGAAACTCAACTATGACCCTGTCAAAGATTTAGCACCTCTTACCATGGGAGTGGCTTTCCCGAACATTCTGGTGGTGCCGGTGGATTCTTCGATTAAAAACCTCAAAGATTTTGTTGATCAAGCTAAAAAAGATCCAGGGAAAATTACCTTTGCATCCACAGGAAATGGCTCTGCCTCTCACTTACAAGGCGAATTATTAAATGTGATGGCTAATATTGATACCACCCACATCCCCTATAAAGGCGGTAGTCCCGCATTGGTAGACGTATTAGGTGGTCGAGTAAATAGCTACTACTCCACCATCTCTTCCGCTCAACCCCATATTAAAAGCGGCAAACTGAGAGCAATTGCGGTCACCAGCGCTAAGCGCGTTAGTTCCCTGCCTGATGTTCCGACGATTGCCGAATCTGGTTATCCAGGTTTTGACTCCAGTAATTGGTACGCCTTCGTCGCTTCCGGTAAAACACCTGAGCCAATTCTCGAACGCTGGAATCAAGAGATCGTGAAGGTCTTAAAGGATAAAGAGGTCCTTCAAGTCCTTAATGAACATGGTCTTTTCCCAATGCCTGGCTCTAGAGATGATCTTAAAAACTATATGGCAAAAGAGTCTAGGACTTGGAGCAAGATAATCAAGGATAAGCAAATAACAAATGATTAGACACAGGATTAGGCAATGGCTACAACGCCTGTTGTTGTGCTGGGCCGTAATGATGTGTTGTGGTTTCATGAGCGCTTGTAGTTCACTACAAATTGCTTATAACCAAACTGACTTTTTACTTAAATGGTGGCTAGATGACTATCTTGATCTGAGTACGGATCAAGATCAATTGATTGATCAAGCGGTCAATGTACAGATCAAAAAGCATCGCCAAGAAGAACTTCCTAAAGCACTGCGAAAGATTCGCGCTCTTCGTAGCAAATTAGATCGACCTCTCACCTTCGATGAGGGCACTCTGATTGTTAAAGATATCAAAGCTTTTTCTAGAGATTCAATCAATTACTTATTAGAAGATGCTAGCTCGCTGGTATTAACGCTTGAACCTAAACAATTTACCTATATGGAAAATGCGTTTAAAAAAGCCAATAAGAAATTTCAAAATGATTACTTATCTGGAAGTACAGAAGAGCGACTTGATAAACGTGTTGAAAAAATGATTGAACGAACTGAATCGTTTAGTGGCGATTTAAATAAATCTCAAAAATCACAAGTAAAAGACATTGCTAAAGAATACCTATTGGATATGGAAACAGTTTATCAAGCAAGAATCTATAAACAACAATTAATCCTTAAGGTTCTAAAAAAAATCAACCAAGATCGTCCACCCGCATCTGAGGTAAAAACCACACTCAATCAACTCTTTAATGAAATAGAGCTGGGTAGCACCCAAGAGCAAAAAGATTTTGAAAAGAAAAGGGATTTACACGCGGGTATTGTGATTGCCAAAATCTCTGAAATATTAAATGACAAACAACGCAAAAAAGCGCAATCCAAAATTCAATCTTGGGAAAATGATGTCTCTGTCTTAATCACCCAAAAACCGAGGGGCTGACTCCTCCCCATCGCTCAAGCGAGGGGCTTTACGCTGTTTTGGTAACCCGTCCATTAAAGCTTAAACTTTGTATACGATTTGATTAACCTGGTTGGCCATGGGGGCGAACCGGAATGGCTTTATTTAATTTATTTTTGATTTCTTGGATATTGATGTCATAACGAATTTTGTTGGTGACACCGCTCTCTTGTGGAATCGTTTCTTGACATTCCATACAAGTGATAAAAATAGGCTTGATCACCTCATAGCCTGTATCGGCTTTAATGTAGGTAGACAAGTCGTATTTATTATCTTTTTCACCAAACAAAGTTAACGGACCATCAATCAATCCATCGATACGAATCGGACCCGATGGTTTATCAAAGCTTGTTTTGGTGATTTTATTGCCCGTTTTTTTTGCGCGTGTCATATCGATATCTGTACCAATGACCCGCTCATTTTTGGAGTCGCCGGTGAGCATCTTGAACGTTTCTCCAGTCGCAAATAACAAATTAAGGCCCAGTGTTAATCCCGTCACTGCAATTGCGCCAATAGGATCCGGTGATTTTTTTTCACTTGCTGTTTTCTGCACCTTTGGTGCTTCTAACTCATCATAAATCGTCAGCACTTTAGGATTGACCGTCATGATTCCGTGCTCATCTACTTTGACATAATTGATAGCTTTATAAGATATCAGTGGGAACTTAGGATCGTAGGTTTTTTCATAGCCAGTATCTTTTTCGCGCACAACTGTTTCATATTTGGGGAAAGCACATCCCCCCAAAGAAATGATCAGTGTGCATGCAACTGTTTTATAAAAAAAGCTCAAGTTCAATCTCCAGATATTTAATTGACTCTTCTAAATTCGCCTGAAATTCCGTTTCTTGGGGAACAGGAGTAAAAATCAGCAATGATCTTTGTTTCTGTGATGTCGACTCTCCAGTCCACATCTTTGGGTACTAAATTACCATTCAAGCGCTTTAACTCATATTCTTCATCACAAATAAACCCCCGGGGAAATGGCTCAGGACGATTCATATCCGGCATATAAGAGCCAAACATACTGATAAATGTCTTACCTTCTTTCGTGTATACCTGAAGGACTGCTGCATCAGGGTTAAATGGGCCTGTATCGTTGTAATAAACCTTAGCAACTACAAAATTTTGTAATTGCTGTGTCCGGGCATAGGTTTGTGCCAGACAATTATTTAAACTCGTATTTAAGTTTTTATCATCAGCACAATATTTGTAATTGGATAAAAATGCAATCTGAGAACTTTTAACAAAGCCTTTAACTGGAAAAACATTTAAGGCATTTTTGTATGCATTACCCATTGCCGTGTCTGCATCATTTAGACTTGGGTTGTTGCAAATTAATAGCTCTAATTTAGACCTAGCCTTTGAACAATCGAAACTCGCAGCATGTACAGTCAGACCAAAGCTGATAAGGGCAAGAATCAATATGTAACGGATTTTGATAAACATTTCTTTCCTTTTTAGGTATTATAAATGGATTGATTCAATTAATCATTGACAGGTTCAATGCCAATTTTTTTTAGAATACCTGTTGCTTGCGACTGGGTAAAAAATTGTGTTAATTGCTCGGCTTCTTTCGAATGCTTCGATGACACACCTACTCCAGCAGAGAAACCAATCCACGTTTGCAACTCTTTCGGAATAAGTCCTAAAAATTGCACTCCAGGCACACCATAAATACGCGAGGCAACCACCACAATCATATCTACTTCGCCTTTAGCTACGCCTTCGACATTATATTCTCCAGACATCGGTCGCAGTTTGGCTTGCATTTCTTTTTCTATTCCCATTTTACTGAGTAAACTCACAAAATATTGCCCACTGGCCCCATCGCCTGGGTAGGCGACGGACGTGACACTCAAAAGACTCTTTTTAAAAGCTTCAGGGTTGGATATGTCTAGTGTTGGTGCTCCTGCTTTTATCGCTGCTCCAACTCCAATCCGTCCAAATGGTGTTTTACTTTCTGGTACGACGCGTTTGCTTGTGATTAATTGATCTAAAACTGGTGGATTTAGTACGACTACATCAACGTACTCTCCGCCATCCACACGCTCCCTGACCTTTGGATTAACAGCAAATTCTACGATGACCTGATGCCCAGTTAATGCTTCAAACGCCTTACATATCTCTATCACGGCTGGCCGAGACCCATTACCGCTCAAGACCTTGAGTTGCACCGCCTGCGCAGGAAAATAACTACTCCAAAAAAGTATCCCAAATACAGCTAGACACTTTAAAGCATTGATCTTGTTTATTTTTTTAATCATATTGGGCATTTTTTCATCTTCAGATTGATTGCTTCAATTAATATAAACCATTCAAGATCATTCTCAT
>CANFUO010000105.1 GCA_947450225.1 Burkholderiaceae bacterium | reverse complement strand
TTATTGGTCTGATGGAATCGAAAGGACAAAGCTCCCAAGGTCAAGATCAAGATGACGTCATTTTTGTGCCCCTAACAACAGGCCGCAATCGCTTATTTGGCGAGCCTAGGGGCCGAATCGCGCGGGTTGGAACTATCATGATTAAGGCGCAAGATGGTGCGGATACTCAGGAAGTAGAGCAGCGGATTAACGATTTACTGAGGCAGCGTCATCGCATTCAACCGAGTATGGAAAATGATTTTCAGGTTCGAAACTTAACAGAAATACTAAAAACACAAGAAGCGGCAAGTAAAGTGATGTCGATGTTACTTGCTGCAATTGCCTCTGTCAGTTTATTGGTTGGTGGTATTGGCATTATGAACATCATGTTGGTATCCGTCACGGAACGTACCCGAGAGATTGGACTGCGGCTAGCCGTTGGAGCAAGGGGTCGTGACATCATGATGCAATTTTTAGTTGAGGCGATGACCCTTGCAACTCTTGGTGGGGCTGTCGGCGTATTGCTTGGGGTATTTATTTCTTGGCTAGTGGCCTATATCGCCAATTGGGGTATTAGCTTAAGTCCCTTATCTATTATTTTTGCAGTCGGGTTTTCTGCAGCTATTGGGATCTTCTTTGGCTATTACCCTGCAAAAAAAGCGGCACAGATGCAGCCCATTGATGCCTTGCGTTACGAATAAGTGTAAAAGTCTGGTTGACGAAAGGGTGTAAATTGACTACAATGAATACATATATTTATTGTAGTCATTGTATTTATTTGTGAGGGAGTTTTGATGGCCACATCCATTCGATTAGACCCTGCTATTGAGCAACGGCTGGATCATTTAGCCGCCTCTACAGGAAGGTCTAAGGCTTACTATCTTCGAGAACTCATTGTTCAAGGATTAGAAGATTTAGAGGATTTTTATCTAGCAGCAGCCACTATGGAGAGGGTTCGCAAAGGGGAGGAAGCTTTGTATTCTTCGAGTGAGTTAAGGGGCGAGCTTGGCTTGGATAATTAAATATACTGAATCTGCCAGAAAACAACTGAAAAAACTTGATCGACAATCTGCACAGCGCATATTGGATTTCATGGATGATCGAATAGCTAGTAGCGATCATCCGCGAGATATTGGTAAAGGTTTAACTGGATCGGCACTTGGTGCATATTGGCGCTACAGTGTTGGAGATTATCGAATCATTTGTGAGATCCAGGATCAACAGTTATTAGTGATTGTTGTTCAGTTGGGCAACCGTAAAGAGATATATCGATAATTCAGGATATCAATTTCTTTTAATTAATACATCAGTTAAGGCTATAAATGGATATTGCATTACTCATCAAAGCAGTGATATTAGGAGTGGTAGAAGGTTTAACAGAGTTCTTGCCTATTTCAAGTACAGGGCATTTAATTCTCGCAGGGCATCTCTTACAATTTAATGATGAGAGAGGCAAGGCTTTCGAAGTCATCATCCAATTAGGCGCAATTTTGGCGGTATGTTGGGAGTTTCGTAAAAAAATAATTGATGTGATTGCGGGCCTAGGCAGAAGACCACTCTCTAATCGCTTTGCGATGAATGTCATCGTAGCGTCTATTCCAGCGATTGTTTTAGCACTTTTACTTGGCAAATATATTAAAGCGCATTTATTTGCCCCGATTCCAGTAGCCACTGCTTTTATTGTGGGTGGATTTATTATTCTATGGGCTGAGCATCTTGAAAAAGCAAAACACAGCAGTCGCAAAGTTGTACTGTCGAGCATTGAGCATATAGAAGATTTAAGTATGAAAGATGCGATTAAAGTAGGACTTGCGCAATGTGCAGCGCTCATTCCAGGTACATCAAGATCAGGCGCGACAATTATTGGCGGGATGTTATTTGGGCTTCCTCGCCAGGTAGCGACAGAGTTTTCGTTTTTCTTAGCCATACCTGTTATTGCTGGAGCTACCGTGTATGAGCTCTTTAAACTCCGTCATGACACAAGCCTTTTAGATCTTGCAGGTTTTGGCCCTGTCCTAGGTGTGGGTTTTATAGCCTCATTTATCTCAGCCTTTTTTTGCGTTAAATGGCTGATAGGCTATGTGAGCCATCATAATTTCAAGCCATTTGCGTATTACCGAATTGCTTTTGGTGTGATGGTCATTTTGACTTCAGTTCTTGGATGGATTAACTGGGGTGCATAAAAATAGTGATACCTGATCCAATTAAAGATTCTGAAGAAGAAAAAAACTATAGCCCGCGACGCATCAAATCTTTTGTGATGCGTGCGGGACGCACGACGCAGGGTCAACAACGTGCTATTGATGAACAAGGCCCCAAATATCTGATTCCGTATACGCCCGAACTCCTTCATTGGGAAAGTGTATTTTCAACATCAGATCGTGTCCGACCTAAAATCCTAGAGATAGGATTTGGCATGGGAGAAACAACAGCGCATATTGCCAAACTGAGAAATGGTGATGATTTTTTGGCACTCGAGGTCCATGAACCAGGTGTTGGTGCACTACTCAAAAAAATTGGTGAAGAAAAAATAGAGAACATTCGCATCATTCGTCATGATGCAGTAGATGTCCTTGAGAATATGATTGCCGATGGCGTATTAGACGGTGTACATATCTTTTTCCCAGATCCTTGGCACAAAAAAAAGCACAATAAAAGAAGACTGGTTCAGGCTGAATTTATTTCTAAGCTATGTAAAAAATTAAAATCAGGGGCATACATTCACTTAGCCACTGATTGGGAGGAATATGCTCAGCAAATGCTCACGGTGTTAAGTAGTGAGGATCAATTGCAAAATACTGCAACAAGTCATGAAACCCTAGTCGATGGAACAGTCGTTTTGGGATACGCACAAAGACCTAGTTATCGCCCAATTACTAAGTTTGAAAACCGAGGATTAAAGCTCGGTCACGGTGTATGGGATTTGGTGTTTGTTAAAAAAGCGTAATCGTAATTCGTGGCTTTTTAATTAAAAATTTAAAGTTGCTGCCTCGGGGTATAAATTGGGCAATAAAAATTGCAGACTATCTAATGAAAATGCTAGCTGAACCGGTGCTTTATGATTTTCGCTAGTGACGACCCCAGTCTTTAATAACCTAGAAAGCAAAGATCTAGCTGTTCGCTCGCCTAATCCAGTCATTTGTAAAAAGTCTCCCCGCTTTGTAGGGCCAGCGAGGTAAAGGTGGTAAAGGGGGGCAATCGCTTCCCTGCGAATTTCTCTATCTTGACTTGAGCGAAAAGAAATTAGCGCTTCTAGGTTTTTCCTCATTTCCGAAAGGTTAAGCATTTTTTCCATAAAGCTCACTTGATCATTCGCAATGCTGATAAACCATTGACACCACTGCCACAACATTTTTTCGCTTAAATTTCCTCTGCCATCCAAATCGCCATGTCTTGGATCATCTGCTCCAGAAAGATAGGCGTAATAGGCATCTCGATTACGAGCAAGCCCTCGATTCATCGACCACAAACCTTTCGTTACATCCATCATGGCAAGATGAGTTTGTAATCGAACAGCCCTACCATTGCCATCCAAAAATGGATGCACCCACATCGCTCGTTGATGGGCGCTTGCTATGTAGATAAGTCTTTGATGACTTGGAGCCTGCTTTGCATATACTTCATCCATACGGATTAAAAAATCGGGAATGCTACTCCAAATAGGCGGCATATGATCGCCTACAGTTACTTCTTCTTGTCGAATTTGACCAGGTTCAATGACACGACCCTCGGGAATAGTTCTGTCTAGAGAGTCTAGTTTTTGATATAAAGCACGATGGGCCTTAATGAGTACGCTTGAGCGTAAGGTGTTTTCGAGACCTCTCCCGTCAATGATTTCAAGCTCCTTCTCTGCATCAATATAGGCAATTGCCACCCTTTGAAGTTTGGCGATATCAGGCTTATCTGAGAAGTCATAAGCTAAAGCCCGTTCAATATTAGCTGGATGGGTACTTTGCCCTTCTATACGATTAGAGTAGTAGGAGTTCATGGAGCGCACCAACTCTTGAATGGAGGTAAGTGTTGTTAAATGAATCCCATTACCAAGACGAGAAGACTTTTCCTCAATTTCTAGAGTTTGAGACTGTAATTCACCCATCCTTTGTTTTGGGAGCAAAGGCTCAAATTGACGAATACTATCATATTGCGGGCTGTTTTTTTTGATCATTTTTGCCGGTTATTTTGCCGGTTAATAATTATTAATAAAGTTAATAATAACAATTACTTAAGTTAAATGCAAGACCTAATTTATAGATCAATAATGCCGGTTATTTTGCTGGTTATTAGTTTAGTTGATTGTCAAAATTTTTAAATTTATGTACATTTAAAGAAAGCAACCATACAAATTAATCTACCAACCAAGCAAGCTTTAGTTTTTTCACAAGAGCATCATCTGCGCGGTGGGCACAATCATGAAGAACCGTCCGTTTGGCATCTTCAATTTTATCAATCATTTCTTTTGCATTTTGAACCATACAGACATTTTCACCAAACGCTATAAGTGCATCTTGGAGAGGGTAAGATTTACTTTTATTTAAATTCAGAGCCATTGTATTATCAACTTTAGTAGCACCAGTTTTAGGATTTGTGATGGTATAAATCGATGTTGTTACAACGTCGTATAGAGGGGATAGTTGAATATTTCCTCTTGGTAAATCGTAGAGTAATGAGAAATTTTTAAGGTGAGCATCGCCATTGCGAAGTAAAACAGAGACGGCTAGATACTCGAATAATCGCGCTTTACTTTCATTAGCATGAATGCCGCAATAGGCATCAATCAGTTTGGCAATACTTTCGTAGCTACCATGATATTTTTCGTCGATTCCTTTACCCATTAAGGTGAGCATATCTTCGAGACCAAATTTTTCACCACTTGGGGTTCTGTCAAATCTTTTCATGATAAAAAGACCGCCATCATTGGATAGCCAAAACTCAGGGACGCTAATACCGGCAACTCGTGCTACTTCCATGCATAAGAATTCATTTTGAGCAAGAAGAGGGTAATCTTCCCCAGAAGCTTTCACAATGTATTCAGTGGTTAAGATTGTTTTTTTATCAACCACAGGAACAATCACCTTAGGCTGAAAGCCAGAGATGCCCGAACTAAAGTAAGTATCAATAAGGAATTCGAACAGATCTTCTGATGTATTGGACTGGATGAGTTCTTCGGCGCTCACTTGATTCTTCAAGGGAGTCATTTCTTCTTGAAGAGGATCTATATAAGTAAGTCTACCGATTTGATTTTGACCAGTTAACTTGAGTAGCATCATGTCATCTAAGTACATGGACTTAGAAAACCTATTTTTTAAGAACTCTAATAAATAGCCTTCTGGCTTATTCATTTGAAAGATAGAAAATAAACCTCCGCTTGCGTAACTTTCTGCCCTGATAGGAAGACTAAGAGAAACCTCCGCATCACGATTCGTTGTTAAGTAGTTAAAAACAAAGCGCGCATCCTTTGTAATTGAGCCCGACAATCCTTGAGGGGACATCACTTGAAGTTGTTTGATGCGATTAGGAGTCATCGAACATCTCCTTTAAATGGTCATAGTCAATTCTTCGATCGACGATTTCAATCGCTTTACCTAATGCGGAAATTGCTTTGAGGAGGGAATAGGCTTGAACATTTTCCCCTGCTTCAATTTGAATAATGGTTTCTCTTCTCAATCCAGCGTTTTGCGCAACTTGAGATTGTGTGAATCCCAAAGCTTTTCTTTCAGCTTTAAATTCTTTTGCTAAATCATGAAAACTCAGTATAAAGTTACCCATAGGTAACATTATACTAGTTTTTTAATTAAAATGTTAGCTTAAGTCAACATTTTAATTGGTGTAAATTAAAGACCAATACAGAGGTATTTCATTTCCATATATTCGTCCATTCCCCAAATGCTGCCCTCACGACCTAAGCCGGATTGTTTTACACCACCAAAAGGCGCAACTTCGTTTGAGAATAGGCCAGTATTAATACCAACCATGCCGTATTCGAGTTGTTCAGCAACTCTCCAGATACGACCAATATCACGGCTATAGAAATAAGAAGCTAAGCCAAATTCAGTATTATTAGCTGCAGCAATTACATCAGCCTCATCTTTAAACGGAACCACGGCTGAGACTGGACCAAAGGTTTCCTCAGTCATAATCTGCATGTCATTGGTGACATTGGCAAGTACAGTTGGCTCAAAGAAAAGTCCGCCCAAAGTATGTTTCTTACCACCTGTCTTGATAGAAGCACCTTTTGCTACCGCATCAGAAATATGACGCTCTACTTTTTCAATCGCCTGTTCATCAATCAACGGTCCTTGGTTAACGCCAGCATCTAAACCATTTCCTACAGGCAAAGCAGATGCTGCTTTTGCAAGCTTCTCCACAAATTCATCATGCAAACTTTCGTGGACATAAAAGCGATTGGTACAAACACACGTTTGACCCGCATTACGGTATTTTGAAGCGATCGCACCAGTAACTGCAGCGTCCACATCAGCATCTTCAAAAACGATAAATGGAGCATGACCACCAAGTTCAAGGGCCACTTTTTTAACCGTGGGTGCACACTGCGCCATCAAGATACGACCTACAGGCGTTGAACCAGTAAAGGATAAATGTGCAACAGACTTAGAGGCGCACAATGTTTTACCAATTTCAATTGAACGGTCTGCATCGGCAGTAATAATATTAAGAACACCATCAGGCATGCCAGCTTCTTTAGCAAGAACTGCCAAGGCTAGCGCTGAAAGAGGGGTTTGTTCAGCAGGTTTAATCACGATAGTACAACCAGCAGCAATTGCAGGTGCTACCTTACGGGTAATCATTGCGGTCGGAAAATTCCAAGGCGTAATGGCAACGCAAACACCAATAGGTTGTTTGAGGACTACGAGACGTTTATCCGACCAAGTCGTAGACGGGACGGCACCAGCAACACGTTTGGCTTCTTCTGCAAACCATTCGATAAATGAATTTCCGTACATAATCTCACCTTTTGCTTCCGCTAAAGGTTTGCCTTGCTCAAGGGTCATGAGTTTAGCTAAATCATCCGCATTGGCTTCAATGAGATTGAACCATTTGCGCATAATGGCAGAACGTTCTTTTGCTAACTTGTTCTTCCAAGAAGCAAAAGCTACCTGAGCCGCGTCGATAGCAGCTAAGGCATCTTGTGTTTGCATATTAGCTACTTTGGCAATAATGTCACCGGTTGCGGGATTGTTGACTGAAAAAGTCTCACCACTTTTAGATGATTTCCAGGCACCGTTAATAAAGCTTTGCTCTTGGAACAAAGCAGGATTTTTCAGTTGTGAAGGAATAGATGGTGAGGCCATACGCTCTGGTGCATTCATAAAACGATCTCCAAAAGGAGCCTATAGAATAGGCTTTTGATTAATAATTAGAAACACTAATTTAACATGAGCGGACATCAACTGCTAGAGTGGTGGCGGGCAAATAAAACAGATATTGTGAAACATACAAGCAAATCAGTATTTTTATGTTTCACAGTGTAAAAACTTACGCAAATAAGCCAAAAAAATAGGGTTTTTCACATAATAAAATTAGTGACCGCTAACATTTTTCGGTATTG
>CANFUO010000104.1 GCA_947450225.1 Burkholderiaceae bacterium | reverse complement strand
GCCTGTGGCTTTATTGGCATGAATGTTTCGGTCAAGGCCAATGTAAGGACTGCTCAAGCAGCGACCGTTGGCATGAACGAGGCCTTAAATGTTGCGTTTAAAGGTGGGGCAATCACTGGGATGTTAGTTGTTGGTTTAGGGATACTTGGGGTTGGTGGTTTTTATATGTATCTTGATAGTCAAGGTGCTGGCAAAGAACTGAGTGTGATTTTGCACCCGTTGATTGGGTTAGCATTTGGATCATCTTTAATTTCTATCTTTGCGCGTTTGGGAGGCGGAATATTTACCAAAGGTGCAGACGTTGGTGCGGATTTAGTTGGTAAAGTTGAAGCGGGTATTCCAGAAGATGATCCACGTAACCCAGCTGTGATTGCTGACAACGTTGGCGATAACGTTGGCGACTGTGCAGGTATGGCCGCGGACTTATTCGAAACCTATGCAGTTACCCTTATTGCAACAATGGTGCTCGGTGCCTTGATGATTAAATCAGCAGGTGCGATAGCCGTTACATACCCACTCGTACTTGGAGGCTTATCGATCTTGGCTTCGATTGTGGGATGTAGTTTTGTAAAAGCGACTCCTGGTATGAAAAATGTCATGCCAGCCTTATACAAAGGATTAATCATTGCCGGTGTTTTATCGTTGATTGGTTTTTATTTCGTGACGAAATGGTTAATTCCAGATGATGTTTTAGGAATGGCTGGTAGTCAGATGCGTTTATTTGGATCAACTGTAGTTGGTTTAGTCTTAACTGCAGCATTGGTCTGGATTACTGAATATTACACAGGCACCAACTATGCCCCAGTTCAGCATGTGGCAGAAGCATCTACCAAAGGACATGGTACGAATATTATTGCTGGTTTAGGTATTTCGATGAAATCCACAGCATGGCCGGTGTTATTTGTTTGTATGTCTATCTACGCAGCATTTGCATTAGCCGGCATCTATGGGATTGCGATTGCAGCGACATCGATGTTGTCCATGGCCGGAATAGTGGTGGCTTTAGATGCTTACGGCCCCATCACGGATAACGCTGGTGGAATTGCAGAAATGGCCGAAATGCCGGAGTCAGTCAGAAACATTACTGACCCATTAGATGCAGTTGGCAATACGACCAAAGCCGTGACAAAAGGATATGCAATTGGCTCAGCTGGCTTGGCTTCCTTAGTACTCTTTGCTGATTACACCCATGCCTTAGAGAGCGCAGGACACCATGTGAGTTTTGACTTATCAAATCACTTAGTCATTATTGGTTTATTTATTGGCGGATTGATTCCTTACTTGTTTGGTGCAATGGCAATGGAAGCAGTAGGTCGCAGTGCTGGAGCAGTAGTTGAAGAGGTTCGTCGACAGTTCAGAGAAATCAAGGGCATTATGGAAGGCACCGCAAAACCAGAATATGGTCGCGCTGTTGATATGTTGACGACTGCTGCAATTAAAGAAATGATTGTGCCGTCGCTATTGCCAGTGATTGTGCCGATTCTTGTGGGTATCTTCTTAGGCCCAGAAGCTTTAGGTGGATTACTGATGGGAACGATTGTGACGGGCTTATTTGTAGCGATATCGATGTGTACTGGTGGTGGTGCATGGGACAACGCGAAGAAGTATATTGAAGATGGCAATCATGGTGGCAAAGGTTCAGAAGCCCATAAAGCGGCTGTGACTGGCGACACTGTTGGTGACCCATACAAAGACACAGCGGGACCTGCAGTTAATCCATTAATTAAAATTATTAATATTGTTGCCTTGCTAATTGTGCCTTTATTGACAGTCGTCAAATAGGCATTAAAAGCCAAAAAAAAGCCAAGCAGTAAGCTTGGCTTTTTTTATGCATTAACAAACGACTTATTCAAGAGACTCCAAGTAGCGCTGCGCATCCAAAGCCGCCATACAACCAGTACCTGCACTAGTAATGGCTTGACGGTAAATATGGTCTTGAACATCGCCAGCGGCAAAAACACCGAGGATATTAGTTGCAGTGGCATTACCAGTTAGTCCGCTTTGGGTTTTAATATACCCACCAGCCATATCAAGTTGGCCTGCAAAAATATCAGTATTGGGTTTATGGCCGATGGCTACAAACATACCTTGGACCACCAAATCCTCTTTCGAGCCATCGGATTTAAGAATACGCACACCCGTTAAGCCAGATTGATCACCTAGAACTTCATCAACTTGACTATGCCAGCGAACCTCGATCTTACCCTCAGCAACCTTACTCATGAGTCGATCGATGAGGATAGGTTCAGCACGAAATTTATCCCGACGATGAACAACAATGACTTTTTTGGCGATACCACTCAAATAAAGAGCCTCTTCAACTGCAGTATTGCCGCCACCAATCACGCATACATCTTGGTTTTTATAGAAAAATCCATCACAAGTAGCACAAGCAGAAACACCACGCCCCATGAATTGCTCTTCTGAAGCAAGACCTAAATATTGCGCTGAGGCACCAGTAGAAATGACCAGAGCGTCGCAGGTGTAGGTACCAGAATCACCCACCAAGCGAATTGGCTTCTCAGTCAGAGCTGCTGTATGAATATGGTCGAAAATAATCTCTGTATTAAAGCGCTCCGCGTGTTCCAAAAAGCGCTGCATGAGCTCTGGACCTTGGACGCCAAGTGGGTCGGCAGGCCAGTTTTCCACATCGGTAGTTGTCATTAATTGGCCACCTTGAGCCAGCCCCGTAATAAGAACCGGATTTAGGTTGGCACGAGCGGCATAAACCGCCGCGGTATAACCGGCAGGACCGGAACCTAAAATCAGTAATTTTGAGTGTTTAATCGTTTTTTCAGTCATAAGAAATATTATAAAGACTAAATACTATTCAAGTGTTATAGGATTTAGCTTTAAAAAAAATAAATAGATTGTCATACGGGTTTACAATAAGAGCTTATGGGGCGAAACACGGTACAAGCTAAATCTCTGCGTACAAAAACCTCCTTCAATGAAGGGGTTGAGAACCCTCCCGCATCAGAAAACACCATCCGATTCAAAAAACTTCTCTCAGAAATACGTTGGTTTATCTCCTTAGCCGCCTGTTTAGGCTTATTTCTGATATTAGTTACTTATCACCAAGCAGATCCAGCATGGTCAAACAATTCAGGCGGAGCGATCAAAAACCTGGGTGGACGCGCAGGCGCTTACTTATCTGACCTACTACTGTTTATTTTTGGTGTATCAGCATATTGGTGGATTATTTTTTTTGCGAGGCGCGTATTTGCAGGATGGCAAAAAATAGCACACCCAGCATTACCGGATGTGCCATTAGAAACGCCGGAATTCATCAAAGATTCTTGGTTAGTCAGATGGCTAGGATTTTTAATGACACTTTTCTCTAGTGTGGCGCTTGAGTCGATTCGATTGCATTCACTCACCATACCGATGCCAAATCAACCTGGTGGCGTTTTAGGTGAAGCCATTGGTGAACCCCTACAAAACTTATTGGGATTTACTGGGGCGACACTTTTATTGTTGTTAATTTTTTTTGCTGGGTTATCTTTATTTCTGCATTTTTCGTGGATTGTCTTCACTGAGCGTGTCGGGCGTAGTTTAGAGCTTGGCTTCATGAAGCTTAGAAATAAACAAGCCTCTGTAGAGGACCGTAAGATTGGCGAAGTTGCTGCCGTAGAGCGGGAAGAACTTGTTGAAGAAGAGTTAGATAAAATTGAAGTAGAAGAACCGATTCATATTGTTCGACAAGAACCGGTGATTCAAAAAAGTGAACGCGTTGAGCGAGAAAAACAGCAGATTCTTTTTGATGAGATTCCTGATTCAGAGTTACCCCCTTTATCGTTATTGGATGAAGCTCCAGCGTTAATCGACGGCGTCTCTGAAGATACCTTAGAATTCACATCACGATTAATTGAGCGCAAATTAAAAGACTTTGGCGTCGAGGTCAAAGTCATCGCGGCCTATCCAGGTCCAGTGATAACCCGCTATGAGATTGAGCCAGCACTTGGCGTCAAAGGTAGTCAGATTGTTAATTTAAGCAAAGATCTTAACCGTGCCCTCGGCACGCAAGCCTTGCGGGTTGTGGAAACAATTCCAGGCAAGACTTGTATGGGGCTAGAGGTTCCAAATCCAAAGCGGCAGACGATTAGTTTGTCTGAGATTCTCTCCTCGCAAGTCTATAACTCCAGTCATTCAATCTTAACTTTAGCTTTAGGTAAAGATATATCAGGGCAACCGATGGTGGCGGATTTGGCGAAGATGCCACACATGCTTGTTGCTGGAACAACGGGATCTGGTAAATCAGTAGGTATTAATGCCATGATTTTGTCATTACTGTTTAAGGCCAAGCCAGATGAAGTTCGCTTGATACTGATCGATCCAAAAATGTTGGAAATGGCCATGTATGAAGACATACCGCACTTGCTAACGCCGGTTGTTACTGATATGAGGCAGGCAGCCAATGCATTGCAATGGGCTGTCAAAGAGATGGATAGGCGCTATAAGTTAATGAGTAAATTTGGCGTTCGTAATTTGGCTGGCTTTAATAAAAAAATTATGGAAGCAGAAGAAGCGGGAACGCACTTATTTAATCCATTTAGCCTAACTCCAGATGATCCTGAGCCTTTATATAAAGCGCCAACGATTGTGATTGTGATTGATGAGTTGGCGGACTTAATGATGGTGGTTGGTAAGAAACTCGAAGAATTAATTGCCAGAATTGCGCAAAAAGCACGTGCGGCAGGAATACATTTAATCCTTGCTACACAGCGCCCAAGTGTGGATGTGATTACGGGTTTGATTAAAGCCAATGTGCCAACGCGATTATCTTTTCAAGTGAGTAGTCGTATTGATAGCCGCACGATTCTCGATCAGCAAGGCGCAGAAAGCTTGTTAGGTATGGGTGATATGCTGTATATGCCGCCAGGTACAGGTCAGCCAATGCGTGCTCACGGCGCCTTTGTATCTGACAATGAAGTACAACGTGTTGTTGATTGGTTAAAAGAGCGCAGTAGTCCCAACTATATTGATGAAATCATTGATGGGCCTGCTGAAAGTGCCGATGGTGGCTTTGGTGAAGAAGGTGGCGGTGAAGCTGACCCGCTTTATGATCAAGCCGTAGCGATTATTTTAGAAAATAAACGGGCATCGATATCCTTAGTGCAGCGCCATTTACGGATTGGTTATAACCGTGCAGCACGGTTGCTAGAAGATATGGAAAAAGCAGGACTGGTATCGAAGATGTCTGGATCTGGTACGCGAGAAATCTTGACCTCATCATCAGCTACCAAATAAATGACCTAGGGTGTTATGTTCAAAAAAATAGTAGGTTTTTTTTTCGTATTACTTTATAGCCAAATCGTTTGGTCAGCAGATGCTATTGATCAATTAAGAAATTTTTCCAAAAATACGAAAACCTCTATGGGGGACTTTGTTCAACAACAAGTCAGTCAGACCAGTGATGGAAAGTTAAAAGTTAACAAAGAATTATCCGGACGATTTTTATTCTCAAGACCTGGAAGGTTTGTTTGGACTACCATTAAGCCTTATGAGCAAAAGATGGTTGCAGATGGTAAGCAATTAGCTATGTGGGATAAAGATTTAAATCAAGTGACTTACCGAGCGGCCAATCAAGCATTAGCCACTACTCCGGCAGCTATTTTATTTGGTGATACCCCACTTGAGCAGTATTTTGAATTAAAGTTAGTTGGTGAAAAGGGCGACTTAACTTGGGTAGAGTTATCTCCAAAATCTAATCAAGCTGGTGGCGGAGATATCCCCTATAGCAAAATTGGTATTGGGATGAATAATAATTTACCCCAAGCAATGGAGCTTCGTGATAATTTTGGTAATGTGGTGTTGTTAACATTTAGTAATATAAAAACCAATATAGCAGTGGCTCCTAGTGAGTTTGTTTTTAAACCACCACCTGGCACTGATGTAGTCAAACTTCCTTAACTGAATTTTAGATAGAACAAACATGATTGATCCTCAGCTACTCCGTAAAGATGTGAACAGCGTTGCTGCGCAGCTTGCAAACCGAAAATTCATCTTAAAGGTCGATCAATATACGGCACTCGAGTCAAAGCGTAAAACCTTGCAGGCGCAATCTGAAGAGTTACAAGCAAAACGAAATCAACTCGCTAAACAAATCGGTATGAAAAAAGCCAAGGCAGAAGATGCCGCTGCGGAAATGGCGCAGTCAGTGCAGTGCAACGAATTACTTAATACAGCCTCGCGAGAATTGGATCTCTTGCAAAAGGAAATTGCTGATTTTTTAATGGGTATTCCCAATCTTCCGCACGAAAGCGTTCCTATCGGTCAAGATGAGCAGGAAAATGTAGAGATTAAACGTTGGGGCGATATTCCTAAGTTCGATTTTGAAATTAAAGACCACGTTGATTTAGGTGCGCTGCACGGTCTTGATTTTGCTTCCGCAACCAAGATTACAGGATCGAGGTTTGTGGTGCTCAAGGGACCGATTGCCAAGTTGCACCGTGCCTTAGCGCAGTATATGTTGGATTTACATACGACCCGCAATGGTTACGAAGAAATCAATGTGCCGTTTATTGTTAACGCAGACTCCATGCGAGGCACAGGTCAACTCCCTAAATTTGAAGAAGACTTGTTCAAAGTGCCCAGAAAGATTTCTGAATCCGCATCAGCAGAAGAAGTTGTGGAAACAGAAAATTTTTATTTAATACCAACAGCAGAAGTGCCTGTGACTAATCTAGCTAGAGACGTTATTTTTCAGGCGCAGGAGTTGCCAAAACAATATGTCGCGCATACACCATGTTTTAGGTCTGAGGCTGGCAGTTATGGAAGAGATGTTAGGGGCATGATTCGGCAACATCAATTCGAAAAAGTTGAATTAGTTCAGTTTGTAAAACCAGAAGACTCCTTAAATGCTCTAGAGCAGTTGACGGAGCATGCGCAGTCTGTCCTTGAGGGTTTGGGTATACCTTACCGTAAAGTACTCTTATGTACAGGGGATATGGGTTTTGGAAGCATGAAAACCTATGACCTTGAAGCGTGGATACCTTCCCAAAATACTTATCGAGAGATCAGTTCATGCTCAACGATGGGCGATTTTCAGGCGCGCAGAATGCAAGCAAGGTTTAAAGAAGGGCAGGGCAAACCGGAATTAATCCATACACTCAATGGGTCTGGGTTAGCCATTGGACGATGCCTAGTTGCCTTGATTGAAAATAATCAACAAGCTGACGGTAGCATATTGATACCGCCAGCCCTACAAGCGTATATGGGTGGACTTGCGCACATGAAACCAGCAACGGCTTAGTTTTGCTGGTTTGTGATTCTGCTTTGTGCTCATCAAAGTATATCCTTGAGCTTGACCCTAAAATAAATCCCCCAAGCATTATTTTTATGATTAAAAAATGAATTAAGCTAGCAAAAGCGGCGAATAAAAACCTAACTCGATATGGTTTTTATAATCAATTAGCGTGATAACGCATACTTCATGTGAGATATGCCTTAGATATTGTTGAATAACAACAAATTTCTCTTTAAGAGGGATACCTTGTATTGCGAAATACAACAAAATCAACTAAGATTAGTCATGGTTTTTAAGAT
>CANFUO010000103.1 GCA_947450225.1 Burkholderiaceae bacterium | reverse complement strand
TTTTACTGAACAGGGTCGTGCAGCTTTTCGCGGTATGTCAGATAATGCGAAAAACAAAGGGCTCATCGCCATCGCAGATGTTGCCATGCGTCGCCTGTTTGCTCCTGCCTATCAAGAACTTCATCCGCAATTAATCGCTGATCGAAAAGAACGTTTTTTAAATATCAACTTAGCAACTTTTCATGGGGCATGCGAAGCCTTATCCACCATGGACCTGCGCTCACAAGTTCAACAACTACAAATTCCAGCCCTCGTAGTTGTCGGTGAGTTTGATGAGGCTACACCAGTTCCTATGTCGGAAGAGCTTGCAAAGTTACTTCCACAGGCTGAATTAAAAATTCTGCCTGGCCTAGCCCATGTTCCTCAACTGCAAGACCCTCAAGCGTTTTTGTCGGCAATTCAATCTTTTATCTAAACTTTATTTAACTTTATTAGGAAGCATATGGCCATTGTCAAAAAATCTCCTACGGCCCGCGCGCCTGTAGCTAAAAAAAATGCTGTAAAAGAAATTAGCGTCAAAGAAAAACCAGTTGTTGGCTTTATTGGTCTAGGTATCATGGGTTCGGCTATGTCCGCCAACTTACATCAAGCTGGCTTTCATGTGTATGGCTTTGATCCAAGCCCTAAGCAACAAAAGATAATGAAAAAAGAAGGCATCGATATTCAAGCAAGCGTTGCTGATGTAGCTTCTAAAGCAAATCATATTTTACTTTCTCTACCATCTGTACCAGCTTTGATGCAGGTTGTAAAAGATATTGCAGCCTCTGCGAAAAAAGGGACTGTGGTTGCTGAACTGGGTACTTTACCTATCGATGCCAAAGAGGCTGCTCGCGATATCCTTGCCAAAGCTGGTGTGATTCTTTTGGATTGCCCGTTATCTGGAACTGGAGCTCAAGCCAAAACAAGAGATCTTGTGGTTTATGCTAGTGGCGATAAAAAAGCCATCCAGCAAATGAGTCCTGTGTTTGATGGTTTTGCACGTGCTATGTATAACATTGGTGATTTTGGTCAAGGTATGAAGATGAAATTAGTCGCCAACCATCTCGTGGCGATTCATAATGTAGCTTCTGCTGAGGCTATTTTACTGGGTGTTCAAATGGGCCTAGATGCCAATCAAATCGTTGAAGTTATCGGTAACAGTGCTGGTAGCTCAAGAATGTTCCAAGTTAGAGGCCCCGCAATGGCCAATCGCACTTGGAGCGAAGCAACCATGAAAATTGATGTTTGGAATAAGGATATGCATTTGATTAGTGGTGCGATTGAATCCTACGCAGTTCCTGCTCCAGTTTTTGCGTCCTGTATTCCTGTCTATAACGCTGCGAATGCTTTAGGTCATGCTAAAGACGATACGGCGGTTGTCTATAAGGTGCTCGAAAATTGGTCTGCGCCGCTAGCCAAAAAATCACCAGCGAAGAAAAAGAAAAAAGCCAAGAAATAATTAATTTAATCGGCGGTAAAAATCTTTGACGTGTGCATCTGTGCGCACGTCATTTTTTCTAATGGGTTGCTCAAGCTCAATGCCTTCAAGGGTCGTACAACGACTTAACGCCACATAAACTTGTCCCGGAGCAAAACTACCGCCAGTTAAATCCACTCTGACTTTTTCTAAGGTTTTACCTTGGCTTTTATGTATCGTTACAGCCCAGGCCAACATGAGCGGAAATTGCTCAAACTTGCCATTGACTACTGGCTTGATTTGGTTTTCTTTCTCATCATATTCATATTGATAAGATTCCCATGAAAAAATAGGTACCTCTACCAAATGCCTTATTTTTGTCGTTTGATGATTGCTGACATCTAACTCTACCGTTATAGAATCGGTTTCAAATTGCACGACTTTGCCTAAAGTACCATTCATCCAACGTCTTGGCATATTGCGATCATTTGCTGTAAACATCACTCTCGCTCCTAACTTTAATGTGAGATCTAAAGGAGAAGGTAAATTACGCTCATCCACATTAAATTTTCCGTCAATACGACCTTTGTATATTCTCGTTTCTGTATCTAATAAACGCATTTCTTTGGCATTAATACTATCCGCACGTTGATTGGTCGTTGTGAGTGTAATGGCTTGATAATCTCCTGAACTATTTGGTCGGTAGCAGCTATCGTTAATGATCCCTATCGCTGTATCAGCATCTTGATTCATCCGTATATGGTTTAAAAGGCTTGTAAACGACTGATCTTTTTGGCGAAAGATCTTCATAAGCTCAATATAGGTTAGTTCTGATCGATGTAATATGTGGGCATTAAAGAAGTACGCCGCGTCGTATCCTCGCTCACGCAATACTTCCATTTCCTCTTGTCGCACAACTGGCGGCAACTGAAACAAATCCCCAACAAAGATAATTTGTACGCCCCCAAAAGGATGTCCCTCTCGCGGTCCATTTACTCTCAAGAACATGTCAATGGCATCAACCATGTCGGCTCTGACCATCGATATCTCATCGATAATCAAAATACCTAATTTGTTATATAGACGTCGGTCCTTGAGTTTTTTAATGTCTGTTTCTGGAAAAATGAGGCGTGGCGGAAATCTAAAAAACGAATGGATTGTCACACCCCTTACTTGCAGAGCCGCAACACCCGTTGGCGCCACAACCGCTACTTGTTCAGTTAAGTTATTTCTTAAATAATTAACAAGAGTGGTCTTACCAGTACCCGCGCGTCCACTAATAAAAATAAATGGATCTTTTCTGGCAATCGCTGTTAATACAGCATGGTACTCCTGAGTGATTTCAATCAATGGGTGGTTTCACTCTTGTGAAGTTGATGTTTGTTCTGCGGCAATTTGTCGCAGAGAACTCATAAATACCTCTGCTGACTGCCCACCTTGAATAAGATATTTATCCTCAACAATCACTGAAGGTACCGCAGTAATCCCTATCGTCTTGTAATACAACAAGGCTTCTTGTACTTCACTGGTGTATTGGTCTGACTCGATAATTTTCTTTGCCTCAGACGAGTTTAAACCTGCCCTTTTAACTGCATTTAAGAGCACTTCTGGATCATCTAAGTTTTCAATATTAGTGAAGTAAGCTTTTAATAGCTCTCTTTTCAATAAGTATTGGGCAGCAAGACTAATATCTGTTTGTGCCCAGTGCAATAGTCGGTGGCAGGTAAATGTGTTGTAGACACGTGGTCTTACTTTTTCATTAAATGGAAATCCAGCAGCTTTTGCGCGCTCTTGTATTTGCGCTTGGTTAGCTGCGATTTGCTCATGGCTAGAGCCATATTTTTGCATTAAATGTTCCATGGTATCTTGTCCGCCAGGTGGCATTCCAGGATTAAGTTCAAAGGGATGAAATTGAATCTCAATATTAATTTCATCTTTGAGTTGATCAATCGCTTGCTCTAAAGAGCCCAAACCAATTGCACACCACGGGCATGCCACATCAGATACAAAGTCAATACGTATATTTTTCATCTGTTTATTTTCTCTTACTTAAGTATCTTGAATTATCTCATTCCAAATAGATGTTCTACTTGTTTAATCACTTATTTTAAACGCCAAGGTATTTCTTGATGTCTGGATGCTGAACTATTTCTGCGGAATTACCTGATAAAACGACCTGCCCCTTTTGTAAAACAAGTGCTCTATCGGTATGGTGTAACACTTTTCTCCAGTCACGGTCAACGATGAGTGTGGCAATACCGTCTTCACAAATTTCACGTATGACGGACCATATTTCTGCAACAATGAGTGGCGCTAAGCCTTCCGTTGCCTCATCTAAAATCAACAAATCTGGATGAGTCATTAAAGCACGGCCGATGGATAACATTTGCTGCTCTCCACCGGAGAGTTGCTCCCCAAGATGATTGATACGCTCTTCTAAGCGAGGAAAGGTTTTTAAAGTTCGCTCGAGAGTCCATACCCGTTGACCAGATCGCCCAGGGCGAGCAGACATCATTAAATTTTCTTTAACCGTAAGATTCGGAAAAATCCCCCTACCTTCTGGTACATAGGCTACACCTAACCGTGCAATTTGATAGGGAGGTAATTCCATCGCATTTTTTCCATCTATCGTGATTCGACCTTCTCGCTTGTGAACATGGCCTAATAGAGTCCGTATGAGGGTACTTTTACCCATGCCATTACGACCTAATAAACCAATTGTTTCATGTCGCTTAATGTGTATGTCAACCCCATGCAATACATGACTCGAACCATACCATGCATGAATATCTGTCGCATCTAAAAATACGCTCATTGGGATTCACCTAAATAAGCAGATTGCACTTCAGGATTATTTTTTACGTGATCTGGGGTTCCTTTTGCTATGACAGAACCATTGACCATTACAGTAATTACATCCGCAACTTTAAATACCGCGTCCATATCATGTTCGACCAACATAATGGCATGATCATGGCGAAGACCATCCAAAAAAATCAACATGCGCTCAGTTTCATCGGCTCCCATTCCGGCCAATGGTTCATCCAATAGCAATACCTTTGGCTGGGTGGCCAAGCACATTGCGAATTCTAATTGACGTTTTTGTCCATGGGAAAGTAAACCTGCCTGGCGATGACCAATACTTTGTAAGCCTGTTTTTTCTAGTGTCTCGAGTGCAACCTTATTAGAAGCTATGCAAGCCTGACCATTCTGCCAAAAATGCCACGGTTTTTGCAGTCGAGATTGCGCAGATAATCGGCAATTTTCTAGAACAGTCAGTTCAGGGAAGATGGTGTTACGTTGGTAACTTTTCCCCAATCCTAAGTGTGCGCGAGCTGGTTGTGATAACTCTGTAACGTCACGCCCCAGCAACTCTACTGTGCCAGAACTTGAAGGAATCTCCCCAGACAATAAATGAATTAGGGTCGATTTACCGGCACCGTTCGTGCCTATTACCGCATGAATTTGCCCTAAAATTAAATCGATATCAACCGCATTGACCGCAACTAAACCACCCCAACGTTTTGAGAGTTTTACACCACGCATGCAAATTGTTTCTTGAATCGGCATTAGTTATTGTCCTGCGCTTGTTCAATATCATCAGGATTTGTTGCGCCAAGGAACTTGGTATGAATTAATGCTGGTATGCCAAATAAACCTCTAGGCAAGAACGCCACACATAAGATAATCGAAATTCCTAAGCCAAGATGCCAATGCTTCGCAAATGATCCAAAGATGAACTCAGAACGGAAAAACTCCTCTAAAAGTGCAAAAGAAAACGCTCCAATCAATGCACCTCGTAAATGTCCTAGTCCACCTAAAATAATCATGATTAAAACTGAGCCCGATAAGTGCCAACTCAATAACTCAGGATTAACATAACCATCTTTAACGGCAAATAAATATCCCGCTAGCCCAGCAATCATCCCAGAAATCACAAATGCACAAAGCTTATAGTTGTAGGTCTCAAAGCCAATAGCACGCATTCTAACTTCATTGATACGTATTCCTGAGAGCGCTCGTCCAAACCGCGAGTGCGTTATCAGCCCTAAAAATCCAAGCACGAGTATCAAACAACTTAGGGTAAAAAGATAAAACGCAATCGAAGAACTAATGGACCAGTTCATTAATGTAGGTTTGTTATATAAATAAATGCCGTCAGTACCGCCACCAATTGGTGTATCGTGAATCACGTAATAGGCCATTTGCGCAAAGGCTAAAGTGACCATAATGAAGTACACGCCCTTGGTCCGCAATGATAAAGCGCCAACAAATAATGCGTAGATACCAGCCATCAATATAGAAATAGGTAAAAGATACATGGTTTCAGGACTGGCTTGATTGGCAGATATCTTTACTACCGCATAGGCCCCGATACCAAAAAATGCGGCTTGTCCAAAACAAATTAAACCGGTAGTTCCAACCAAAAGCTCTAGACTTAGCGCAAAAATGCCATAAATCATTGTCTTGGTTGTCCAATCTAGTGCGTACTCAGAACCCCAAAATGGGATAGCTAATAAACTAAGTAACAAAATGACTAGAAATGTCAATTGCGACTTTTTCATGAGCCTGCCTTAAAGAGCCCACTTGGTTTATATAACAAAATTATTGCCATAAAGACATACACCAATACTCCAGCCACTTCCGGCAAAAGTACTTTACCAAAGGTATCAATAAAACCGATTAATAATGACGCTATAAATGCCCCTCGAATAGATCCAATCCCGCCGATAACAACAATCACAAAGCAAATAATAAGAACTCCCTGCCCCATGCCTGGGTAGACAGAGGAAACTGGAGCGGCCACCATTCCAGCAAATGCAGCAATTGCAATTCCTGTAGCAAAAACAAGGCGATAAAGTAACTGAATATTAACGCCCAATGATTGAATCATTTCGCGATTCACACTTCCGGCACGGATCATCATTCCAAGTTTAGTTTTGGTCAAGACGAAAAACATGGCGATCGCCAGAATAATACAAACACCAGAGATAAATAAGCGATAGACAGGATAAGTCATCACTTCGCTTAGCTGAATACTAGCGGACAACCAATCGGGAATTGGCACACCATGCACATCATCACCCACTAATATGCTGCGAATTTCTTCAATAACTAGAATCAAACCATACGTCATTAATACTTGCTGTAAATGATCTCGCTCATACAAGTAACTATAGAATAACCACTCTAGAATATAGCCAAGAACAAGTGCAATCAATACACCAATAATGAGTGTCGAGATAAGCCCTCCACCAAACGAATCAGCAACGATTGGTGATAAGGCAAAAGCTAGGTAAGAGCCCATCATATAAAAACTACCATGGGCAAGATTGATGACCCCCATGATGCCAAAGATGAGGGTGAGTCCTGCAGCCACTAAAAACAACAACAGCCCGTATTGAACAGAATTTAAGATTTGTATAAAAAAGGTCGATAAATCCATACGATAGGGGCTAGTGACAACTTATTGCATATTGCAGCCACGAGCTGGATCAGCAAGTGACTTACTAGCAATACCAATAACTTTATTTTCCTTACCAACGACTTGTCTTAAATAAAAATCTTGAATGGGATTATGTGCTCTGGAAATGGTGAACGGTCCGCGTGGACTATCAATTTTTGCTACGCGTAGTGCTTTAGCAAAATCATCTTTCTTAGTAATATCACCTTTAGTTGCATTTAAACCAACAGCCAACATCTGGCCAGCATCATATCCTTGTACGGCATATACATCAGGCTGTAATCTATATTGCTTAACATAAGCCAATCGAAATTCATTATCGCGTTTAGTATTTAAGTTATCACCATAATTGAGCGCTGTAAGCATGCCTTGAGCTGCTTCACCTTGAGCTTCCAAAGTCCCGTCTGTTAAAAAACCTGGGCCAACCAATGGAATCGTTTTATTTAAGCCAGCTGCTGCATAATCTTTCACAAACTTAACAGCAGCAGCTCCTGCAAAAAATGAGTAAACAACATCGGGTTTAGCCGCAGCTACTTCGGTTAGTAAAGCTTGGAACTCAACCCCAGGAAAAGGCAGGGTTAATTCTTTAGTAACCTTACCGCCACCCTTTTCAAAGCTTTCTTTAAATCCTTTGACTGACTCTTCACCTGCAACATATTTCCAGGTCAATGTCATTGCATTTTTATAACCCTTCTTTGCTGCAACTTCCCCCATTGCGTAACCAGGCTGGCCATTG
The DNA here is from genome assembly GCA_947450225.1 of Burkholderiaceae bacterium. Classification (GTDB taxonomy): domain Bacteria; phylum Pseudomonadota; class Gammaproteobacteria; order Burkholderiales; family Burkholderiaceae; genus Polynucleobacter. Next base: position 81 of record CANFUO010000103.1, on the reverse strand, counting down.
GTATAGGAACTTCTAAAAATATTCTTAGAACACATTGGTCCAGTAATTACGTCAGCTCCAGCATTCGGAATGATTAATGTA
>CANFUO010000102.1 GCA_947450225.1 Burkholderiaceae bacterium | reverse complement strand
GTTGTAAGAGCGCTTCAAATGCATCAAAGCCATCGGTAATCCAAGTCGCACACCAAGCATTAATGGCAGTTTCATCTTGCCCGAATTGTTTGCGTAAATGCTCTAATATCCGACGATTATTCAGGGGATGCATATCGCATCCTACGATCGCAGCTAGTGCCCTTACATAAGCGCGTTGATTGATGTCTTTTGGCAATAAGGCAGGCTCTGGATACGCTTCTTCAAGCCATTCAATAATGGCAGGTGACTGTGTTAACACTAAAGATTCACCTACTAAGGCTGGCACAAACCCTTGTGGATTTATCGTTTTAAATGCATCGCCTAAATGCTCTTCCGTGCGCAGATCAACGGGGATATAACTAGTTGGTATACCTTTTAGATTGAGTGCGATACGGAGTCGGTGGGAAGTGCCGCTGCGAAAAAAGCTATACAGTTTTAACATGTTTTAGGTTTCTTTTTTTGATCTTTTGGTACGGTTTTCGAACACACCTAATTTACGATGCAGCGGTGTTTCATCTGTCATGAATAAAAAACTAGGCTGGGATGAATGATTTTTTAATGTGATGGGTGTGTAACCTGGGGCACAAGTCGTATCCGCAAGTCCCATCTGATACGGAACTCCCTCGATATCAATCTCACAAGATCCTTCTATCACATGAAAAACGATCGAAGGTGAACGAACGGGTAATTGCAAAGTTTGCCCAGGACGTAACATTAAGGCGTAATAACCAAGTATGTTTTCCGCATCGTCACCGGTCTCAGGATTAACATATGTGACAGAGGCCATCTCGTCTGGCGCTTGTAATGCTGCCATTTTTTCTAGGGTTTGTCGCACTAAGGTCCAGGGATAGCGATACATCGGATATTGTTGTTTTGAGCGCTCAAACATCGGTGAAGGTACTACGCCGCCGGTGCTATAAAAAGGCTCTTTAGAAGCTTCAACATGCTCTTGCTTAACGCCTTCATTGTGATAGGAGACCTCTAAATAGTAAGCAAGTGGTAAATCTAAAACATCTAACCATACGACTGGATCTTTGCCGTCATGACCATGCTCATGCCACAAACCTGTTGGTGTGAGGATTAAATCGCCTCGACTCATGTAACACTTTTCACCTTCAACGGTGGTGTAAGCCCCTTCTCCTTCAACAATCATACGAATGGCATTGGGGGTGTGTCGATGTGAGGCTGCCCATTCGCCAGGAAGCAATAATTGCATCCCTAAATACATCGCTGGACTGGCCTGCATTTTTTCTAGTGTATGTCCGGGATTGGCTAACACCAAAACGCGTCGCTCTGCTTTTTCAATCGGCGTTAACTCTCCAGCTTGTAAAAGTAGTGGTTTGATATCGGCGTATTTCCACATCGTCGGCACTGTATGCGGACGCGGTTTATTCGCCGGCATGACGCCTCGTAAACTTGGCCATAAGGGCACAAGATTTAATTTAGTTAATGCATCACGATATTCTTGCGGTAAGTCTTCTAATCTGCCAAGTTCCGTCATTATTTATCTCCTCCTCAAACTTTTTTTATTTCACAAGACAATTTTTAACGGTCCAGCCATAAAGCCATTCAATGGACCGATAAAATTCTGCTTGTGTCTTATTTTTCCACAAATCATTTCGTACTAAGCGCTCTACTCCTTGGGCGTGATAAATACGTCCCATCTCTCTCGAGGATAAAACAATTCTAGCGGTTCTTGTAATTCGTGAGCGTTGGTATAAATCAAAAGCCTTTTCAAAATCATAATTGCTAATCGTGTCACACTCTTTTAATGCCTCACCTAATGTAACAGCATCTTCAATAGCCATACAAGCACCTTGTGCCAAATATTGCAATGTGACGTGCGCGGCATCACCAAGCAAGGTAACACGACCAAAACTCCATTGACCAATCGGCTCACGATCGACGGTTGCCCACCGCTTCCATACTTTAGGTAAGTAAATTAACTGCCTAGCCTTAGGAGATATGTTTTGGAAATAGCCTTCAACTTCTTCCTTACTTCCTTCTGTGACACTCCACTCTTCTTTTTCGCGACTATGAAAGGTAACAACCACATTAAACTGTTCTCCACCACGCAGGGGATAATGTACGAGGTGATGATTGGGACCAACCCAAATACTTGCAGAATTCCAAGCTAAGTTTGATGGAAAATCTGTCTTATCAACAACTGCACGGTACACCACATGCCCAGAAACACGCGCCTCATCACCCACAAATTGCTCACGAATAGCTGATTTGACACCATCAGCACCAATCAAGGCTAAACCTAAATGGCCCTGTCCATGCTGATCAAATACGGTGACCCCTTGATCATCTTGTTCAACCCGAACCACTTCAGTACCCGTTAATACTTCAATACGGGCCGTTTCACGAGCGCCTTCAAGTAAGGACTTATGCACATCCGCCCGGTGGCAAACAGCATAAGGATTGCCGAAATACTCTAAGAATTCTTTTCCAGTCTCAATCCGACCAATCGTGCTTTCATCAATACAGTCATGCATGACCATATCATCGGTATACACTGAACGTGCTCTTGCCTTCTCCCCTACTCCTAATGCATCAAGTGCTGCAAAAGCATTGGGACCAAACTGAACTCCCGCACCTATTTCGCCAAGCTCGAGAGATTTTTCTAAAACCTTAACTCGAAAACCTTGTCGCGTTAACGCTAAAGCTGCTGCCAACCCACCAATTCCGCCGCCGGCAACGATGACGGGGAGTGAGTGTGAAAATTGAGTCATAAAATTTCCTTGAGTATACTTACTGTAAGTGTGCTTATTAGTTACAGTATAATCTAAAAAAAGAAGTCCGAAAACAACCACTCTTATGCCCAACAACCTACATCCGCTCATATCTTTTGATACATTGCCAGGGCATTACATCAGAAGGCTTCAGCAAATTGCTGTTGCCACATTTCTTCAAGAAACCCAAGCTTTTGGAATAACGCCAATTCAATACGCCACCCTTGGGGCTCTCGGAAAAAAACCGAATATGGATCAAAAGACACTTGCGAAGACAATTGGTCTTGATGCTTCAACACTCGGTGGAGTTATTGACCGACTTCAAGCGAGAGATCTGGTGCAAAGAAATCCTTCTGATCATGATCGACGCGTCCATTTATTAACCCTCACACCTGCTGGACAAGCCTTATTTAATGAAGCTTCTCCAGTAGTCATTGCTGCGCAAAGCCGAATTCTGGCCCCACTCCCAGAGTCACAACATGCGCAGTTCATGCAAATGCTGCAAACGCTAGTGAGTGGCAATAATGAATTAAGTAGAGCCCCAACCAGATAATTTTTTATGTTCATACTCTTTTGCTAGTTATAGTGGTAAATTGCAATAGTGAAAATTTATAAACAAATTATTTTTAGTAAAAAATCCTATCCAGCATGGGCAGCCCTCATTGTGGGACTTTTGTTAACCCTTATCACTGCTAATCAGATAAGTCGTGAGATAAAAAAAGATGGGCAAATTAAGTTTTCATTAATGTGCGATCAATTCACGACTCAAGTCAAAGAACGTTTCAATGTTCACGCTCAGAGTGTTCTTGGCACCGCAGCTAAAATTAAATCGTCAGACAAGATAGACGCCGATGAATTCAAACTATTCATCAAAGACCTTCAAATTGATAAATTTTCTCCAGGAATTTACGGCATTGGCATCAATATGGTCGTTCGACCAGGCAGCCTTGGTGCGTTTAAAAAAGATTATCCTAATATCAACATTTTCCCAATTGGTAACCGCCCTTTTTATACCCCTATAATTTATTTAGAACCCTTAAACTCAGTCAATAAACAAGCGATTGGTTTTGATACCTACTCCAATCCTATCAGGCAAAAAGCCCAAGACTTAGCAATCACCTCGGGGACAATTGCACTGACAGACAAAGTCGAGCTTATTCAAGATAAAAATAATAACGTCAAGCCAGCTAGCTTTATTTTATTTGCCCCAGTTTTTAAAAAAAACATGCCAATCGATACAATTGAGCAACGACGCGGGGCTATTAAAGCCTTCGTTTATTCACCAATTCGAATGGAGAAATTACTGGAAGGCTTACTAACGGATAGCTTTGGAAGATCTATTAAATTACGCGTTTATTCAAACAATAATCAACCACCTAGTTCTGAAAACTTATTATATGAAAATACTAAATATACAGTGCGTGGGAATCAAACTTTATTGAATCAAACCCGTACATTGCAGTTTGATAACCAAGTGTCATGGCTTTTAAAATTTCAACCGCAAAATACGCAATTTCAATTCATGTATGTACCAGTGTGGATTACATGTATCGTTGGTGGATTAATTTCCCTTCTTGGCTTTTTATTAAGTCTCTCTAGGACACACATCCAAGAAGAAGCTCATGTTCTTGCTCAAGCGCAAACATCTCAAATTAAGCTCCTCAATGATCGCTTAAGTTTAGCCTTGAATTCAGCCAAGATGGGCGTTTGGGATTACGATCTCATCAACAATTCATTAAGCTGGGATCATCAGCAATTTGCTTTGTATGACATGGATGAAAGTTCCTTTAATAATCTCGTCGATGACTGGGAATCTGCAGTCTATCCAGAGGATCGCGATAAAGCAATTCAGGCAGTTAATTTAGCCATTGAAGGGAAAAAAGATTACGATATTGAGTTTAGAATTATTCACAGAAATGGTGCCATAAGAACACTTGCTGGACAAGCTGTCATTCTTCGCGACTCCGAGAAAAATCCAACACGAATGATTGGCGTCAACTACGATATTACTGATTTAATTAATGCCAGTAAGGAATTATCGTCTGCCAAAATTAGAGCTGAGGCAGCCAGTCTTGCAAAATCTCAATTCTTAGCAACCATGTCCCATGAAATCAGAACTCCTCTCAACGGCATCATTGGGACAAGTTCTCTTGCCCTACAGCAGCCTTTGGCTGAGGATATCAAACATCATTTTGAAACGATTTCAGTTTCTTCCAAAGCCCTTCTGACCATCCTCAATCAAATTTTAGAATTTTCTAAAATTGAGGCTAATAAACTCACCCTTGTGAATGAACCCTTTGAATTTAATCAACTCTTGGATGATGTTTATAATCTTTTTTATTCGAGTTGTCGTCTCAAGAATATTGACCTCATCTTAGATCTAGACAAAAAAATACCGCATCAACTCATTGGTGATATCAAAAATATTCAGCAAGTTCTTTTTAATTTAGTTGGCAATGCAATTAAATTTACAAGTACGGGATCTGTGACGATTAAAACTCAATTCAATGGCATTCATAATCAATATGTTGATTTCAATATAAGTGTTATCGATACAGGCATCGGCATACCTAAAGAAGATTTTATAAGGATACTCAATCCATTTGAGCAATTAGACGCAAGAACTTCAAGAGAATTTGGCGGGACTGGTTTAGGTCTTACCATTTCTCAAGAAATTTTATTTCTCATGAATTCAAGACTGCAGATGGAAAGTCAATTTGGTCAAGGATCTAGCTTTGGCTTTCATTTAAACCTAGAATTCATCGATGAGCCAATCTCTCCTCCTGCATTCGCTAAGGAGCTTGAGCACGATTTGCAAGCTCCAGTGATTCCTGAAAATTTTAATGGTATAAATATTTTAATTGTTGAAGATAACGAGATCAATCTACAAATCGTTTCGCAAATGTTGCAAACGGTTCATGCCAATGTTTTTCATGCTCGTAATGGTTTAGAGTGCCTAGATCTTTTATTAAAAAATTCTATCGATATCATCTTAATGGATGTTCAAATGCCTCTTATGGATGGACTTGAGGCCACAAAAAAGATTCGTGACATGAATCAATTTCAGCATCTGCCAATTATTGGGCTCAGTGCCGGCGTACTTCAACAAGATCAAATAGATTGCTTAAAGGCAGGTATGAGTGACTTCATGCCCAAACCTTTTACCATGGACGATGTATTATCAAAAATTTATCCTTGGTTAACGAAGTCTCATTCCCAAATTTAATTTAATACGCATATCTCAGGTTAGCGTAAAAAGTTCTTTGCGGAAACGGGTGATATAAGAAATAATCCCGATTATTCAAGTTATCAATACCAAAGCTTGCTCGCCAGTGCTTATCGATTTGATATCTTGCTTTGACATCTACAACAAAAAACCCTGAAAATCCTTGATATGTATTGGGGTTTACGTCATTGTTATCTACTGATGAGGCGTACTGCCTCTGATATCGTCCCGCTGCGCTAAAGGCCCATTTTTCATCCGGACGATACGTCATGACTGAGGTGATTCTTAATGGTGATACGCCTGGCGTAGGATTACCAACGGTTGATTGATACGCTGATGTTAAACCTTCGCTATCCACAATCGTTGAATTAACCACAGTGACACTACCCCCTATATCAAGTCCCTTCATGACTACATCTTTAAATTGGCTTGCCAGTTCAACACCATAGCTGCGTATTTTTTTGACATTTTGCCAAGTACTAAATGCAGCATTTGGATTATTCGTATCAGGATAACCAATTTGAGAGATCAAGGCATTACGAACATCTTCTGCAAATAATGAGGTTCTTAAAAAACCATACCCAAATTGTTTCTCAAAACTTACTTCAGCTGAGCGTACATCTTCTGGACTTAAGTTGGATGGTGCATAGGTACATGTCGCAGATCCATTCGCACAGGTTCCTGCCACTTTTGGAACAACATTAAACAATTCTCCTGGTGTCGGGAATCGTGATGCTCCTGCTAGAGACGTGGTAATTAACCAATCATTTGACGCTTCGTATTGGAGAGATACTTTAGGAGAAAATGCGTCAAATGAAGACTTTGATGGAGTCGCCATATTTCCAGCTGACAAGACTTGTCCATCAAAAGAATTCCAATTTTCATAACGTAATCCAGTCGTTAATCTCAATACTTCATTGAGGCGCCACACATCTTGTATCCATACTGCACTTGTTGTTGTCACGCCTTTACCAATCGCAGAAACAGTTCCTGATGTTGCTGTACTCCAATTGGTGGTCGTGTATTGGATGTTATTAAGACGGTTGTAGTCATAGTGCAAGCCAAAACTCAACACATGCTTTCCTTTAGTATCGCCTTCACCTAATATAAGGTTGCCCCGCCAATCGGTCGTTGTCCAACCTGAACCGCTATAGTCTGATACAGTGCCTGCATAGTCGTATCTTGGCGCCCCATCTATATTGGTAGCTCCAGCAGATCGCTGTATATTTTGATCGTAATAGACGTTCGCAAGTGAGTACTGCCAATTAAAATCCCCACCATCATCACTCGTTAAGGTCACACCATTCATATAATGACGCTGCGCTAAAGAATAGATACCAGAGGCAAATGGGGTACATGCTGGACTTGTGACTCCTACACCGGATGTTGAATTTCCTGTATTGGTACAGCCGTAATACGAAGATGGCGCTGACGTATTACTTTTACTAAAGGTTTGATATGTCCCTCCATCCAAATATGATTGAATACTCGAATTCGTGTTCGCTTGCCAAAGTCCCGTATTGAGCCCTAATTTTAAACTGGGTGTGATGCTATATAAAAGTCTTAAATTAACACTATCTGAAGTGCCGTGTAAAAAAGTTGTGGCGCCATCATAGCCATTGCCATTCGTACCTGTTTTTGTATAGTAAGGATAATTGGTGGCGTACCCTCCATTGCTATTGATATTTTGACCAGTTACAAAAGCTCTTGGTTGGGTATTAGCGTCTTCGTGATTAATCGATAAGCGCCAAGAGAGATCGCCACTTTTATCACCAAGCAATGCGGTCATCTG
>CANFUO010000101.1 GCA_947450225.1 Burkholderiaceae bacterium | reverse complement strand
TGGTCTATTGCTATCTTATTTTCACTTGGCGCCATCATTGGTTTATTAATCGGCAGGCGATTTCACAGTTATTTAAATCCTGGGCGTAGTCACCAAGCTTTTGCTATATTTACTTTTTTAATTGCTGTGTACCTTCTTACACAAACATTTCTTCATCTATAGGTTCTGATAAATATGATGCATATTAATTGGCAAGAATTTACCCCTTGGTCTTCCTTAATTGGAGGAGCCATCATTGGACTTGGCGTCACAATTTTGGTTTTATTCAAAGGGAGAATCGCTGGCATTAGCGGCATACTTGGGGCATTGATGCAATTTAAAAATACTCCCAAAGACCATTATTTATGGAGAATACTTTTTCTCATTGGCCTTCTGAGTTCAAGCTTGATTTATTCCCTATTCTTTACGTTACCAAACATTCAAATTGATGCCAATATCATGATGCTCATCTTGGCGGGATTATTAGTAGGTTTTGGGACAAGAATGGGCTCTGGATGTACGAGCGGTCACGGCATATGTGGACTTGGTCGACTTTCTCCTCGCTCGCTTGTTGCCACACTAAGCTTTATGGGCGCGGGCTTTATTGTTTGCTTTATGTTCTTACACCTGATGCGTTAAATCATGAAAAATATCCTCACTTTTATATCGGGCCTAATTTTTGGCGTCGGACTCATCATCTCCGGGATGACCAATCCAGCAAAGGTTATTGGATTTTTAGACCTCTTTGGAAACTGGGATCCAAGCTTAATTTTTGTAATGCTTGGAGCCATCCCAATTGCTTTTATCGGTTTTAGAATCATTGAAAAGAAACAAGCCACCCTTCTTAATGAACCAGTTCATTTGCCAGGCAAGCATCACATGAATTCAGAATTAATCATTGGTAGCTTACTTTTTGGTTCAGGGTGGGCACTCGCGGGATTTTGCCCAGGACCTGCATTGGTGGCTCTAGGCTCAGGTAATAGTAAAGGGATTATTTTTGTCGTCGCTATGTTAGCGGGTATGTTGTTACATGATCATCTTTATAGGAGGCTCTTTACTTCAAAAGGACCTTAAATCAAATACCAAGGGGTACTTAACTCAATACTGGAAAACCGGCTTCTTCAAGCAACTCATGCGCCTGCTCTTTAGTAAGGCTTGTCTTAAGTTCAATATGTTGTGTAGCTAAGTCTACCTTTACTTCGGCTTGAGAATCTTTAGACTGAATTGCACGTGTTACTGCATTAATGCATCCCCCGCAGGTCATGCCTGAGACTGTGAAATTAAGCATCTCAACTCCTTTATGTATTCCAAATAATGATTGTTGTTTTATAACTATGAGCCTATATTAAACCGATATGAACACTAAAAACACTTTAAGCTCTGATTTTTATACTCTAGACATTGTTGGGATGACATGCGCCTCCTGTGTCGGGCGAATTGAAAAAACTGTACAAAAAATTACTGGGGTAGAAGCCATTAGCGTCAATTTGGCGACTGAACAAGCGCGGATTCGATTACAACATGGTTCACCTGTAACGATTGAAGATATCATTAAGGCAATCGACAAAACAGGCTATGAAGCCCATCCAAGCACAGCTCTCGGAAAAATTTCCCAAGAAAATGCCAAGCTCTCTTGGGGGATGGATGGCTTAACTAGTGTTCTTGTTAGCTTTGCATTAGCAATACCACTCGTCATACCAATGGTCTTAATGCCTTTTGGAATCCATTGGTCATTAAACCCTTGGTGGCAGCTTGCATTGGCGACCCCTATTCAATTTATTTTAGGGTGGCGCTTTTATGTTGCCGGTTTTAAATCTTTACTTGCCGGTGTTGGCAATATGGATTTGCTCATTGCAATAGGCACAAGTTCCGCTTACGGGCTGAGTGTTTATCAAATATTTTCGCAATCGCATTACGAGCATGATCTTTACTTTGAGGGGTCTGCCGTCATCATCAGCATGGTTTTACTTGGTAAATGGCTTGAAGCAAGAGCAAAGAAGCAAACGAGTGAAGCGATTCGCGCCTTGCAAAAACTTTGGCCAGAAAATGCCAAAGTCTTGGACGCATCGATCAAAAATGATGCTCTGAACTTAACAGAGTATCGCGTTTTACCCTTAGATCAAGTTCTACCAACAGATCGCATCATCGTATTACCCGGAGAAAGAATACCAGTAGATGGCATCATCTTGTCTGGTCAAAGCCATGTTGATGAGTCTCTATTGACTGGCGAAAGTGAACCCATCAAAAAGCATGTCAATGATCAAGTGATTGGTGGGGCAATGAATGGTGAGGGCGCACTCATTATTCAAGTTCAAGCAATTGGTGTTGAAAGTGTTTTAGCTAAAATTATTTCTCTAGTAGAAGATGCTCAGACTAAAAAAGCGCCTATTCAAAAACTGGTTGATCAAGTCAGCGCCGTTTTTGTCCCAAGCGTTATTGTCATTGCCATATTGACTGGGTTGGCAAACTGGCTATATTTCGACTCTATACCTCTGGCAATTTTGCGAGCGGTATCTGTTTTAGTCATAGCCTGCCCTTGTGCCTTAGGCCTAGCCACTCCTGCGGCTATTATGGCGGGCACTGGGGTTGCGGCTCGCTTTGGGATTTTGATTAAAGACCCTCAAGTCTTAGAGTTTGCCCACCGCATCAATGTCGTCGCATTTGATAAGACAGGTACTCTCACCATCGGACGTCCTCGACTGATAGAGGTCATTCCACTCAGTAATGAAAGCCACAACATGCAAGATATTCTTGCTGCAGCTTCAGGGCTTCAATTAGGTAGTGAGCACCCGCTGGCAAAAGCTCTTCTAAATTACACGGTTGAGAAAAATTTAATACCAATAACAGCTATTGAAAATAAAGCACTTACTGGAATCGGTATCGAAGGTAAACCCACCAGTGGGCCTTGGGCAAACGAACTTTTATGTCTGCAAAGTGTTGCCTCGCTTAAAGACAGTCCTTTGTTCAAAGATATTGAAAGTCAGATTGCATCAGCCTCGCTTAAAGGGCATACCATCTCTATCTTGGGAACTACATCTAATAACTTTTCTCCCATCGCCGCATTTATGTTCGGTGATGAAATTAAAGCCAATGCAAAACAATCCGTCGAGGCACTGCATAAGTTGAGCATCCGTACCGCAATGATTTCTGGCGACAACTTATCCTCAGCTAACCGCGTAGGAAAAATTATTGGTATTGATGAAGTCTTTGCACAAGTGATGCCTGGCGATAAAGCAGAAATCATTAAGAGCCTCAAATCTTCTACGGTCAGCAAAAATCGACAATGGGTTGCGATGATTGGTGATGGCATCAATGATGCCCCAGCGTTAGCAGTTGCTGATGTGGGAATGGCGATGTCTACCGGTACTGATGTGGCCATTCAGTCCGCTGGCATCACATTAATGCGGGGAGATCTTAGCCTCGTTCCTAGCGCAATTGATATTTCGAAAAGAACTTGGAACAAAATTCGTCAGAACCTTTTTTGGGCCTTTGCTTTTAATACTGCAGGCATCCCACTGGCGGCTCTTGGCTATCTCTCACCAATGGTTGCTGGAAGTGCAATGGCGCTCTCAAGCTTTTTTGTTTTGAGTAATGCCCTGTTACTCAAGAGATGGCGTATTAAGCATTTTAATTAGTGTCGTTTCATAGCTATTTGTAAACGACAAAGATAGCAATTTATGAAGGCGGCGTGTCTCAGCACAACAAATATTAGCAACTAGGTGAGTCAACTCTACAATTTTTCAATTTTTTGATGACTTAGTTATAAATTGTCTAGCTAGTGCGCGCACCAAATTCTATTTGCAGACTTATTCTTGAAGGGCAAAACTTAAGGCTGACTCCTGTGAATCTTCAGTTTCATGAGCGTATTTCAAAAAATTTTCTCGGTGTCTTCTATAAAATAAAAGGCCTTCTTTAATACTGGCTACTGTTGCACCTTGTTCGCGCATCCTATCCCACAAATTCCAATCTTCTTGTGGGTGAACGCCATCTTCATATCTCTTTTTATAACCAATTCTTTTTCCAAAACTCGTTCGGTACATCATTGACCCGTGATGCTGATCTTGGCGATCCCAATACAGGTCGCCTTGATAAGGGAAGGCCTCAACTGGAACGCGCATTAAGATTTCGTCCTTTAACTCACCCGTAACAACAATGTCATAGGTAACAATATCAGTATTGGCATTTGAAAGCTTCTCAACTGCATCTGAACGCAGCCAATTATCAGCACCTATGAATAGAACGTATTCTGTATTTACCCTAGAAAGCATGTCTTGAAAATTATCGACAACCCCCAAATTATTCTGCCGGAGAATATATTCAATATCTGGATATAAAGTTGGGAGATGCTTGCAATCTAAACCTCCATCATCGACGAATAAAATTCTTGAAGGAGATTGAGTTTGGGAGAGTAGGGACTCGATGCAATGTGCGGCAAGGTGTCCGTATCTATAAGAGGCAATAACGACTGTAATCATAGCTTTGCATTAGAGCACGTTCATGTGACATTTTCGGCATAAACAGTCTTTTTATAAGAATCTATATAAAAATGTAATACGCCAACTCTAACCAAATAACGTATATAAAGACCAGCCCACGTTCAAAACAACTAATGAAATGAGTGTTCCAAATGTTAATTTCATTCCCAATACACGTTTACTAAAATCTGGTGGAGGGATATTAATCCCTTTTGCGTGAATCAATCGCCCAACAATTAAAGCTGCGCCAGGAATAGCTACCAACCACCAAGGAGCGCCATTTAACTCCAGGCAAGCAATCAGGATGATGCCAAAAGGAACATATTCCGCAAAATTTCCTTGCGCGCGGATAGCTCTTTCTAAATCATCGTAACCACCATTTCCAAGCCCGACCTTATTCTTTCTTCTCAAGTTAATGACAGCAAATGAGAGCTTGATAAAGATGCTAGTTAATACGGCGGTAATTAATGAGGTTATTAATATCATTTAGCGCTCCAAGAGATTTCCTAAATTTTAAGCACAAAACATTAAAACCCAGAAAAGAATGACTACTTCCCAAAAAACTTATGTATTTGAAAAAGCATACCTACCCCACGTCCAGACTGATTGTTTACTGGAAACACAGCTTCTGCCGAAAGATTAAATTCTGGCCCAACCCAAACTAGTCCTGGATTAACTGAGCCTGTAACTTGACCATTACAGATTCCACTCATACAAGTCTGTAATGGAAATTCCACAACAGCAACTAAACTATTCCATGGTTCCCCCCACCCAGTGGGCTGAACATGCTCATTTAAATATAGAAAACTATATTGAAGAGTAAATCCCCAGTTCAGTGCAGTTGGTTGCCCTTGATCTGTGGACATTTGATAGCCCAAAACGCCTGTGACTGCCATTGGTTTTAATAAACGCATTGCATTCGGTAGATCACCAAAGCCCTTGGCATAGAAGACTGTAGGGGCATAGGTAGTGGAGTTTATAACTCCAGGACCACCTGTTCCGCCCACTTGTCCGTTAACGCCAACCGTAAATGCAAACTCCCTCTCATCATTAATTGTTAGTTCTTTTTTAATGGTGTAATACAAATTATCAAAACCATTTGCTTCTGGTGTTAAGTTCACATTAGGATTTCGATACAAGCCATCAATGGCAATCCCGAATCCATCGATTGGCTCAATGCCACCACCAATCATCACATTACTAGACATCACGTTTGAATTATTCGATCCTCCAAGTGGGACTCTTCCAACAACCGTATGTATCTCATGAGCCGCGTAAGGATCCTCCACTGAAATTGTTGGCGGAAAATAGCGCTTTCCAGCAATACCGTGGGCGTTAGCCACATTCAAATTTAATAGTAGCGTTACCAATAATGGCAAACCTATAAAAGGTACTTTCATTTTTTAAATCCTAAAAAGTTAAGAAAAGTCAGTCCAAAGACCGAACACTCATCGAAGTATTTAGGCGTTTATAGGCGGGTACTCAATAAGAGCAGGAAATGATTCAAGAATAAATAGGGCATCAATCACATACTGGATGCTTACGTTAATAGCTATATGATAAGAAACAAAAGTCGCCATGCCGATGACTGAAATATGGTGACAATGATGGTGATCAAGGGTATCGTCCAAGCCAACGGTTAAATCAGCAGAATCGTGACGATCCTCATGAACAACTTGAAACAATCCGTTATTAGATTGATCATCACTCCAAGTAATATGGGTTTTGCCATCATAATCGTCATGTGCTAACTCATGCCCCATACCTAGCAGTGGCATCAATACTATATTAATTATAAAAATGAAGGTGGCTATGGAAATTAAACGCATTTTAAGATTTTAGTAGCTATTTTGTTTCAAATGATAAATACGAACAACTACTATAACTAAAGTTCTCTTGTCTAGATTTCTTTGGCTCTAGTCACCCAAATCGCCATTAAAACAAATGCCACTAGCGCACAAATTCCTGAAAATATGAATGCATACATTGGCGCAATGGATTCGTATACCCAACCAAAAATTAATGAGGCTGGAAAAAGCATTAGTCCAGTGATTAGATTGAACCAGCCAAAAGCTGTTCCCGCCAATCCTTTGGGTGCCATATCCGCCACTAAGGCTTTTTCTACCCCCTCTGTTGCGGCCTTGAATAACCCATACACTCCAAAGAGCGCAAAAATCTGATAAATAGATAGGCCCGGCAAACCCATCATGATGTAAAAGAAAGCAAAAGCAAGCCAAGCAATCAAAATAAATCGCTTCCGACCAAAGGTGTCTGATAGTGCCGATAAAGGTGTTCCAAAAAGGGTAGTAATCAAAGAGATCGCCGCCCACAGTAAGGGGATTTGCTCTAGCGGCACACCCGCATCTCTAGCTCTTAGTAATAAGAACATGTCTGATGAATTACCTAATGCAAAGATTCCTGCTACAACGAGATATCTTTTGAATTGTTTAGGCATGCCGTCCAGCGACCAGCTAAATCGGCTTGCCTGTGGACCGACTTCTCTTGGCGGCTCCTTAATACAGAGTGCCAGTGTAATAGTGATTACCCCAGGAACAATTGCCCAAAGAAAAATATCTTTCAGTGGAACACCCATTGATAAAAACAAGGCTGCTAATAGTGGGCCAATGACTGCTCCAGCGTTATCCATCGAGCGATGCAATCCAAATGTAATGCCTCGCTGACTCTCACTAACACTCTCAGCTAAAAGAGCATCACGGGGTGAGCTTCTCATACCTTTACCCATCCGATCAGTAAAACGAATTGCCAGTACCCATACCCATGAATTAGCTATCGCGATTAGAGGTCTACCAAAACTAGCAAGTGTATAACCCAAAACTATCCAAGGCTTCGCTTTCTTGGTGCGATCAACAATCACACCCGAAATCAATTTAAAAATACTTGATGATGCTTCCGCAATGCCTTCAATAATTCCAAGTGCTTTAGGCCCTGCCATTAAAACTGATGCCAAATACAAAGGCATTAGTGGGTAGAGCATCTCACTGGCCGTATCGTTGACTAGGCTAATAAATCCAATTAGCCAAACGGTGCGAGGAAGAGAACGAATAGTTTTGAACATAAGTCCACTTTACTCTTCTTTGATTTTTTAAATGATATCTGCTGACACTTGGATGATGAATTAAAGTCATTTTTTTATGACTTTCCTCTGCATTGAGTACGCAATTAGGCTGTGGCAAAGCCACTTAGATTTTTTCTATTCATTATTTAAACAATTAAATCTGAAATCTTTTAAGGACAAATCCTCTCAATAAATTTTTGTGGGACTGGCTCACCCCATTGAGAAATTAATCCTTCTTCTGCTGAAACAAGGTTACTTACATTTTGTACGTTTAGTCTATCCGTA
>CANFUO010000100.1 GCA_947450225.1 Burkholderiaceae bacterium | reverse complement strand
AGGCAAATCTGTTATCAAACATGCTTGCAGTCTTTCCATGGGCAAGTGATTATGTTTTAAGTCATTTGACTGGTGACCATGTTGATTTAGCCAAGTTGATTACGGATGACAAAGCCCTCGAAAAACATATCCGCGAAAACGTCGCTGGACTGTTTCACCCCTCAGGAACCTGTCGGATGGGGCTTATTGAGGATACCCAGTCAGTCGTGAATAATCAAGGACTCGTGCATGGGGTAGAGCATTTACGCGTCGTCGACGCTTCCATCATGCCCAATTTGATTGCTGGTAATACGAACATACCAACAATCATGGTGGCAGAAAAAATTGCTGCCACCATTTTAAAAAATCTTAATTAGATTTTCTTAGTTAGATTCTTTTAGCAAGCCTGCTTTAGCCATAATTTCTTTGACTACTTCACGTCTTGCACTTAAAGCAGGAACCACTTTTTCAGGTGCAATATATTCCCAGCGAGCATCACGCTCTTCCACGAATTTGATAAAGTCTGGCTCTCTAGCTGCTTGCTCTATCGCTTTACTTAAGCGTTCGACAACTTCTTTTGGTAAGCCTGGCGGACCGATAATAATATTTGTGGATTCCCAGCTCACGGGATAGCCAAGTTCTTTTACTGTTGGAAGTTTGTCATAAGGTGGAGGGGCTCTATTTTCAGACAACGATGCCAAAAACTTCACTTGACCACCATCGAGTAGGGCCTTCGCAGAGCCTAAGCCTGCAACCCCGAGTTCAGCATGACCACCCCCCACCATTAAAGCAGTTGCCGCACCTGCGCCAGTCGTAGGAATACTTGCCATACTTAAATTAGTACCAGTTAAAAAAGTTTGTGCGCCAACCCACCAGCTTTGACCAACTCCAGCAGTAGCGAGATTAACTTTACCTGGATTGGCTCTAGCATAAGCAATCGCTTCTTGGACCGTATTAAATTTCAGGGCACTTCTTGTTGAGCCAATCAAAATAGGAAAGAAGGTCGCATAGCCACCAAGGTGCGTAAAACTATTAAAGTCCAGGGGAGAAACACCTTGCAGTTTATTGGTAATAATTGTGGCAGATCCCCAGCCAATCGTATAACCGTCAGGTTTAGCTTGGGCGATTTCGCGATAACCGATTGAACTACCAGCACCTGGTTTATTCAAAATAGTAATTGGTTGACCAAGAATTCGGGAAACCTTTTCCATGAGTGGACGACCCAGAACATCGCCATCAGCACCAGCCTCAACCGACATGATGAATGTAATCGGTTTGGATGGATATTTTTCTTGAGAAAAACTAAAGTTTGAAAGTGAAAATAAACAAATCAACAATAGTGGCTTGATTAATCTTTGAAAATGCATCATGGTCTCCTGGGTTTTATAGTAATTAATTATGTATTTAATTCAGTTTCAATTTTATTTTTACTGATTAATAATGCTTTTCTGCAAAGTGTACCTAAAGATGGGTTAAAACGCACCTCAGGGATAACGATACTAATTGCACCAATCGGATCCCCATTTTTTCTGCAAATAGGGGTGGCTAACGCAATAACACCATCAGAGTTCTCGCCAACAGATAGCGTAATACCTTGGTCAGTATCATTCAGTAATTTTTTTCGAATATCTTTTTCAAGTGTTGCAGTTTTATCAGTGATTGGTTTTAACTCTGTATTTTTTAAATAGTGATCTTGTTCATCGCTTGGAAGAGCATTCAAAATAGCTTTCCCCGCGGCGGCCGAATACAAAGGGAATTTAACGTTTGGTAACATGCGATAACTCAAAGGATAGTTAGCTTCTTGGCCAAGTACACGTTCAATGTGATCGCCTTTATACAAATAGAAAGCAGAGGCCTCACGCGTTTTTTCGGTGAGAACAGCTAACTGCACTTTTGCAATTTTTAAAATAATTCTGACATTTTTTCCTTGCTGAATTAAATCAAAAAATGCAGGACCCAATAAATAGGTATTTTCACTGGCATTTTTTTCGAGGTAATTCCGATGGACCAAATTTTTGAGCAGTCCAGTCAAGCTACTTTTTGGAATATCTAAAGCAAACGCTATCTCCGCATGAGAGGCGGAGTTGCCCCTTCGGCAAAGAAGTTCTAAAACATCTAAAACGCGATCCGCCGATTTGATAGAAGGACTAGTCATGAGTAAATCATTATTTAAAATTTGACCACTATATTTTTGAGTGATAAAATATGAACATGTTCATATATATGAACTAATATATAACAAAATCAAATAATAAGCAACTTTAGATACTGGTAAACACAATCATTTAAGGTGGAGGAGATAATTTATGAAACAAAAGATCATCGGTATCTGTGCTTTACTATGCGTAAGCATTGGGCAAGCATTTGCAAGCTATCCAGAAACACCAATCAACATGGTTGTATCTTTTGCTCCGGGTGGCGCAACAGATATTACAGCTCGGATTCTTGCTCAGGCAATGACGAAGCTTGTGGGTCAGCAAATGTTGGTTGATAACCGACCGGGTGCAGGTGGGGCGGTTGCTGCGAGCATTGTAAAAGCAGCAAAGCCAAATGGTTACACCCTCATGTTAACTTCGAGTGTGTATGTTGTCACACCAAGTTTAAAAAAACCTTCTCCATATGATCCTATCAAAGACTTTGTTCCTGTCTGTGAAATTGGTGACGCGCCGAATGTGATTGTGGTTAAAGCTGATTCGCCTATTAAAACGCTAGCAGATTTGATCGCCGTAGCAAGAAAAGATCCTAATTATGTAAGTTATGGCAGTCCAGGGGCTGGAACAACGCCTCACCTTGCAAGCGAAGTATTAAAAATTCGTGAGAACATCAAAATGACGCACATCCCCTATAAGGGCGCAGGACCTGCTATGACTGACTTACTTGGCGGGCAAATCCAAGTTTTATTTGGAAGTTTAGCTTCAGTGATTTCTCAAATTCAGGCAGGACAAATTCGTGCACTAGCACAAACTGGCGAGCAAAAATGGCCAGAATTGCTACAGGTTCCCACCTTAGCTGAATTAGGAATTAAAGATGCGGTTTCAAATACTTTCCAAGCAGTATTTGCGCCGGCAGGAACACCACCTGAGATTGTTTCTTATTTATCAAAACAATGCGTAACCGCATTAAAAGAACCAGAAGTGATTGAAAAATTAAAGCAAGCAGGTCTTGCCACGACCGCTCTTGATTCAGCTGGCTTAAGAGCAAGGGTAGCTAAAGAAGTGCCTTACTGGAAAGATGTGATTGATAAAGGTGGCATCAAAGGTGACTAAATAACAAAGAAATAACTCAAGGAGATATGATGAAAATATGGTGGCAGAGTAGTACAGCGATACATCGTTTAGATGATTATCGTAATACCCTCACAAAAAACTTAAATGATCTTAAACGCCCTGACGTAGAAGTGCATGTTAATGGCGTTGATGACGGCTCAATGGATTTGCAATACAACTCCATTGTGGCGATGAATAGTTATGGGGTGGGTGGTGTTTTAAATAAGATGATGCAAGCTGATGAGCAAGGATATGACGCGATTGCTATTGGTTGTTTCTTAGATCCAGCAATGCAAGAGGCCCGTGAATTAGTCAAAATCCCTGTGCTTGGTTTGGGAGAGTGCAGCATGTTAATGGCGTGTATGTATGGTTATAAATTTTCCGGTATCGCTTTTCATAAAAAGCAATCGCAATATTACGATCGTAAAGCATTTGAATATGGATTATCGTCAAGACACATTCCATTTGGAGATTTAGGGATTGACTTTAATGAAGTTCAAAAAGCATTTACAAACCCTGGTGCAATGACCGATAACTTCTTAAAAGAATCACGTCGTTTAGCCGCTGAAGGGGCAGAGGTCATCTTGGCAGCATGTGCAACTGTTAATGCGATTATTCGTCGCGAAAACATTACAGAAGTCGATGGTGCTTTGATCATGGATTGCAATGCGGTTTTATTGAAAACTACAGAAGCGATGGCTGACCTCAGCAAAACAATAGGTCTTTCATCCAGTCGGCGCCTGATGTATCAATCTCCAGGACAATCTTCCATTGATCAGTGGAAGCAGATTTATGGATTCCGATCAGCCCCACAACTCAAGAGATAAGCAATGCGATATATAAGAACAGCACTCTTTGCGCCAGGCATCAACCCTAAAGTGATGGCCAAGGCGCTATCATCATCGGTTGATGCGGTGATATTAGATTTAGAGGATTCAGTACCGAATACCTCTAAAGAAGAAGCTAGACAGCTGGTGAAACAAGCCATCATGGAAGCGCATCAACAGCAAACTGAAAATCAACCCTACATTATGGTGCGTGTGAATGCAGCGGATACAGGGATGCTGGAAGAGGATATCAAGCAAATTTGTGTTGCTGGCCTTGGTATGGTGTTTATTCCCAAAGCTGAGCATGTAGTAGATATTCAAAAAGCATCTCAGCAAATTGATGCACTTGAAAAAGAGCGTGGGATATCTCAAATAGCCATTGGCTTACAAATTGAATCAGCACTTGGCGTCTATAACTGCTATGACCTACTTAAAGCATCCCCTCGAGTGCAGTTATCAAGTTTAGGGACTGCTCAAGACGGTGATCTACAAAATAGTTTAGGCTGTGGTTGGTCAGTGGATGGTCCAGAAATGCTCTATGCTCGCTCAAAAGTGTTACTAGATTCGAGAGCGGCAGGAAACGTCACGCCAATTGATGGTGTATTTGCTGATTTGCAAGACGAGGCAGGGTTATATGCAGAGTCCTCATTATCTGCAAAATTGGGCTATGTTGGCAGAACAATTATTCATCCAAAGCAAATTGAACTTGTAGAAAAAGCCTACGGAATACCACCACAGGTGATTGCCTACTATGAACAAGTCGTGCATGAATTTGAAATCGCTGAAAAACAAGGTGTGGCAGCGATTACGATTGCCGGCAAATTAGTTGACTATGCGATGTATCGACAAGCCAAACGGATGTTATCCCTCAAAAAATAAACGAAGATAAAAGCGATGAATTTTGAACTTAGTAGTGATCAACTCAATATACGTAATCATTTAAATGAATTACTCAAAGATATTTGTACGCCTGAATATGTTAGACGCTGTGATGAACAAGAAACGCCACCTAGAGAAGTATTTAATGCCCTGGCAAAAAATGGTTGGTTAGGTCTGATTGGTCCGGAAGAATACGGCGGATCAGGAGGTAGTCCCCTTGATTTGGCGGTGATGTTAGAAGTACTGGGATATCACTTTGAAGAATTAGGTTTATGGGTATTTCGTAATCTGACCTACGGCTGCTATGCTGTCATGAAGCATGGCACACAAGCACAAAAAGATTTAATTGTGCCAAAGGTTATCAAAGGAGAAGTATCCGTATGCTTTGCATTAACTGAGCCAGATTCCGGATCCGATGCAAGTGCCTTAAAAACACGAGCTATCAAAGACGGAGATAACTACATCATTAATGGTCGTAAAGTTTATACATCTGGTATGGATATTAGTGATTATTGTATTTTGGTTACTAGAACCAGTCAGTTAGAGAAAAAGCAACAGGGTATTACGAACTTCTTGATTGATACCAAATTGCCAGGGATTGAAGTTAAAAAATTAGCGACCTTAGGGCAGCGAGCGATTGGTACCACCGAAGTGTTTTATAACGAAGTAAAAACACCTGTCAGCTCTATATTGGGAGAGCTTGATCAAGGCTGGAAGGGCGCGGATAACTATTTATGTTATGAGCGCTTATGTTTATCAGCCGCCAGAATGGGCGCTGCTCGATATGCCTATGAATACGCACTCGACTATGCCAAAACTCGCGTTCAATTTGGAAAACCGATTGGTAAATTCCAAGCGATATCTCATAAACTTGCGGACATGCGAGTCATGTTAGATACGGGTATGACGATGGTCTATCGATATGCTTGGCTCGTTGAGCATGGCAAGGACACCAGGCAAGATGCTGCAGTGCTCAAGTTATATACCAGTGAGTCGTATAAGTCGATAGCTGACATGAGTTTACAAATATTAGGTGGCTATGGTTACTGTATGGAGTATCCATTGCAACGGATCTTTAGAGACTCACGCTTAGCGACAATTGGTGGTGGCACTTCTGAGATTCAGAGAAATATCATTGCATCTAGTTTAGGCTTATAGGCGATCACGTGGGACATTCACTCAAAGGCGTACGCATTATTGAATTAGGCCAAATTATTGCTGGAACCTATGGTGGTCAGATTCTTTCTGACATGGGAGCTGAGGTGATTAAGGTTGAATCACCAACCGGTGATCTTGGTAGAAACCCATCGGTTGCTCCATTTAAAGGCGTTAGTGGTTTATTTTTAACATTTAACCGCAACAAGAAAAGTATCGTCATTGACCTCAAAAAAGAAGAGGGAAAAGCGATATTCCTGGAGCTCATTAAAAATGCAGATGTAGTGGTTGATAATTTTCGGCCAGGAGTGCTTAAGCGTTTAGGCATTGATTACCCCGAGCTCTACCGAGCAAACCCCAAAATCATCCATTGCTCGATTACTGGTTTTGGGTCAGAAGGTGATTACAAAGATTATCCAGCCTTAGACATTATTATTCAGGCGATTAGTGGTCATATGGCCATTACCGGTGAAGATGGACGACCACCGGTGCGTCTCGGAATTCCGTTAGCTGATTTAAGTGGTGGTTTGTTTTCGAGCCAAGGTATTTTGGCGGCGCTGTATGAGCGTGAAAAAACAGGCAAGGGGCAGCATATTGAATTAGCGATGTTTGATGCCATGCTAAGTCTATTAACTTACTTAGGCACGATGTGGCTCAATAACGCTGAGTTACCTAAGCCCCCTGGCTCTGCGCATGAATATTCAGTGCCGTGGCAGGCGTTTAAAACTAAAGATTCTTATGTTGTAGTTGCGGCGCGAGAAGAGTCGCATTGGAAAAACTTTTGTCGATCATTAGGCTTAGATCAAATAGCGCAAGATGAGCGTTATGCTAATAATTTTTTACGCGTTAAAAACCGACTTGTTTTGATACCGATTCTTGAAGCGAGAATGGCAGAAGAAACTACAGAGTATTGGATGAGTAAGTTTCGCATCGACGATGTACCGGCAAGTCCAGTGAATCATTTTGATCAAGCCTTTTCGGAGCCACCGGCAATCCAAAACCATACGGTTGTTGAGCATGAGCATCCGCAGCTAGGTAAAGTTCGCTACCCTGCATACCCAGTCAAAATGGGTAATGCAGAAGTGATTTCTACCCCAGCCCCTGAGTTAGGTGAGCACACAGGACCAGTACTACAAGATATCTTGAACTATAGTACTGAGCAGATTGAAGAATTAAAAAAATTAGGCATTGTTAAATAAGGTTAAATAGGAGAGAACATGGTTGGCTTATATTGGGAAGAGTGGGAAGTTGGTAAAAGTTTTGAGACCGCGGCAAGAACGGTTACTGAAACAGATGTGGTTAACTTTGCCGGTATATCTGGAGATTACAATCCGCTCCATATTAACGAAGAATATTGTAAAAAAACACAATTTGGAACCCGTATTGCACATGGACCACTTGTGTATGCCATTGCTGCCGGACTCTTATTTCAACTCCATTTATACGATGACACATTGATTGCCTTTCTCGGTTTTGAAAGCTTGAAATTTACAAAGCCTGTCAAAATTGGCGATACTATTTTTGCCAGAATAACCGTGACAGAAGTTACTGAAACATCGAAGCCAGATCGTGGCGTTATGAAACGCCAATTGCATGTCATCAATCAGCATGGAGAGATAGTACAAGACGGTATTCAGGCTTTTTTAATGAAACGTAAACCTTAAGAATGGTCCCCAGATGAAGCAAACAATTGGTTTTATTGGTTTAGGTTTAATGGGTGGGTGGCTAGTCAAGCATTTGCTGAAAGATGGATATACGGT
>CANFUO010000099.1 GCA_947450225.1 Burkholderiaceae bacterium | reverse complement strand
TACTGTTGTGCCGGCGAGCCATTGAGCCACGCAAAAATTACTGGACGCTCCCCGCCGGCTTTTTAGAACTCCACGAAACTAGCGCGGAAGGCGCAGTTCGGGAAACCCTTGAAGAAACCGGTGCTGCGGTTGATATCGGTGGGCTTTTTACGATTTTGAATGTGCCTCATATCGGTCAAATCCATTGGTTTTATATCGCTAAAATGAGAGACTCAAACTTTAGTCCATTTACCTCAGAGAGTACTGAGGTCGCATTATTTGACGAGTCTGAAATTCCATGGGATGAACTCGCCTTCCTGACGGTCAAAACTTGCCTTCGACACTTCTTTGAAGATCGTGCGGCTGGTAAAAATTTATTGGATCCACATCTCGTCACGCACTTAACAGATTTAAGACCAGCAAAAAATTAAATCATGACAGCAATACCTTGGCTGAATACGGAAAGTCCTTTTCCATCACCACGCACATTTATTCAAGATGATCCTGAGTTACCCGATGGTCTCATCGCTATCAGTGAATCGATGGATGAAAACCGTCTGTTAGAGGCCTATCGACATGGCATCTTTCCTTGGTATAGCGAGGGTGAACCAGTGTTGTGGTGGTGTACTTCACCACGCATGGTATTGGCAACAGATCGGATCAATATTAGTCAAAGCTTACATAAAAAATTGAAGCAGGTATTAAAGCAACCCGCTTGGGAAATTAAAGTTGACTCTGCATTCTTGGATGTGATTGCAGCGTGTGCACAATCCCAACGGAAGAACCAAGATGGTACTTGGATCACAGAAGATATCATCAATTACTACTATGCACTTCACAAGCGTGGGATTGCACACAGTGTTGAAACTTGGCATCAAGGTCAACTCGTCGGCGGTTTATATGGCATTAATCTTGGCAAAATGTTTTACGGTGAATCCATGTTTCGGCATGTCACAGATGCCTCAAAAATTGCTCTTGTAGCCCTCTGCGCTTGGTGTAATTCAGTGGGTATTCGTTACATTGATTGCCAACAACAAACACAACACTTGAGCTCTATGGGCGCTCATCCTATCTCAAAAAACGATTTTTTAGACTGGATTGAAAGTCAAATTGATTTAACGCCACCAACATGGCATTGGGATAAATCAGTTCTTAGTGCCTACAAGCCATCCTAACTACTTGCCATGACTCATGCGAGGAGCTGCATGCTGATTTTGGTAAAATGATCTTTGTATGACGAATATTAAAGACATCCCTTTTCATTCCTTGCAGTTTTATGCTACGGCACCTTATGCCTGTAGCTACCTAGCCAATCATGAGGCGCGCTCCCAAGTGGCCACTCCTCCCCAGCGCATCAACACCAAGGTCTATAGCGAGCTGATTCGGGCTGGCTTTCGGAGAAGCGGTCACTTCACTTATCGCCCTCACTGTGATCAGTGTCAAGCCTGCATTGCCACACGAGTGCAAGTCCCTTACTTTATTCCCAATCGAAGCCAAAAAAGAGCATTTCTTAAACATGCCAACTTACAGGCGAAGGTTATGACTTTAGAATTTATTCCCGAGCACTATGAACTGTATCGGGCATATCAAGAAAGCCGTCACGCGATGCAAATTGATGGCACAGTTGCAGACTCAAGTGAAGATGAGGAAGATCAATACCGCCAATTTTTAATCCAATCACATATCGACTCTTTTTTGGTGGAGTTTAGAGAAAATGGCGTACTTCGGATGGTCAGCGTCATTGATTGTGTCAGCGATGGTCTATCTTCTGTATATACCTTTTATGATGCATCACAAACCAAAGCAAGTTATGGCACTTATGGTATTTTATGGCAGATAGACAAAGCTAAAGAATTACAATTACCCTTTGTGTATCTTGGTTACTACATTAAAGAAAGTCAAAAAATGTCCTATAAGTCCTCATATAAACCAATCGAAGGCTTAATCGACGGCGCTTGGACTATTCTTGACGATATTACCGCAAAGCCTACTCAATGAATCTATACCCTCTTGTAAGACCTTGGCTATTTTGTCTCGAAGCGGAACAAGCACATCATTTTTCTTTAAACACCATCGATCAAGCTTTTCGATTAGGTATTCTGCCAGGAATTATTGGCAAAGTACCTGCCTTACCTACTCAATTTTGTGGCTTAAATCTTCCTAATCCTGTTGGACTAGCTGCTGGTTTAGATAAAGATGGTAAATATATTGATGCCTTAGCTTCATTAGGATTTGGTTTTATCGAAATTGGTACCGTAACTCCCCTAGCCCAACCGGGTAACCCTTTGCCACGTATGTTTCGCTTACCACAGGCCCAGGGCATTATTAATCGTATGGGGTTTAATAATGATGGTGTTGATGCATGTGTTGAGCGGGTTAGGGCTTCCCAGTTTTATCAATCTGGTGGGGTTATAGGACTTAATATTGGTAAAAATGCCAATACTCCTATTGAAAATGCTAGCCAAGATTATGTTACTTGCTTACAAAAAGTCTATGGCGTGGCATCTTATGTCACGATCAATATCTCATCACCAAATACTAAAAACCTCCGTCAATTACAGGGTGGCCAAGACCTCATTGATTTACTGCAAACAATCACGGACGAACGGGAAAAATTAAGCCAACAGTTTGGCAAGCGTATTCCTATTTTTTTAAAGATCGCACCTGATCTTGACCATGAAAACATTGACGCGATTGCACAAGCACTCCTGCAATTTAAGATTGATGCTCTCATCGCGACCAACACGACTCTATCTAGAGCCGGTGTAGAAAATATGGCACATGCCAATGAAGCGGGAGGCTTATCTGGTAAACCCGTTAAAAATCTTTCTACCAAGACCATTCAATCATTTGCTGATGTTTTACAAGGAAGAATTCCAATGATTGGTGTTGGTGGCATCATGACAGGTTATGATGCGCTCGAAAAGCATCATGCTGGTGCATCACTCGTCCAACTGTATAGTGGCTTAATCTACAAAGGCCCCCAATTAATTAAAGACGCGATTGTGGCTTTTGAGGCTATCTAGAAAAAATTCTTCATTTTTTTCATGAATTCGTGTTTCATAATGTGCAATTAAATAATTGGTTGTTACAATTACCCTATGGTTAACATCGAAAAAAAGACATCTCCTCTACCAACGGGCAAAACAGCCATCCAAGTCATTGAACGTATGATGAACTTGCTAGATGTTTTAGCCGATGCAGATGAAGCCTGTAGTTTAAAGATCCTATCTGAGAAAAGTGGTTTACACCCCTCTACTGCTCATCGTATTTTGAATGATATGGTGGCATGTCGCTTAGTTGATCGCTCCGATGGTGGCAACTACCGCTTAGGGCTGCGGCTGCTCGAGCTCGGGACCTTGGTCAAAGCGCGTCTTTCAGTTCGGGAAGCAGCCCAATTGCCCATGCGCGCACTGCATAAACTTACCAATCAAACAGTTAATTTATCCGTTCGACAAGGGGATGAAATCGTTTATATTGATCGCACCTATAGTGAACGCTCAGGCATGCAAGTCGTGCGAGCGATTGGTGGTCGCGCCCCTCTTCACCTCACCTCTGTAGGTAAACTATTTTTAGCCCAAGATGATACAAATAAAGTCCGCGCTTACGCAACCCGCACGGGTCTTGCTGGCCATACAAGAAATAGCATCACACAAATCACTCAACTCGAGCAAGAGTTAAATGATGTTCGTAAAAATAATACCGCCCATGATAATGAAGAGCTTGAATTGGGTGTAAGTTGCATGGCCGCTGGCATCTACGACGACTCTGGTCAAATGGTCGCTGGCTTGTCCTTATCCGCCCCTACCGATCGCCTTCAAAAAGACTGGGGTAAGCCATTGATTGAGACTGCCTTACAAATCTCGCGCGGAATTGGATTTAAGGCGTTTTTCGAACCGAAATCATCATCCTGATTGTATGACTATCAAGATTCTTTGTTCAACGGCTTTGTATGCAGCCATGCCAAAGATCCTCGAAACATTTGCAATTCAGTCTTCTGAAATTATCGATATCACGTATGGCACTTCCGTAGGTTTAGTTCAACAGTGCATCTCTCATCCTGATGTGGACGCAGTGATACTTACTGAAAATGGTATTGAAGCCCTCCTCCATCATCAACTTTTAATACCTGCATCAATTACACCATTTGCAAAAACCGGGCTTGGAATGGCGATTGCAAATGATACAAAAAAATTCGATATTTCATCAAAAGATGCTTTGATTCAAACTTTATTGCAATGCGACTCGATTGCTTTTACGCAATTGGGTGCAAGCGGTATGTATTTTTCTAAACTTATAAAGCAATTAGGTATTGAGCAAGAAATTTTAGCAAAAGCAATCCGTCCTGAGGGTGGACTAGTCTCTGAACTTGTCAAAAACCATCAAGTACAACTCGCCGTGCAATTAGTTAGTGAAATTAAAGCAGTTTCTGATGTCCATTTTTTAGGCTTTTTACCTGATGAACTTCAGGAGTGGAGTATCTTTAGTATTGCCCAAACAAACTCACCTAACAGCGGCACGGTTCAAGAGTTCACCGAGTTCTTAAGTAGCACTATGATTCAACAACATATTCAAGAATACGGCTTTATTAACTAATTGGTGCTTGCTTTGGTACTAGGCAATTTACGGATGACAGTATGTTGCGTCGTACTTTCAATCCACTCTTTGACACGAATGGCATCTGCAAAGCGAGAACCAATCCCTACAGAGTCAAGGAATATCATAGTGTAAGGCTTATTATTTACCAAAGCCATCATCACCAAACAACGACCCGCCTCTGAGATATACCCAGTTTTTTGAATGACGACTTCCATATCACCTGAGCGAACTAGGCGGTTACTATTTAAAAATAACTGCTCTCGTTGATTAATTTCTTTTACATAATTCGGTGTGGTCGTGAATTGACGAATCAGTGGATATTGATAAGCTGCATTCACTAAGATAGCCAAATCTTCTGCAGAGGCAACATTCTTACTCGTCAAACCAGTTGGATCTTCAAACGATGAATGTGTCATACCAATTTCTTTTGCTTTACGATTCAAGGCCGACATGAATGTTTTAATACCGCCTGGATAATTTCTACCTAATGTGTAAGCTGCACGATTTTCAGATGACATCAACGCTAATAGCAAGGCCTCTTGTCGGGTTAGAACTGTTCCTTTAATTAATCGTGAATTTTTATAAATAGCAGCGTCTTGTTCATTGATTTCTAAATTCTCATCCATCGGCAAGCGCGCATCTAAAACCGTCATCGCGGTTAATAACTTGGTGATGGATGCCACAGGTAAAACTACTTGAGCATTTTTATCAAAAACGACATCCTGGTTTTGTGCATCAACCACCATCGCTACCTTCGATTTCAAATTGAGCTCATCAATACTTTTACCAAGTCCTAATGCGGTTCCAGAGGAAACTCTTGGGGCGACAGGTTCAGCATGCTTTGCCGAACGAGGTAATACAGTTGGACGGACTTCTCTTGGGTTTTTGGGAGACTTGATATTCTTTTTAGATTTATCTGTACTGGAAGATTTAGTGGCGGCGGTCAAAGATTTTGTGTCTTTAGTAGAGCGCGATTCTTTTGTCGATTTGCTCTTTTCTGCTGAAGCATTCTTTTTAGAAGCGGATTCATCAATACTCTTTGCCATCAATGAGCCTGAATAGGCAATCATTAAAGCAACAAGCAAGATGAAATAATTAAAACGGTGTTTTTTTTGCATGAAAAATAATTAAATAAGTGAGCAATGTAAGATTATTTTAAATCCTTCACTTTACTTCTTAAAAAACCCGAGGGAAGTGATTGATTTACCAATAAGACCCCCAGTGTTGTAATGACTGTTCCTAAAATAATTAATGGTGTGAGGGGCTCATTAAAAATAAGCCAAGCCAGTATAGCGGTTGTGGGCGGAGTTAAATACATAATGCTGCTGACTTTGGTGGCATCACCCCTTCTGATTAAAATGAATAATAAGCTCATTGCTCCAACCGAAATACATAAAACAGACCAAATCAAGGAGCCAATCATTTCATGGGTCCACTGAATTTCTCTCGTCTCAAAAAGGAGTGCTGCGAGTGCGCAAATCGTTGCACTTGTTGCAAACTGAATAAATGATCCGATGCGTAAATCAAAGCTTGGGCAATATTTCTTTTGATAAATAGTCCCAATGGTAATCGATATTAATGCAAATACATTCCATAAAATATTGTGAAAAGTCACACCTACGGTATGTAAATTGGCATATAACACAAGAACTACGCCCAATAATCCAAGTATTAAACCTACCCACTGACGTGAAGTTACTTTTTCCGCTATAAAGTAAGCTAATAGTGCGGTTAATATGGGCTGCAAACCAACAATCAAGGAGGCAAGCCCCGCAGGCATGCCTGCTCTTACAGAAATCCAAACACCTGCCAAATACCCACATTGAATCAAACTGCCGGCGATTGCTATGTGAGTCATACTTGTTAGATGAGGCCAATCTAATTTTTTCCAAAAAATAATTGGCAACATAAAAACACATACGCCCATAAATCTCAGAAACAAATAGGTCATCGGCTCACAATAAGGCATCCCCATGCGCGACACAATAAAACCTGAACTCCAAATTAAAATAAAGGTGGGGGAAATTAAATATGTTTGCTTATTTACCATTGAAATGCGATTGCTTTTCTAATTGTTTGAGCATGAATCGCTACAGTTTCTTCGATGGAACTTCCATATCCACCAGCCATTGCAATTGCTACAGGATTTTTACGACTAATACACCATTGTAATACCATCTCATCTCGCTGACCCAAGCCTTCTTTAGTTATATTAAGCCGCCCCAAGCGATCTCCTTCATAAGGATCTGCTCCAGCTAAGTAAATAATGAATTCTGGGTCAAACTCTGTAGCAATAGTTTGTAAAGCTTGCCCCAATTCCGCGAGGTATTGTTCATCTTGACATCCGTCAGGTAAGCCAATATCTAAATCACTATTTTCTTTACGAAAGGGAAAGTTTTTTTCTCCGTGCATTGAAAAGGTAAAAACACTTTGATCTGTCTTCATAATGGCAGCAGTGCCGTTCCCTTGATGCACATCTAAGTCGATGACTGCTACTCGCATGAGTCTATTTAAGGATGCCAACTGATGTTGTTGAATACTCTTGGCCGTAATTGCTGCATCATTAAATACACAAAATCCACTTCCCTTATCAGCATAGGAGTGATGGGTTCCGCCAGCTAAATTGACTGCTACTCCATTTTGCAATGCCGATAAGCTCGCTGCTATCGTGGCACCTGCAGATCGAAGGGAACGCTTAACCATGGCCTGACTCCATGGAAATCCAATTTCCCTTTGCTCACTCTCACTCAGTTGACCCTGGATAACGCGGTCAACATAATGTTGATCATGAACCAATAATAGCTTTTCAATATTGGCTAATGGCGCTTCTTCTAATGTAACGTCTGGGTAATGGGATACCTCCTCCCTTAACAGTCGATATTTCTCCATGGGAAATCGATGCCCTACCGGCAAAGGGAGAACAAAGTGATCAGAGTAAAAAAGCTTCATCATAAATAAGCAATCAACACGATTTTAATGAGAATGGGAACTTTGTATTATCTTACTTATCAGCCCAACCGTGTCACTCTAGTAATGCATACCTTTTATACGTGTTTTTTTGATATAAATCATTTACATTTCATAAGAATACGATAATATAAATACATCCCCTAACCACGCAATTCACTTTTAAGGATTCCATCATGATACTTACTCAAGAACAGACTACTGCAGCAAACAAAGCTAATTTAGAAACCCTCGCACAACTCTCGCGCAAGGCATTTGATGGCGTCGATAAACTGATGGAGCTTAACCTGCAAGTTGCTAAAACACTGATGCAAGAGAGTGTCGATCACTTGCAAGACACCTCCAAGGCGAAAGATGTAAAAGATTTTCTCGGCATGCAGGCTAATT
>CANFUO010000098.1 GCA_947450225.1 Burkholderiaceae bacterium | reverse complement strand
TTATCAACCGCCGCAAGGACTGCTTTGACTGCTGTATGTAAGGCTATTTCTAGGGATGTGGCGCAAGATAATG
Organism: Burkholderiaceae bacterium; assembly: GCA_947450225.1. Classification (GTDB taxonomy): domain Bacteria; phylum Pseudomonadota; class Gammaproteobacteria; order Burkholderiales; family Burkholderiaceae; genus Polynucleobacter. The sequence continues at coordinate 7,868 of CANFUO010000098.1, read as the reverse complement.
TCACGATTAACAATCTTTTGCCTGAGCGGATTGACACAGGAAGGCAAATACAAATGACAGAACGACAAGCCAAAATTGATAATATTACGTTTGCTCAAGCAAGAAAAAATATTGAATTAACCATTGCAGCCAAGCGTTTTGGTACAACAGAAGAGTTCGGCGATATCTGCGCCTATTTATGTAGCAAACAAGCCTCATTTATCTCAGGGCAGAATATTCAAATTGATGGCGGATCTTATCGTGGCATTGTTTAATCAACTTAGCAAAGATAATGAATAATCTACGCCGTACCATATTGAAAAGTTCACTATTAGCGACATCTTTCAAAGGCATCTCTACTACTTATTCACAAACAATATGGCCGCAAAAACCGATTCGTTTTATTGTTCCTTTTGTGCCAGGCGGTACTTCTGATATCGTGGCACGCCTCACCGCCCAAGAGTTATCGAAATTACTCCCTTATCCGGTCATGATCGAGAATAAAGCAGGTGGCGGTGGTGTACCAGCAATGTTAGAAGTTGCTAAATCTGCGCCTGATGGACATACCATTATTCTTGGTCATGTTGGATCCATGGCTGTTAATCCTTACATATTTTCAAACCCTGGCTATGATGTTAATCGAGATTTTGCGCCGGTTACCTTACTTGCCAAGGTTCCAAGTTTATTTGTAGTTCATCCAGACTTACCCGTGAAAACCTTGAAAGAATTAGTGGCTTACACTAAAAACAATCCAGGTAAACTCAATTATGGTTCAGCAGGTAATGCAAGTGCGGGTCATCTTGCCATGGAGTACCTTAAATTGGCTACCGGTATGGAAATGTTGCATATCCCATATAAAGGAACAGGTCCAGCGCTCACAGATTTATTGGCCAATAGAATTCAGGTATTCTCAGCAGGAACACCTGCCTTGCTCCAATATATACGCACTGGAAAATTAAGGGCAATAGCAACGGGTACGCCTCAACGATTGCCGTCTTTACCGCAATTGCCAACTGTGGCAGAGTCTGGATATAAAGGCTTTGAATCTGTGCAGTGGTACGGCATCATGGCGCCTGCTCAAACGCCTGAGCCCATTATCAAAAAACTACAGGAAGAAACCTATAAAGCGCTCCATTCACCGGCTATTGCTGAGCGATTTGCAAGTGAAGATGCTGTGATTGGTGGAGGTCCTTCATCGGATTTTGCGGCATTAATTGCACAACAACAGGTTGTTTGGAAAGAAGTAGTAGCAAAAGCACAAATTAAAGTTGATTAATACATTCTGAGTGAAGTCGCTCAGCAAAGTAAGCTCAGCAAAGCAAGCTTAGCGAAGGACTTTATGCGGGTTGAGTAACTGTTTAGGATCTAATGTTTTCTTTATTTCTTGCATCATTTGATAGGCTGTATTGCCTCTATGCTTGGCAAGATAATCTCGTTTTAATTGGCCAATACCGTGTTCAGCTGAGATTGACCCATTAAAAAGGCTTATTTGATCGTACACAAGCGCAGAAATAGATTCTTCGTGATGAGTAAAGTAGTTCTGATCAACACCGATAGGTGGGCAAAGATTAAAGTGCAAATTACCATCACCAAAATGACCAAAATTAATAATTCGTATACCAGGGTAACGCGCTATCAATAATTGGCTAGTACTTTGTATAAATGGCCCAATCTTAGAAATTTCAAATGAAATATCAAACTTGATATTTCCTAGTTCTTTAGCTTGAGCTAAGGTGATATGTTCTCTAATCGCCCAAAATTGTTTTACTTGTGTAAGTGAGGTCGCAATCAAAACATCTTGAATAGTGCCTTTTTCCAAATCAGTACTTAGTACATCTTCGAGTAATTGATGTGCTATTGAGTGTTGATCAAACTCGGCAAGTTCAATCAAAAGAGTATATTCAGACTGATTAAAAATAGGGTGGGAAAATTGCGGAAAATGCGATTGAGTTAAATCTAAAGACTCTTTAGACATGATTTCAAATGCACATAATTCATTCGCCGCTTTTTTTTGCAAAGCATGTAACAACTTCACGATGACTGAGTAATCGTTAACAGCGATATAAGCTGCACAACGGCTAACGGGCGCAGGAAATAACTTGATCACAGCTGCAGTAATAATAGCTAAAGTTCCTTCGGAGCCAATGATGAGATTGCGTAAATCATAGCCAGTATTATCTTTTCTGAGGCCGCGTAAACCATCAAGAACTTCACCGCCTGCTGTTACAGCTTCAATACCTAGGCATAAGTCACGGGTATTGCCATATCGCAAAACATTAATGCCACCCGCATTTGTAGCTAAATTCCCGCCAATCGTACAACTCCCCTCAGCAGCAAGACTCAATGGAAATAAGAGTCCAAGCTGTGCTGCTTTCTCTTGAATTGTTTGCAAAATACAACCAGCTTCAACAACCATGGTTTGGTTTTCAAGATCAATCGAGCGGATTTTATTCATGCGTTTCGTCGATAAAACGATTTGTTGACCTGTTTTTTCAGGTGTTGCACTTCCGGTCAGATTTGTATTGCCACCTTGAGGAACGATAGCGATAGCGAACTCTTGGCAAAGTTGAACAATGGTTTGTACTTCAGAGCTAGTTTTTGGGAATACGACAGCTAAGGCCTGTCCTTTAAAAATTGCTCGCCAATCAGTGAGGTAGGGCTCTAATTCTGTGGGGTGTTGAAGAACGCCATCAGACCCCAATACATCAATTAAGCCTTTTATAAAATCCGAATACATATTTGCCAGCGCCTTAAAAAGCTATAGACTCTACATGAGATGAGTCTATAGCATAGTGATGAAATGCTTCGAAGGCAAGAGCCGCTGTATTGGTAACTTATTTAGTAAAGAAACTTTGTAAATTCCGAATATTTTTCACTTGATCGATATGCAATAGTTGATCAATTAAATCCATTGAGCGTTGTTTGCCAAGTATCGGGGCAATTAAATCCATCGCTTTTTCGGTTTCCTCAGAAATCGTTAGAGGATTTTCAAAACTTCCTTTTGCAGCCATGGTTTGACCATGAATAACCTTGCCATTTTTTAAATGTACTTCCATAACACAACGCCAACGTCTTTGAACATCGGTCAGGCTAGCATCACCAATGGCAAAAACTTTTGAGCGCATTTTTAAAACCGCGGGATCTTTCATTCTATTGAAATCGTGAGCTGATTTGAATGTCAGTTTTTCATCTAATGCCATGACAGAGAGTAAATGTTGTACTGAGATATCAGGCATTGGACGGTTGTTCACAATTTCCAATTCTTTATCAGGCATTTTGGCGATAATTTTTGCGATATCAACCGCTTTAAATTGATGCTCTTTAATGAGGTCATTTAAGACATGCATTGGACCTTGAATAGGACCACCGATAGGCCATCGTTTAATTGAAGCGCGCATCATTTCATATCTTTTTCCAAGTCCGTCTACTAAATCATTTCGATCAAACTCTTCTGGGGCAAAGGTATGAAAAAAATCTCGCTCTCCAGAGAAAATATCCTCAACACCAGTCCATCCAGATTTCACCATTAAAGCAGATTGAATGCCATTATGAGCGGGCATACCACCCATAGCATACGCTTTTTCAATATGTTCAGGATCCCTAAACATTGTGTAAAGACCAGAGGTTTGTTGCCCTGTATAGGAGAGCATATAACGAACTTCTAGGGGGGAGAGCTTTAATAGTGAACCTGCCGCTGCACTGGCACCAAATAATTGACCCGTAGCTCCAGCATGATGACCTGACCTTAGGAAGGGCATGGGTTTTAATGTTAATAAAACTCTTGAGCAAATATCGTAACCTAAGACAATGGCACGCAACATTTCAGTCCCAGAAAGACGATATTTTTCACTGATGGCAAGAGCTGAAGGGACAACACTCGTTCCTGGGTGAGTTAATGACGGAGGATGAGTATCATCCGTTTCATCAGCATGACCAAACATACCATTTGCAAGTGCTGCATTTTGAGCGGTAGTTTTTATTTTTGTACCAATCACACTTGCTTCTGGAGTGCCTCCGAGAGTTTTAATATAAGCAATGGCTTTTTTTCCTGGTTCGAGTCGTGATCCAGAAATCATTGCAGAAAAGGTATCAATTAAATGTAATTTTGCTCTTTGAGAAACATGTTCTGGGATCGGTTTAGTAGTTGCTGCAGAAATATATTTGCTTAATTTGAGCATGATTGGAGATACATCTTGAGCCATAAATAACCTTACTTAATAAATGATTAATGAAATAATTAGTTTGATGTGATCTTTAATTTTTTATTCAGATCTCGCCACATATTTGTTTCGCTTTTGATGAGCTCATCAAATTCAGCTGGAGTACTGGTGGTTACTTCTAATCCACCTTGCTTAGCCATTGCTTCTTTCACCTCTGGAGATTGAATGACCTCATGCGCTGCTTGAGCGAGTTTTGAAACGATTTGATCAGGGGTGTTTTTGGGTAAAAGTAAGCCATACCAAGAAGTAACGTTATAGCCATTTACACCAGACTCACTAATGGTTGGAACATCAGGAAGTACATTGGAACGGGTTAAGCTAGTAACTCCAATTGCATGAAGCTTTCCAGATTTAATGTGTGGCAAAACAGATGCAACACTACCAAAAGTCATTTGAACTTCACCACCTAAAACACCTAAAGTTGCTGGACCGCCACCTTTATAGGGGATATGAACAATATCTACACCAGATCTAAACTTAAAAAGTTCAGCGGCCAAATGCAGTGTGCTGCCATTGCCGGCCGAGGAGTAATTTAATTGGCCTGGTTTTTCTTTAGCAAGGGAGATAAGTTCTTTCACTGTTTTAGCAGGAACTGTATTGTTAACAACTAAAACATATTTAGCGGTTGCGAGTAAAGTGACTGGCTTTAAATCTTTTTGTACGTCAAAACTCAGATTCTGAAAAATCAATGGATTAAAAGTCAGTGCTGTGTTGTAGCCCATTAAGACGGTATAGCCATCAGGATTTGCTTTTGCCACAGCATCGGTTGCAATATTGCCAGAGGCCCCTGGACGGTTGTCAACAATCACAGGCTGGCCTAAAATTTGCGTTAATTTAGGCGCCATAATCCTCGCTAAATTATCCGTCCCTCCTCCTGCAGGAAAGGGTAGGATGAATTTGATAGGTTTTGTTGGGTAGTTGGTGATTTCAGTTGGGGGATCAGCAGCAATGGAGGTAGAACAGATCAGTGCAATGCAAAGATGGATTACAAAAGAGAAGCTTGAAAGTATTTTTTTAGATGTCATGATGATAGTAATTGGGTTAAGTTACGGATATCGTCCATTGATTCTAGATTTTTGATGAATTGAATAGCTTTACCTGTTTTTACTGGATCCCACTTTCGGTAATCGGCACATTCCTTAAACTTGTTTTCTATTTCGGCCTCCGACATCGGGTTGGCTTTATTGCCTTTACCAAAATCTTTTCTGATAGACAAGTTCGTGCCATCTTTTAAGTAAATCGATACAAAGCTCGTCACAATTGTGTGGTGATTTGATTTTTCTTCTTCAGGGGTGAAGGGCGAATAATCAATCAATTGAATCGCCGCTTGAATATCAGGCGAGTTAACATAGGCATCATTAAATTGGTTTAAGCCACAGGTGCGATCAACAAGAAGTGCGGCTAAACAAAACTCTAAACTAAATTTAGCTTGAAGTTCGGTTTTAGGTTGGTGATGTAATAGGGTGTGGTGAATATTTTGACTTGTTTTAAGAATAATTTTGTCAACATCTTTTAAATGAATTTGATGTTGATTGATTAACTCATGCATTGCAGTCATCGCAGGATGGCCAAGGCTTCCTGTTGGATAGGGCTTTAACCAAACGCCACGATCAAGAAATGACCAAGGATTTCCGAGTTTGTCTGATAAACGACCCGCCTCGTAACCGCCACCAAGAGCCTGGAAAAAGCCTCTTTTGGCTTCTAAAATAATGGGTGAGGCTGTAAAGCCTCTTTTTTGAAGGTCAACGGAAACGATTGCAGACTCAGCAGAGCGTCCTGCATGAAATGGTTTGACCATCGTACCGAAATTTTCTTGTAAGCCACCCGCTTGACTTGCTGCGATTCCTAACGCAAGGGACGTTGATGTACTATCCAGTTTTTGCAGTTTTGATAAAGCGACTGTTGCACCAAGCATGCCACATGTACCCGTGGAATGAAATCCGTGGAGGATGTGATTAATATGTGTGGCGTCAAATAGTCGACAGGAAACTTCGACACCGACTTGGTAGGCAGTTAAAAAATCTCTACCTGATACTTTTATAGAGTCGGAATAGGCAAGTAAGGCAGAAAGGACAGGAGCGGTAGGGTGAATGCCTTGAAACCTCCCCGTTTCTGCTTGCAATGTATCGTCATAGTCATCTGCATGCATTGCAGTACCATTCGCAAGGGCTGCAAATCGAGGGGATGTTTTTAAGTCTGATCCAATGACAACAGAATTGCCTGCGCAATGAAGGTCTTTAATATATCCAAGAAGAACATGACAGGGTTCTGATATGGATCCAGAAAGAGCGACTCCAATAGCATCTAATATCGATTTTTTACCGAGAGCGTCTAATTCTGGGGTGATGTCAGAGTCTTTTAATTGAGTCGAAAATTGAGAAACATACCCTGTAAGTAAAGGGGCCTCTGATTTGACTGATGTCAAGTCATTCATGCATGTCTCCTATCAAATGTGAGGAATGATCCTCTTTTTTTCAATTCTAAATCAAAAAAGGTCCAATAAGAATTATTTGTATTTGGAAGATGGGTTTGTATTACACTTACACATAAGCAATCAAGATACGATTGCAATAACAATAATGAATTCCAGATTTTCTTTATAACAATAAAGGATGGATATGAGACTGTTTTCTAGAAAATTGCATGCATTTCTTTTGAGTATGTTTTTACTTGGATCTATACATGTAAACGCGCAATCTACAGAGCCTTATCCGAGCAAGCCAGTGCGTTTGATCGTGCCATTTGCTCCAGGTGCTACGACAGATTTTTTGGGTAGAGTCATTGCACAACATATGACTCAAGCTTGGGGAAAGTCAGTTCTTGTTGAAAATAAAATAGGTGCTGGTGGCCTTATTGGGGCAGATGCTACCGCTAAATCAGCACCTGATGGATATACACTCTGTGTATCAACTGGCGCTATCGCCATCTACCCCGCAACCAAATTGGACATGCCATTTGATACGATGAATGACTTTGAATTCGTGGCGATGCTTGGCCGAGTACCGCATGTTGTCGTTGTTCATAAAGATTTTCCGGCGAATACTTTTCAGGAGTTTGTAGCCCAAACAAAAAATGGTAAACAATATCCTTATGCCACTACTGGTGCAAGATCAAACTCGCATTTCACAGGTGAAATGTTAAAAACAAGTACTGGTATTGCTTTAGAACATGTCCCATATCGAGGCGGAGCTCCAGCAATGGCTGATTTAGTCGCCGGTCATATACAGATTATGATTGCATCCCTTACTACAGCGATGCCGTTTATTAAATCAGGTGCAATTAAACCTTTGGCAATTAGCTCTGGAACACGTTCAAGTACCTTACCCAATACACCTTCCTTGAAAGAACTTGGATATCCTGAAATTGATACTGCAGAGTGGTGGGGTTTGATTGCTCCCAAAAATACCCCTAAGCCAATTATGGATAAATGGCGTGAAGAACTGAAAAAGGTCATTACACCAGCTATCTTGGAAAAAAGTCCTGGCTTAGAGTTGTATCCAATGTCTCCTGATGAGATGAAGAAATTAGTCCAAAAAGAGCTAACAACCTGGAAAGAAGTTGCTAAAAGATCTAACATTACGGAATAGGCAGGAAAGCAACTTTGTTTTCTTAAGATGAATATGGATAATAAGCCTTTAAGAGGCATACAGGTACTAGAGCTATCAAATC
>CANFUO010000097.1 GCA_947450225.1 Burkholderiaceae bacterium | reverse complement strand
ATCTAAAAACACGTTTAAATGGCATAGAGGTTCAACATACTAAAACTGATGATCTTATATTTGATATACCTTGCTTGATTGAATATATTTCAAGCTACACTAACCTATTACCCGGAGATGTTATTGCTACAGGAACTCCGGAGGGTGTGGGATTTGCCCGAACCCCTCCTTTATGGATGAAAGCTGGCGACCATTTAGAAGTTGAAATTTCTAAGTTAGGCACTCTAAGTCACCTTGTGATAGATGAAGTATAAAAAAGCAGCTAAATTTCAGTATTCCAATTTGCTGCTAAAAATCTGCGCAGATGACTTTGTCATACGGGTTCAATAGATACATTTACAATAGAGAATCAAAAATCAAATAACAAGCTATCAGGAGCAAAAATGATCAAATATCTTAAGCGTGGCAAGGATGTCCAAATTCGCTTAGACGAGGATGTCAAAGTCCGCAAAACTGTTGAGGACATTATTAAAGATGTCGAAGTAAGGGGCGACGTCGCCGTCAGAGAATATAGTAAAAAATTCGATAATTGGGATCCATCTGATTTCAGATTAAGTCAAGCCGAAATTGAAAAAGCGCGCAAAGCTCTTTCTCCCCGTGAAATCGAAGATATTACCTTCGCCCAAAAACAAGTGCGTAATTTTGCACAAATTCAACGGGACTCCATGAAGGATGTTGAAGTTGAAACCTACCCTGGCGTCATTCTGGGTCACAAACATATTCCAGTCAATGCTGTTGGATGCTATATCCCTGGTGGCAAATACCCACTTCTAGCCTCTGCACACATGAGTGTACTAACCGCTAAAGTCGCCGGAGTTAAACGTATTATTTCAACTGCCCCGCCATTCCATGGCGTACCTCACCCAGCGATTGTCACTGCAATGTCGATGGCTGGCGCGGATGAAATTTATGTCCTCGGCGGAGTTCAAGCAGTTGTTGCAATGGCAGTAGGTACGCAAAGTATCGCTCCTGTGGATATGCTTGTTGGTCCTGGAAATATGTTTGTTGCTGAAGCTAAGCGCCAACTCTATGGACGTGTTGGTATTGATCTATTTGCAGGCCCTACCGAAACTTTAATCATTGCTGATGAATCGGTTGATGGCGAATTATGTGCTGTGGACCTTTTAGGTCAAGCAGAGCACGGACCAACATCTCCAGCGACTCTCCTTACTAATAGTGAAAAGCTTGCAAGAGAGACTATGGCGGAAGTTGAGCGCCAATTAGCTATCATTCCAACAGGAGCAATTGCTAAACAAAGCTGGGCTGATTATGGGGAAGTTATTGTTTGTGATACTTATGAAGAAATGCTTCAAAAAGCTGATGAATTAGCCTTTGAGCACGTTCAAGTGATGACAAAAGATCCTGATTACTTCCTGAATAACATGACGAACTTTGGCGCCCTCTTCCTTGGTCCAAGAACGAACGTTAGCTTTGGCGATAAGGTCATTGGTACGAATCACACTTTACCGACTAATCGTAATGCACGTTATACCGGCGGTCTTTGGGTTGGAAAATTTCTCAAGACCTGTACTTATCAAAGAGTACTCACTGATGAAGCAAGTACAACGATGGGTGAATACTGCTCTCGTCTTTGCCATATGGAAAACTTTGCGGGTCATGGTGAACAGGCGAATATTCGAGTGCGTCGATACGGCAATCGTCCTGACCTCGCTTGGTATGAGCCAGTTGCGGCAAAGTAATGATTATGCAAGCGCCTAACTTTAGAGTAGATGGTCAGCGTGCACTAGTAACGGGGGGGAGTCGTGGCATCGGTTATGTTGCTGCGCTTGCCTTAGCCCAAGCTGGTGCGCAAGTGACTTTGGTTGCAAGATCTATTGACACCCTTGAGTCCTCTCAACAAGAATTGCTGTCCGCTGGTTTTACGAGTGAGATTCTGCAACTCGATGTCACCGACCCGCTAGCGGTTGATCAAGCACTTGAGGGTCGTGAACCCTTTCAAATTTTGGTCAACAATGCTGGCACGAATCGTCCAAAGAATCTCGTTGATGTTAAAAATGAGGATATCGACGCCGTTTTTAATCTCAATATCAAGGCCGCTTTTTATGTCACACGCAAAGTAACCCAGCAACTTTTAGCAGCGAGACTTCCGGGTTCTATTATTAACATCTCTTCGCAAATGGGCGTAGTAGGAAGTCCAAGACGCACCCTTTACTGCGCCAGCAAACATGCCTTAGAAGGTATGACGAAATCCTTGGCCTGGGAGCTTGGTGAAGCGAATATTCGTGTAAATACGATTTGCCCAACTTTTATTGAAACCGATATGACAGCACCCATGTTTGCGGATGCGACTTTTAGAAAATGGGTCATTGATAAAATTGCTCTTGGACGACTTGGTCAACTCGAAGAAATCATGGGTGCAATTGTTTTTTTAGCAAGCCCCGCTTCTAGCTTGATGACGGGAAGCGCTTTGATGCTAGATGGCGGCTGGTCAGCTGCATAAGCTCTCTGTACTTATAAAACTCTAACTACTCAACACTAACTTCGTCTTTTACTAGAAAATTCATTCGAATGTTCGGAACTTGTGCGTAAACAGCGATGAAGTCAACTCCTTTGAATCGGTAGAAATACCTATACCGTTCTTTTTAATGTAATTTCAAGGCGTTCAAAAATGACTCCCCTAGACTTAAGGTCAATGAGGTATTGGTTATCACTAATTCGTCTTAGTTTTGTATAAATATTTTTGTCGTTTTAGGCTTCTAGATATAGAATGGGGGAAATAAATCAATTAGAAGACAAAGTGGATCAGAAAGCTTTTCATCCATCACTATTAAGTGGAAGAATAGGCGCTAGCTAACAGACTGAGGGGAAATGCAATATGAAAAGAATCACTACTTCTAAATACCAATTTCTTTTAAGATTATTTTTCTTAAATTTCGTATGGCTATCTTCCATCTCCTTTGCGCAAAAAACTCCTGATCTGATTCTTCATAATGCAAAAATAATTACTGTAGACCAGCAGTTTAGGATTGTTCAAGCGATGGCAATCACTGACGATAGGATTACGGCTACTGGAACTAATGCATTCATCTTAAAACTGAAGGGTAAAGCAACTGAGGTCGTCGACTTAAAAGGTAAAACAGTTATCCCGGGATTGATTGATAACCACGCCCACTTTATCCGCTCTCCCGAGCATATGGAACTGCGCCTCGATGGGGTTTTATACCGTAAGGAAGCTGTTCGACTAATTAAGCAAGCAGTAACTAAAGCAAAGGCAGGGGAATGGGTCATCACAATAGGTGGTTGGTCAAGAACGCAGTTCTTAGATGACCAAAGGGGATTTGATCTTGAAGAATTAAATCAAATTTCAAATAGCATTCCAATTGTTATCCAAGAGGTTTATCTTCGTACGTTTTTAAACTCTGCAGCTATTTCACAATTAAATATCGATGAAAATACGCCGGATCCGCGTGGTGGAAAAATTTTAAAAAATGCCAATGGTAAGTTAACTGGGATTGTGGAAGGTGCTGGTGGGGTGGCTTTTATAGCGGCAAAGCTACCTTTACCAACTTCCCAAGAATGGCAAAAAAATGTTAAAAATTATGCAACTTATCTAAATCAATTGGGTATTACCGCATGGTATGACGCTGGTGGAAGAGGTATTGATGAGCGTCACTATCAAGCTTATCAATCATTAGCAGATCAGAATCAATTAACTGTAAGGGCTTTTTATACAACAATGCGATCACCTACTAATCCTCAAGAGGTCGATAAAGTTTTATTAGAGGTGAACTCTCAAAAACCTTTTCAAGGAAATGATTTTATTGATAATATTGGTTGGGGAGAGTCTGTTTATGCCCCAGCCTCAACAACCTTGCTGAGTAAAGATTATAAAGTTCAAGCTCAACATATGGAGCAGGTTCGAAGATTAATCAAAGCAATCGCAGCAAAAGGCTTAATGCTCAATGCTCATGTGGAAATGCATAATGCAATTGATTCTTATCTAGATGAATACGAAGCTCTTAATAAAGAAATCCCAATTAAAGGTTTGAAGTGGAGCTTTTCTCACGTCGATCAAATAACCATTGAACAAATCAATCGGATGAAAAAACTCGGCATGTCCGTTGGTCTTCATTGCCGTCCATTGATTCAAGGTCAATTAATGCAAGATGTCCATCAAGATCACTCGAAAACGATGCCGCCATTTAAGTTAGTTCAAGATAGTGGAATTCCCTGGGGACTTGGTTCTGATGCTACTGCTGTTACAACGGCTAACCCATTTTATAACCTCGATTTTGCGATAACGGGAAGAATGGTCAATGGCAAAAAAATTAATTATCAATCTGTGACTCGTGAAGAGGCATTAATCGCCCATACGCGAAACAATGCTCAACTGATGTTTCAAGAACAAAATTTAGGCTCTCTTCAACCGGGTAAATATGCTGATTTGTTGGTGCTAAATAAAGATTATTTAACCGTACCCATCAATGAGATTCGTAATCTATTTCCAGTGGCAACCATGGTTGCAGGTAAATTTGTTTTTAAGCAATAATCACGCAAGTTAACTCGTCTGCTCTTCCGTTTAGCAAGTTACAATGAGCGTATGTTCTGACATAATCAAAATTTACAATATACAAACGACATACCTATGGATAACCACCGCCCCTATAAAGATGAAGTCATTATCTCGTGGACAGAATTGCAGCGTGATGCAAAATTTATCGCCAATCAATTACTTTCAATCGGCTCTTGGAAAGGTATTATCGCAATTACCAAGGGTGGTTTAATCCCCAGCGCACTCATTGCCAGAGAATTAGATATTAAACTGATTGATACGGTCTGTATTTCAAGTTACGGTAGCGGCTCTACTGGTATTGATCAACAACAAAATGATTTAGAAGTCATCAAAATGATTGATGGGGATGGTGAAGGATTCCTTCTCATTGATGATCTAGTAGATACCGGAAAAACAGCCAAATTTATTCGCTCAAAACTTCCAAAAGCTTACTTTTGTACTTTATATGCAAAGCCCGCAGGAAAAGCCTTGGTTGACCTATATGTGAGGGAGTTCAAACAAAACCAGTGGGTTTTCTTCCCATGGGATATTGAATACCAATTTTCTGTACCAATTCACCACCGTCAGAATAACAACCCTACGGAATAATCATTCCCTACTTGTTACCTCGATGCGCCCAAGATGTTGTTCTTTTTTCTACCACGGCAAAGAACTCATACATAAACATCGCCATGATTCCGATAACAACTAAGCCCGCAAATGCAAGAGGCATACGCATAGCGGAACCAGCTGAGACTAATAAGTAGCCTATACCTTCATTAGAGGCATTCATTTCAGATACAGTCGTCCCCACAAATGCTAAGGTAATTGCTACTTTTAAACTAGCGAAAAAGTAAGGCAAACATCTAGGAACTCCCACTTTCTTCAAGATATCAATCCGACTAGCTCCTAGAACTCTTAAAACATCTTCTAGCTCAGGCTCGAGCGTAGAAAGGCCCGTTGCAATATTGACCATAATAGGAAAGAAGCTAATTAAGAAGGCTGTCAAAATTGCTGGCCCCGCACCAATACCAAACCACACAACAAGTATCGGTACAAAAGCTGCTTTTGGTAAGGCATTAAAAGCAGTCATCAACGGATAAAAAGCGTCGTAAGCCATCCGTGAAGAGCCAATTAAAAATCCTAAGAAAACACCTACAACAATAGAGATACCAAATCCTACCATCGTTGTCCAAAAAGTGGTCCAAGCATGGCGCAGAATTTCACCTTTAAACTCAACTAAATTTATAGCAATCTGATATGGGCTTGGGAAAATAAAATCACTGACATTTAACCCGACACAGATAATCTGCCATATCCCTATCGTGAATAAAAGCAACCAAAGCGAAGCATATTTTTCTAATATAGATTTTTTTTGCATCAAGCTTCCCTAACCTTTCCAATGTGCGTTCGTAACTCATGCACAATTGAAGTAAAAGCTTCTGTATAAGTTACTTCCAGATCTCTTGGTCTAGGCAAATCGATTTCTCGACGGTGAACAATTTTTCCAGGTCTTCTAGACATTACATACACTTCATCTGCAAGATAAGTAGCCTCTCTTAAGTCATGTGTTACCAAGACAACATTAAATCCTTGGGCGGCATGAAGATCGCGCAGAATATTCCACAACTCTTCACGAGTAAAAGCGTCTAATGCTCCAAATGGTTCATCGAGAAGCAACATTTGTGGCTCATGTATCAAAGCTCGACAAATACTAGCTCTTTGCTGCATGCCTCCAGACAGTTGATAAGGTAACTTATCCTCATACCCTTTAAGACCAACGCTTTCAATCAATCGAATCGCACGATCTCTAAACTCTTCTTTTTTAGAACGCATTTGAGAGCGAAAGGGCTCAACAATTTCCAAGGGCAACATCACATTCTCTAATGTCGTGCGCCACGGCAATAGTGTTGGGGCCTGAAAAGCCATACCACTAATACTTAATGGGCCAGTCACAGGCTGGTCATTGATGATGATCTCGCCACGCGTTGGGTGTTGTAAGCCAGTAGTTAGTTTCATGAAAGTGGATTTACCACAACCGGAGGGGCCAACAATGGCGACAAAGCCGCCTTTTTTCACCTCAAAATTAATATCTTCGATAGCAAAAGGGCCATTGATGGCCCCTTTGTCATACGTGTGTGACACATCTTTAAACTGAATAAAAGATGCGCTCATTTAGGGAAAATATTTCGTGCTGCGGCAGATGGCAAGAAATTTGGATTCCAAACAATATCTGGATTCACACGTGTCTTGGTATTAAAGACATCAGAGACTTGTGATGCCATTAATGCAACACGTGGTAATGATGCACTTCCAAAACCCTCAGCCTTTGCATCTGGGGTAACGATAGCGTCTTTAATCGCCATCTTCAAACGACGTTTTTCTAGCTCAACATTGATAATACCGTCTCTGCGTTGAACAGTAGCGATTGCAGCATCAGGATTAGCTAAGACTTCTTTAGCGCCTTTTGTAAATGCCTCTAGGAAAGCTTTGACGGCGGCAGGGTTCTCTTTAATCAGCTTTGGAGAAGCAATAATAACGTTACCGTATAGTTTGACGCCATATTGTGGATAAGGAAAAGAAACGATTTCTTCTGCTTTGATACCGCGAGCCTCTAAATTTAGAATTGAAGTAAATCCAAATCCAGTAATTGCATCTAAATCACCTTTTGCTAGCATCGTCTCTCTGAGTGCCGGCTCCATACTGATCCAATTAACAGCACCAACCTTGTTAGCCGCCTGAAATAAGGGGAATGATCTTCTACCCGCATCAAATCCTGGGGCACCAAATTTTTTGCCCGTCATATCGGCAGGTGATTTAATTCCTGAACTTTTTAAAGCCATAACTGCTGCTGGGGTGTTCCCGTAAACAACCATTAAAGCTACAGGCTTATTTGGTGCGTCAGGGTTGTTTCCGTAAAACTCCATCAGGGCGGCTAAGTCAGCAAACCCCATATCGTATGCGCCAGATGCAACACGATTCACCGCGTTTCCAGAACCATTACCAGCATCAACAGTGACATCTAACCCAACTTGCTTGAAGTAGCCTTTCTCGACAGGCAATAGGAAAAAAGCAGCCGGCCCCTCAAAACGCCAATCTAATTGAAATTTAATTGCTGTGTCCGCAAAACTCGTTGCCGCAGTCAATGTAAAAAAAGCGATTAATACTTTCTGTAACATTTTTTTCATTTTTCGCTGCCTTTCGATGAATAATTCTATATAAGTTAGCAATAATATAAACGATTCAAGTCTAAATTAATCGGTTCTTAATCCTTATTTTGCACCAAGTTGGCATTTAGGTCACTAAATTCCCAAGGCGAAATAGCGCAATAAGTCCAATTTGGTGAATGCACTCCAGGAACTCTTTAGGTACTTCGTTATTCAACCTTTGTGAAAAATTTTCAATAATTGCCGCTCTTTGGTAGCCCTTCACTGCCAAGATAAAGGGGAAGCCAAATTTGGCGTTGTAGTCTTGGTTTAATTGATT
>CANFUO010000096.1 GCA_947450225.1 Burkholderiaceae bacterium | reverse complement strand
TCACAAGAACTCGCAAGTTTTGCGGCTTTATTAGAAGCGCAAATGATTCCGCAAGAAGTCTTCCGAAAAGCTGAAGATTTATTCGTGGATTGGGTGGGTTCTACCTTAGCCGGTAAAGGTGCTCGCGCCGTTGAGATCGTCAATCGCTACACCAAACACATGGGGCCAGTCTCAGGATCTGCGGAGGTCTTAATTGACCGTACCGGCACAAGCCCGTATTTTGCCGCGATGGTCAATGCAGCTGCTTCTCATGTTGTTGAACAAGATGACGTGCATAATGCCTCCGTATTCCATCCCGCGACAGTTGTGTTTTCACCAGCATTAGCCGTAGCACAATCGATTCAAGCCAGTGGAAAAGAATTTTTAGTTGCCTGTATAGCTGGCTATGAAGTGGGCATCCGTGTTGGGGAGTTTTTAGGCAGGTCTCACTATAAGGTATTTCATACAACAGGCACTGCAGGAACGATTGCAGCAGCAGCAGCGGTAGGGCATTTACTCAAATTAACCCCTGAGCAAATGTTGCATGCTTTTGGCTCGGCAGGAACACAAGCAGCAGGCTTATGGGAGTTTTTAAAAGATGCGGCAGATTCTAAGCAACTCCACACAGCCCATGCTGCTGGTACAGGCTTGACATCAGCTTATCTGGCAAAAGATGGCTTTACGGGTGCAAAAAAGATTTTAGAAGGATCGCAAGGCATGGCTGCAGGCATGTCTACAGACGCAGATGTGTCAAAGTTAACAGATCGTTTGGGTGAGCGCTGGGCGCTTGTGGAAACTTCTTTCAAATACCATGCATCCTGTCGCCACACCCATCCTGCAGCAGATGCATTATTACAAGTGATGAATGAACATCAATTAAAGGCGGCAGATATTGAAGAAGTAATCACCTTTGTCCATCAAGGGGCGATTGATGTTTTGGGGCCCGTCGTTGATCCAAAAACAGTGCATCAATCTAAATTTTCGATGGGAACGGTACTGGCACTCGCTGCGCAACATGGTTATGCAGGTTTAAATGAATTTGAGAGATTCTTCAATCATCCCCAGACACAAGCATTATGTGCAAGAGTGACGATGCAATTAGACCCTGAAGTGGACAGCGCCTATCCAGCGCGTTGGATTGGTAAAGTCTCAGTAAAAACGATGGATGGCAGACTTTTGCATGGTCGTGTAGACGAGCCAAAAGGCGATCCAGGCAACACCTTATCTCGACCTGAAATAGAAGAAAAAGCAATTCGCTTAGCGCTATTTAGCGGAGCAGCAACCGAAGCTGAGATGAAAAGCCTACTGCCAAGATTATGGGCAATTGCAGATCAAGAACGCGTGATTTCTTTATTAGGTCATTAGTCTTTATCTTAAGGTTCCTAAGATTGTTTTTTAACACCTCACTTGTATACTTAAACGATCATTTAGGAGGTTTGTCATGCAATTTAAAACTTTTCAGGCGTACCTGATTATTATTTGCAGTTGTTTTACCTTGCTAGGATGTATGTCGGCTGAGAAATACACCAAAATGGTCAATGGGTGGATCGGTGCAGATGAAGACAGTTTGATTTCTTCATGGGGAGCGCCAACGAGTAGCTATCAAACCGACCAAGCGAAATACCTCACCTATGATAACAAGCAACAAAACTATATACCACCCACACCTTCATCCGTTCAAGTCATCAGACAAGGTGACGCAGTGTTCACAAGACCGATTCCGGGCTCACCAGGATATACCTATACAAGCGAATGTCGCACCACCTTTACTGTTCAAAACAAACGTATCGTTAATGTTAATGCCACAGGCAACTCCTGCGTTTTATAAGTAATCGATGAATCTTGTAAAATTGATAGATGCCTGATCTCATTTACCTCAATACCATTGTTTTGACGAGCGCCTTCGTGGTTGCATTTTTCCTTGGATTTGGGATGCAAAGAACCCAATTCTGTTCCATGGGTGCCATTAGTGACGTGTTACTCATGCAATCCTGGAGCCGAGCTCGGCAGTGGTGTGTTGCCCTAGCCATAGCTGTTTTAGGTACCAGTATGATGCATGCAAGTGCTTGGATTGATGTCCATCAAACGATATATACAAGCGCCAAACTTCTCTGGTTATCGCATCTATTCGGAGGTGTTTTATTTGGTATTGGTATGTCGATAGCCTCAGGATGTGGCGCTAAAAATCTCGTACGACTAGGGGGTGGTAGCCTTAAATCACTCATTGTTCTTTTGGTGGCTGGTGTATTTGCACAAATGACGCTGAGAGGAATTTTTGCAGTCATTCGCGTAGGTAGTGTCGATCAAGTTTATCTGCAGTTACCTGTACACCAGGACTTGGCAAGCTTGCTTCATTTGATCATACCGATGGACCCATTAACCCTAGGTGTTTTGGTGAGTAGTTTATTTGCGCTAGGTTTATTATTCTTTGCCTTCAAAAATACGGAATTTCGCCAACATGGACAATGGTGGATAAGTGTTTTAGTCGGTGTATCGATACTTACTTTTTGGTGGATTTCAGGACATCTTGGTTATGTAGCAGAAAATCCAAACACCTTAGAACCTTTATTTGTTGCTACTAATTCTGGGAAGATGGAAAGTGCCTCCTTGACTGCGCCGATGGCTTATTGGTTAGATTATTTGACGCTATTTAGTGACACATCGAAAACCATCAGTTTTGCAATGATCATTGCCGTGGGAATTACACTAGGCTCCTGCGCTAGTGCAATCTTAAGACGAGAATGGCGATTACAAGGATTTAGTAGCGCACAAGACACCATGCATCACATTATTGGCGGTGCGTTGATGGGTATTGGTGGAGTAACAGCCCTAGGATGTACATTTGGACAAGGCTTAAGTGGAATGTCCACCTTAGCCTTATCTTCTTTTATTACTGTTGCAGGTTTTGTAATAGGCGTATCTTTAGGTCTTCGTTATCTTGAAAGGTCAGCCAATTAGACGCCTTTTTCCTTGAGCCAAGCAACTGCCTTACTCCAGCCATCAGCAGCAGCAGCAGGGACATAGCTTGGGCGATAATCAGCATGGAAAGCATGACCAGCGGCGGAATATAAAACAAACTCAGACTGTTGAGCGGCCCGGTTTGACTTGAGTTGATGCAAAGCGTTTTGCATCGTTGCGACCGTACTTACAGAAATCCCAGTATCTTTGGCGCCGTATAATCCCAATACTGGTGCTTTGAGTTGTGCCGCTAAATCGATCGGGTGATTGGGAAAGTTGGTTGATTTATCTCCAGTCAGACGACCATACCAGGCAATACCAGTTTTGATGCCGGGTAAAGATTCGCAGGCCATCCAGACGATTCGACCACCCCAGCAAAAGCCATTAATTGCGACCCGATTAGCATTACCACCGTTGTTTTTAGCCCAATTAAGGGTCTCTTTAATATCCGTTAATACTTGTTGGTCCGGAGTTTTGGCGACAATATCGGATTGGATCTGGGCGATACTAGAAAGTTGTTGTGGATTGCCAGCGCGATAAAAGAATTCTGGGGCGATTGCCAAATAGCCTAGCTTAGCGAAACGCCTAGCGATATCGGCAATATATTCATGCACACCAAAAATCTCACTAACAACGATGATCACTGGTAGAGCACCCTTAGCATTTTCTGGCCTTGCAACATAAATCGGTAATTTTGAATCGCCATAAACAATGGTTTCATCAGAGCATTTAAGGCCAGTAAAGTCTGTCTTGATGGCTTGAGCCATCACAGGCGAAGCCGCTAGGGCATAGCCTAAGCCACCGAATGCAGAGCTTTTTATAAAAGTACGGCGTGTCTGCTTGGATTCTTGTATTAAAGCTTTTGCATCATTAATTAAATCGTTCATATTTCTCCCTATATTAGACGTTATTGTTAAGCATTTATTACTATAATATCTTTTAATGAATATTAATATACAAGGATACACTTTTGTCACAAGCCCCTGTTCACGACGAATTTGATAGCACACTTGAGGATCAACCCGTCCCTAAGGTAGGTAAAGTTTTAATTGCTGAGGACATTAAGACGAACCGTCTTGTGCTTGTTTCTTTACTAGATACTTTAAATATTGAATCTTGGCAGGCAGCGGATGGCAAAGAAGCACTCAAGATATTTAAATCTGACCCTAGCATCAACTTTATTTTGATGGACGTAAAAATGCCTCAGATGGATGGTATTGAGGCGACTATTGCAATACGTGAGTGGGAAGAAATTAAAAAATTAAACCCCACCCCGATTGTTGCAGTGACAGCATTTGATTATGCAGAAGATATTAAGCGCTGTATGGATGCCGGCATGAATGACATTATGTACAAACCTATCGATTTAAAAACTTTATCAAAAGTAGTTGATAAACATTTAAAAACCAAAATAATAGATACTCAAATATTGACTCAATCAGCAGCAGTTACCCTTAAAAATGTATTAGAAAACCGTACAGAAGATATATTCAGTGCGCAGTGGTTAACGACCTTTGTCTCGGACCATAAAAAACTTGCTAGCGTTCTTTTACTAGGCTCTATGAATGATATGCCCAATTACTTAAAGTTATTACGTGAGGCGATTGAATCGCAGCAGTGGATTGAAGCAAAAGCGATTATTCATGTTTTAAAAGGATTATTTCGACAAATTGGAGCGGTCCGTTTAGCTACAATTTTTAGCGAATTAGATGGGCATCTTAAAAATGGTGGGACGATAGAAGCCGCTGTCTACGAAGGACTGTTAAAAGAGTATGCGCTCTTGGAAGCGCAATTAAAAGAGTGGCTTAGTAAAAATAGCTAAGTAAGAACAGTTCACTAGAAAAGCTAACAAAAAAACTAACTAAGCTGGTGGCGTATTTAACAAGCGAACAGTATCGAACAAACCGCGGATGATTTGAGCGTCGATATTACGCGTAATAAATACCAGCCTAGTTTGATGGTCCTCACTTGGCCATTGGCTTAAGTTGACCGGTGGATGAAAAATGTGTTGAACACCTTGAACCACTACTGGCTTGCCATCCACATTCACAATCCCTTTAAGACGAAGAAGATCAGGTCCGCGGAGGTTACTAAGTAACTCAAGAGCGCTTGAGAAAGCTTGCCAAGTAAATGGCTCATCAAAACGCAAGGATAAAGTTTGTATTTTCGAACTATGTGCTTGAATAAACGAACCTAAATATTTCTCTTGTTCAGGATCATTACCCAAAAACGCGAGAATTTTAGCGGCAGACTTTGAAGAAGAGAGCCCAAGTCCCATTAATTCGTTTGGAGAAACTAAGCCATGAAGAACGGGAACAATCAGAGCAGAAGTATTGATCGACCGAATCCGTTCTTCCAATGACACAATGGCCGACGGTTCAACTAAATCTGTTTTCGTTAACAATATTTTGTCAGCGATTGCAATTTGTTTGACGATTTCTGCTTGCGAATCCACGAGTGAAGAAAAGTTCACCGCGTCAACTAAAGTAACTAAACCATCAAATCGAAACTGAGCCTCTAAAAGAGTATCACTAACGAGTGTTTGCAAGACTGGTGCGGGATCAGCTAGGCCAGTGGTTTCGATAATGATGCGATCAAAATCAAATACTTCACCAACGGAGCGCCTAGCAAAAAGATCACGCAGAGTTTCTTGCATATCGGTTCTGACGGAGCAGCAAATACAACCGTTCGACAACAGTGTGATGTTTTCTGTTGAGCTCTCAACAAGATCATGGTCAATCCCGATTTCACCAATCTCATTAATCACCAGAGCCACCCGATTCATTGCTGGGTGACGTACGAGTTGAGAAATCAGTGTTGTCTTACCACTACCCAAAAAACCTGTAATGATTGTTACTGGTATTTTGCTCGCTAGAACATCTCTTTGGAAATTCATCGAATTAAATATTCATCTCCAAAATGTACAGTCCACCACCAAAACGATCGACACCATACACAATGGCATTCTCATCAACATAGACATCGTTGATTTGAACAGATCCTATAGGGGAAAGCTTCGGAGCACCAGGGACAAAATAGGCAATCTCTTCAACGCGGTAAGGGTCAGTCGTATCATAGACACGGATCCCGCCGTTGAAGAAAGTTCCAATAATAATCGTATCTGAATAAAAAGAACTTGGAACAGGGAGATTTTCATGAAGATTATGGGCACCATAACGACCGCCACGCTTCCCAAAAACCTCTACTGGAGGCATTGGAAACGTTGAGATAGAGACCGGATTTTTTTCATCTTTACTGTTAATTACCCATACCAATTTAGGCCAGTCCAGACCATCATCACGCACACACTCATCACTCACAATCCATAAGCCACGATCAAATAATGGCAAGACAGTATGAATAAAGCCATTGAGAGGTGGGGAGTGATTCCAGTGTGAAATCACTTGGATATTTTTCATATCCGAGATATCGAGAACAAAGGCACCACCATCGATATAGCCAACATAAGCACGATGAGGTTCACGCGGGAAAACATTGGAATTATGAACACGATAACCAGTATCAAATTTTGGATGTCTTGGCGGAGGAGGAGCCTCGTCACCAACTCGGGTTCCCGGATACCACCAGCGTCCAGCTTCAACTGGATTTGTAGGATCTGAAACATCCAAGATCCGATAAAATTGATCATCTAGAGGGTTTGTTGGCTCAAAATCCCCAGAGCCCGAGGACATGTGAATATATTTACCATCAACAAACCATAAGGCGTGTACGCCTCTTGAAAAAGGTCCTGAGCAATCAAAATGAGATAAGAGCTTTGGGTTTTCTGGGTTACTCACATCAAATAAATCAACACCAGCCGGTTTAAGGCCGACAGTTTGCGTTTGATAAGCTACCGCCAAAATATCACCCCACACATCCAAAGAGTTGGAGCGGAGTTGCATATGCGGTAAATCGGTTTGAACAATTAAACGAGGGTTTTTAGGATCGGTGACATCCATCCCTGAAAAGTTTTTTGGGGCAGACTCATGGGCTAGCCACATGATTCGACGACCATCTTTAGTGATTTGTAAACCCATACCTTCACCAAGACCACCAAAGCCACCAAGTTCATGGTGGGCAAGGAGGGTCATATTACGGGAAAGTGTTTGATCTGGCTTGGAACTGGCTTGAGGTGCTTGCATCTTCGTATGTCTCGTTGAGGGGTTATTTAATAGGATTTAAGGCTCTAATGTGCTAGTATATTTTACAAATAGGATTTGTTAAAAATATTAGTAAAAAAATATAACACGGAGACGATAAATTGAATTTATCCACGCTTAGACCTTTTGTACAGGCATACAAAAAACAATACAAGGTTTTATTCCAACAAGCACTATTTATTTTTCTTCTCGTGTTTGTTCAAATGATACAAGCCTAGACATTTATGTTAAAGCCTATTAAAGTCATTGTTACTTATCCAGTAGGTGGAAGTTCAGACCTGATTACCTTCGAAGTTGCCCAAAAATTAAGTGTAGAAGCTGTTCTAACGACCCCGGAAGTAACGAAGAAGATTTAAATCTATAAAAAGTAAAATATACCCAACTTATCAAAGCAGAATAGGAAACCGATGTCAGAGTCACAGGCACTATCTCAAGAAGCATTGCAGCTCAGTCATATGGGGTTTGCCGTGCATGACATACGATTAATGGCGACCTATTATCAAGAGGTACTTGACTTTAAAGTAACAGATCAAGGGCAATTAGGTACAACTGAGCTCGTTTTTTTGAGTCGTAATGAAAAAGAACATCATCAGATTGTGATGGCAACGGGTCGACCGCAAGAATTGTCCTTTAATCCGATTAACCAAATATCGTTTCGGGTACCCAATATTGCGTTTTTAAAGTTATTTTTAAGTCGTGCTAAAGCCAATTCAGGCACGCATGATCTTGTCAGTATTTGTCATGGCAATGCATTGTCGATTTATTTTCGGGATCCAGAAGGAAACCGTATTGAGATCTTTTTTGATACTCCTTGGTATTGTGAGCAGCCTCTTCGGGAAATGATTGATTTTGAATTGTCAGAAGAAGAGATTATGCAGATTGCGTTTCAAAGTGCATCTTCACGACCTGGGTTTTGTTCTAGAGAAGAGTGGTTAGCC
>CANFUO010000095.1 GCA_947450225.1 Burkholderiaceae bacterium | reverse complement strand
ATTTCTAATGGCTTTAGTTCATGATTGATTCTTTTGAGCTCAGCCTCGACATCTTTTGCACTCACCACATAGCCATCTGCAAAGTGCCGAAAATCTAGTTTTACGCCTGGCTGAAAACACCACTCCAGTGGTACTTCATCAATCGTTTTGGATTTTTTCTGTTCACCTAAAGCCTTATCCATCGTGCTATGAAAATGGTAAGGAGCATCTAGGTGAGTGCCGTTATGTGTCGAAATTGTTGCCACTTCAACCGCCCATCCCTCTCCGTCGGGCAAATCATTTTTTTGTAATCCCGGAAAAAAAGTAGCAATACGCTCTACCGTATCTTGATGGGTAAAGTATTCGATTTTAGGTTTAAATGATGGCGGATCACTCAGCACATCATTTTCTAAAAAAATAGAAATATCAACAAATTTTCTTGGCATGTTTGTCTCCGAGGTATTTTTTATTTATTACTTCATATATTACTTCGAAACAGATCCTCTAATTAATTTACCGAACGGTAAATTAATTGCTTTTTAAAATCATGTATTGCCATTATTTCCCGAGAGGGTAATTTTTTTGATTCATCTGCTTTTAACTGATACAATTTCCCGAAAGGGAAATTATTATGGCTATGGCAAAAATGGAGTCTACCTATCACATCGGTAACGCGGTCCGATTGGCTCGCAAGAAGCTTGCTTTGACTCAGCCCCAATTAGCTTTAGCGGCCGGCGTAGGTGTTCGGTTTATTGTGGATTTAGAGGCTGGAAAACCAACGATTCAACTCGATCGCATGCTTCAAGTTTTACATGCCTTAGGAGGCACCATTCATATCTCTGGCCTTCAGGGTTTAACGTATGAAGAGTAACACTTTAGCTGTTTGGTTATTTAATCATCTTGTAGGTTACTTATCTTTAGAAAAGGGTAAGCTTAGTTTTGGCTATACATCAGATTGGTTAAAAAATAACCATGCTATCCCTTTATCATACTCACTGCCTTTACAAGAGGGAATCTTTGACGATAGTTTAGCTCGCCCGTTTTTTTCAGGTTTACTGCCCGAAGGTCGTCTACGTCGTCTTATCGCAAAACAATTCCATGTTTCCGTTCAAAATGACTTTTCTTTGTTAGACAACATTGGTGGTGAGTGTGCTGGTGCGGTAAGCTTTATCAAACCCAAGGCAGAATTACCATTACCGAACTTAAAAGATGCCTCGAAAAATATTAAATGGCTGAGCGATTCAGAACTGCTTCACACTTTAGAGGAGCTACCTTTACGGCCTATGCTTGTTGGTGATGATGAAGGTTATCGTCTTTCTCTTGCTGGGGCACAAGATAAACTCCCTGTTATTTATGATGGTCATCGAATAGGTTTACCTCTTAATGGGACACCAAGCTCTCATATTTTGAAACCGGCAATTCTTTCTGTGGATG
This sequence comes from Burkholderiaceae bacterium, assembly GCA_947450225.1. GTDB lineage: Bacteria > Pseudomonadota > Gammaproteobacteria > Burkholderiales > Burkholderiaceae > Polynucleobacter. The sequence goes on along the minus strand of CANFUO010000095.1, from coordinate 6,729 downwards.
ATAGCGTTACTAATGAAGGATTTTGTATGGCTTTGGCAAAATTGATGCAACTTCAACCCGCCAACACAGTCATTCGTCAAGTTCAACAAGTACGTTTTTTGCTAGTGGAGCGTTTTGATCGCGTTAGAAGTTCTGACGGTATCTTACAACGCTTACATCAAGAAGATTTTTGTCAAGCATTAGGCTGCATTCCTGAAATGAAATATCAACATGAAGGCGGCCCAAGCCTCTCCCAGTGTTTTGATTTTTTGCGGCAATCAACAAACCCTAGCGCACCTCAATTACTGAGATTTTTTGACTACGTTGTCTTTAATACTCTGATTGGCAATCACGATGCTCATGGGAAAAACTTTTCGCTTCTTTATGATGGCAAAGCTGCCGTTTTGGCGCCGCTCTATGACGCCCTTGCCACAGCCATTTATCCAAAACTCACCCCAAAAATGGCAATGAAAATTGGGAGCAAGTATAAATTCAGCGAGATCCAATTAAGGCACTGGGATCAATTATTAGAGAGCGCCAAGCTCAGTAAGTCACAAGGAAAAAAACGCATCTTGACGCTTGCAAAATCTCTCGTCACTCAAGCTCGGCATTTGCAAGACGATCCCCACGCTGGATTTTCTCATCACGCGGTTGTCAATCAAATTGTTAACTTAATCGAACAAAGGTGCTCATTAACGATTGAGCGCATTATCAACACATCGAAACAAGATTGAATGGTTCGTTATCGAACCATTCTTTTATCTTGGCAACAGACTAGTCCCCATTAAATATTCATCAACTGCGCGAGCACATTGGCGTCCTTCACGGATTGCCCATACGACTAGTGATTGACCACGGCGCATATCTCCGGCGGCAAAGACTTTAGGATGATTTGTCTTATAGGCTTGCTCACCTTCGGTACTTGCTTTTGCATTGCCACGTTGATCTTTTTCAATACCAAAACCGCTCAATATCTGCTGCGCTGGTGATACAAATCCCATCGCTAAAAAGACTAAATCAGCCTTCATTTCAAACTCAGAGTTTGGAACTTCCGCCATTTTTCCGTCTTTCCACTCTAAGCGAACACCAATGAGCTTTTCTAACTTACCGTTGGTTCCTTCAAAACGCTTCGTAGCCACCGACCAGTCACGCGAACAACCTTCTTCGTGGGAAGAAGATGTTCTTAACTTCGTTGGCCAATATGGCCACACTAAGGGTTTATTTTCTTCTTCGGGGGGTTGTGGCAATAACTCAAATTGACTAACCGATTTGGCACCATGACGATTCGATGTACCTACACAATCTGAGCCTGTATCACCACCGCCAATAACAATAACGTCCTTACCTGCGGCGTGGATTTGATTTTTATCATCGCCAGCTACTTCTTTGTTTTGCGGTATCAAAAACTCTAACGCAAAATGTACGCCACTTAATTCACGTCCTGGGATAGGTAAATCTCTTGGCTGCTCTGCACCGCCGCTAATGACAACAGCATCAAAGTCCTGAACAATTTTTGCTGGATCAACACGCTCTTGTGAGTAATCTTTAATCGCGGGGTCAAGCTGTTCTTTGCCGACCATTACACCTGTTTTAAACGTTACCCCTTCAGCCTGCATTTGCTCAACACGACGATCAATTAAATCTTTTTCCATTTTAAAGTCAGGAATACCATATCTGAGTAAGCCACCAACCCGATCATTTTTTTCAAAAACAGTGACGTCATGTCCAACGCGCGCAAGTTGTTGGGCAGCAGCAAGACCTGCAGGTCCGGATCCAACAACTGCTACTTTTTTACCTGTTTTATGGGTAGGTAATTGCGGCTTGACCCAGTTGTTTTCCCAGCCACGATCGATGATTGCATGTTCAATGGACTTAATACCAACAGGTAAATTATTAATGCCTAAGGTACAGGCTGACTCACAGGGAGCAGGGCAAATACGTCCAGTAAATTCTGGAAAGTTATTAGTTGAATGCAATACAGCCAGTGCTTGCTGCCAATCTTTGTCATAAACCAAATTATTAAAATCCGGAATAATATTATTGACTGGGCAACCATTGTTACAAAATGGTATTCCACAATCCATGCAGCGCGCACTTTGCGTTTTGGCTTCATCATCCGTTAAAGCTGCCACGAATTCTTTATAGTGTTTTACTCTCTGAACTGGCACTTCATAATGCTCAGATTGTCTTTCAAACTCCATAAAACCAGTAATCTTTCCCATAAGATTCTCTCTATTCTTTCTGTTCGATTTAACGAATTAAACTGTTGTTACTTGTTGATTGTTGCCTTGTGCTTTTACCCACAATTCACCAAGTGCACGCTTGTATTCTGTTGGGAATACTTTTATAAATCGTTTACGCGCCGTGTCCCAATCTCGCAAAATAGTCTTTGCTTGTTCTGATCCGGTGTATTTGAAATGGCGTTCGACTAAGTCTCTTAAGATCACTTCATCGGTTAAACGCTCGCCACCATCTTTTACATCCACGGGTGCATGCCATTGTTCTTTAGGGACTGATTTTTGTTGTTCAGCTGAAGTTAAAACAGGCTCTAATGTAGCCATGGTCGTATTGCAACGTTTTGCAAATATACCGTCTTCATCGTAGACATAAGCAATACCGCCACTCATCCCCGCTGCAAAGTTCCGCCCTGTATTGCCAAGCACAACAATCGTCCCCCCCGTCATGTATTCGGCTCCGTGATCGCCAGTGCCTTCAACGACAGCAATAGCGCCAGAGTTTCTTACTGCAAAACGCTCGCCAGCAACACCATTAAAGAAGGCTTCGCCACTAATAGCGCCGTATAAGACTGTGTTGCCAACAATGATGTTTTCTGCAGAGTTTTCTTTAAACTCATTGGGCGTTCTAACAATAACCCGTCCACCAGATAATCCCTTACCAACATAGTCATTGGCATCTCCGACTAAGTCAAAGGTGATACCATGCGCTAAAAATGCGGCAAAACTTTGACCGGCTGTGCCATTAAATTGGACATGGATAGTATCGTCAGGCAATCCTTCGTGGCCATAACGTTTAGCAACTTCACCAGATAACATCGCACCAACAGTTCGATTCACGTTTCTTACTGGATGTATAAACGAAATCTTTTCACGGGTCTCAAGTGCGCCTTTTGATTTAGCGATTAATTCGTTATCTAAAGCAAGGCCTAAGTTATGCTCTTGTGTTGATACTTGGCGACGCTCATCACTCATTGCATGCACGGGCTGCGCAAAAATTTTCCTGAAATCAAGTCCTTTTGCCTTCCAATGCTCAATACTTTTTTTGGTATCTAATAAATCCACGCGCCCAACTAATTCATCAAAGGTTTTAATACCTAACTGCGCCATGATTTCACGAACCTCTTCTGCTATATAGAAGAAGAAATTAACAACATATTCTGGCTTCCCAGAAAACTTAGCTCGCAGAACAGGATCCTGCGTTGCAACTCCTACAGGACATGTGTTGAGATGACACTTACGCATCATGATGCAACCTTCTACGACTAATGGTGCCGTTGCAAAACCAAATTCATCGGCGCCTAAAAGAGCGCCAATCACCACATCTCGTCCTGTTTTCATTTGGCCATCTGCCTGAACACGGATACGTCCACGCAGTCCATTCAGAACTAGTGTCTGTTGCGTTTCAGCTAAGCCTAACTCCCATGGGGAACCAGCATGTTTGATAGACGACAGTGGTGATGCGCCTGTTCCGCCATCGTGGCCAGAAATCACCACATGATCGGCTTTTGCTTTTGCAACACCAGCAGCGACTGTCCCAACCCCAACTTCAGATACCAATTTAACGGATACGTCTGCTTTTGGATTGACGTTTTTTAAGTCATGGATGAGCTGCGCTAGATCTTCAATGGAATAAATATCATGGTGAGGTGGCGGCGATATCAAACCAACGCCTGGCACTGAATAACGTAATTTACCAATGTATTCTGATACTTTACCGCCAGGCAATTGCCCGCCCTCTCCTGGTTTTGCACCTTGTGCCATTTTGATCTGAATCTGATCCGCTGAGGACAGGTATTCTGCTGTTACACCAAAGCGGCCTGAAGCTACTTGCTTAATTTTTGAACGTAATGAGTCGCCCGCTTGTAACGGGATATCTGCCTCAATCACATCTTTACCTAATTGACTAGCTAAGGTTTCATTAGCCGCAATCGGTATTCCTTTGAGTTCATTTCTGTATCGATTTTGATCTTCACCACCTTCACCAGTATTCGATTTACCACCAATTCGGTTCATCGCTACCGCTAAAGTTGCATGCGCTTCGGTGGAGATTGATCCTAAAGACATCGCACCAGTTGCAAACCGTTTGACGATTTCTTTAGCAGGCTCTACTTCTGATACATCGATTGCTTTACTTGGGTCTAATTTAAATTCAAATAAACCCCGTAAGGTCATGTGACGACGGCTTTGGTCATTAATTAAATTGGCATATTCTTTAAAGGTCTGGTACCCGCCTTTTTCTGGGCCCTGACGTGTTGAGTGTTGCAATTTAGCAATCGAATCTGGTGTCCACATGTGATCTTCACCACGGATACGATAAGCATATTCACCACCTGCGTCGAGCATATTTTCTAATACGGGGTCTTCGCTAAATGCTTGTTTATGCATTTTCAAGGCTTCTTCTGCCACATCAAATATCCCAATGCCACCAATATTCGATGCTGTTCCTAAAAAATATTTTTTTACTAATTCTTCTGATAAACCAATAGCTTCAAATATTTGTGAGCCTGTATAAGACATATAGGTTGAGATGCCCATTTTCGACATCACTTTTTGTAAACCTTTACCGACAGCTTTGACAAAGTTCTTAATCGCTTTTTCTGCAGATAATTCACCTGACAATCCATTAGCTAGTGTTGCTAATGTTTCCATCGCCAGGTACGGGTGAACTGCTTCTGCGCCATAACCCGCAAGAAGTGCAAAGTGATGCGTTTCACGTGCGGATCCTGTTTCTACAACAAGACCCGTACTTGTTCTTAATCCTTTTTGTACGAGATGTTGATGAATGGTTGATGTGGCAAGTAATGCAGGGATTGCCACATACTCTTGTGAAACCTGACGATCACTCACAATTAAGATGTTATATCCTAATTTAACGGCATCAACTGCCTCTGCACATAATGAAGCTAATCTTGCTTCTATGCCATCTTTACCCCATGCAACGGGATAACAAATATCTAGCTCATGCGCTCTGAATTTGCCACCAGTGTAGTGCTCAATATGCCTGATTTTGGAAATATCATCAAAATCCAATACCGGTTGACTTACTTCTAAGCGCATTGGTGGGTTGATGTTATTGGTATCTAATAAATTAGGCTTAGGGCCAATAAATGACACTAAAGACATCACCATATTTTCACGTATGGAATCAATAGGTGGATTTGTTACTTGCGCAAATAATTGTTTAAAGTAGTTATAAAGTACTTTATTTTTATTGGATAAAACAGCTAATGGGCTGTCGTTACCCATCGAACCAATCGCCTCTTCTCCTGTGAGTGCCATTGGTGCCATTAAAAATTTCAGGTCTTCCTGGGTATACCCAAATGCCTGTTGTCGATCAAGTAATTTTGCTGCAGGGCGAATGTGTTTTTTATCATCAAGCACATCAACTTCTTTTACTTCGATGACATCTAATTTAACTCTGACTGCTTCTATCCAACTCTTATAAGGTTTAGCTTTAGCTAAAGACTCTTTTAATTCCCCATCTTCAATAATGCGGCCTTGTTCCATATCGATAAGGAACATTTTTCCTGGCTGTAAGCGCCATTTTTTGACAATCTTGCTTTCCGGAAAATTTAATACGCCAGCTTCTGATGCCATGACAACTAAATCATCATCAGTTACATAATATCTAGCTGGACGTAGTCCATTACGATCGAGTGTGGCACCAATTTGACGTCCATCAGTAAAAGCAATAGCAGCTGGACCATCCCATGGCTCCATCATTGCAGCATGGTATTCATAAAATGCACGACGGTTTTCATCCATTAAGGTGTGCTGTTCCCACGCTTCTGGAATCATCATCATCATGGCATGCGCTAGAGGATAACCCGCCATCACTAAAAGCTCTAGACAATTATCAAAGCTTGCGGTGTCGGATTGACCAGGATAAATCAGTGGCCATAATTTTTCTAAATCATCTCCTAAGACAGGAGATTTAATTCCACCTGTTCTCGCATTTATCCAATTGACATTACCTTTTACTGTATTAATTTCACCATTATGCGCAATCATGCGATAAGGGTGTGCCAATTCCCATGCTGGAAAAGTATTAGTCGAAAAACGTTGGTGGACTAATGCAAGCGCGGAGATAACTTCTTTATTTTGTAAATCCGTATAGTAAGGCCCAACTTGATTTGCTAACAACAGTCCTTTATAGACGATGGTTCTTGCTGACATCGATGTGACAAAATATTCTTTACCGTGTTGCAACTCTAAATTTTGTATTGCATGACTTGCAGATTTACGTATCACGTACAACTTACGTTCAAGCGCATCGGTTGTCATGATGTCACGACCACGTCCAATAAATATTTGACGTATAACAGGCTCTGATTTTCTGACGTTTGGTGACATTGGCATTTTAGTGTCAACTGGTACATCTCTCCAACCTAAGATCTGTTGACCTTCTTTTCTGACAGTTCTTTCTAACTCTTGCTCACAAGCAAGTCGTGACGCACTTTCTTTTGGTAAAAAAACCATACCAACACCGTATTCACCTTCTGGTGGCAGTTTT
>CANFUO010000094.1 GCA_947450225.1 Burkholderiaceae bacterium | reverse complement strand
TCAAAAAGGCAGTGCTTACAATCCCAACACCATCATGAAGGCGGGTGATCCTGAGGTCAACGCTTGGGTGAACATTAAGCCTGATGATACGGTAGTGATTCGCTTTGTCCGCTCTGAAATGGGCCAAGGTACAAGGACTGGTCTAGCACAGTTAGTTGCTGAGGAACTTGAGTGTGACTGGAAAAAAATTATCACTGAATCCCCTACTCCGTCACAAAGTGTTGCTCGTAAACGTGTTTGGGGAGAGATGGGAACGTTTGGTAGTCGTGGGATTCGCACGTCTGAGGACTACATCCGTAGAGGCGCCGCTGGGGCTCGTATCATGCTCCTGCAAGCCGCCGCCAATGAACTCAATGTTCCTGTTGGTGAGCTTAAGGTGGATAAGGGTGTCATCACGCATACTCCGTCTGGTAAAAAAACCACTTATGGCAAAGTATCTCAAGCGGCGTCCAAATTAACGCCTCCTGATCCTAAATCCATCACGCTAAAAGATCCTAAAAACTGGAAGTTAGCTGGTCAGCCAATTGCTCGTTTAGATACTGCAGACAAGGTCAATGGCACGAAGGTCTATGGCGCTGATTTACAGTTACCTGGCATGTTATGTGCTGCAGTAAAAGCTTGTCCTGTTTTTGGTGGCACGATTGTCAGTTTTGATGAATCAAAGATTAAAAACTCAAGAGGCTTTAAGGGGGTCGTGAAGGTCAATGACTCAACCATTGCCGTTGTTGCGGATACGTGGTGGCGCGCTAAAACAGCACTCGATGCCCTACCAATTGTTTGGGATGAGGGTAAGGGTGCGACTATCTCTTCGAAAGAGATTGATCAACTGATGTTGGCCAGTCTGAATGATGAAGGTGATTTTGCCCAACGTAAAGAGGGAGATGCATTAGCCGCGATCCTAAGCTCGGCAAAAAAAATAGAATCTACCTATTACACGCCGTATCAAGCCCATGCCACGATGGAGCCAATGAATACCACGGTAAGAATTACAGCGGATCGTGCTGAAGCATGGGTTCCTACGCAAAGCGGTGAAGGCTCCTACGCCGCTCTATCTGAGACGGCTGGTCTTCCTTTAGATAAATGTGAAGTCTATAAGTTAGATTCTGGGACCGGGCTTGGAAGGCGTGCTGCTGCTCAGGATTTTGTGCGCATGGCGACGATTATCGCGAAAAGTTTCCCAGGCGTTCCTGTCAAGATGCTATGGAGTCGTGAGGAAGATATGACCCATGACTTTTATCATCCGCTTGCTGTGGCAAAAATGACCGCGGGTCTTGATGCCAGTGGCAATATTACCGGCATGCATATCAAGGTAGCTGGTCCATCGATTCGTGCAACTTTATTCCCAATGGCGTTAAAAGACAATAAAGATGTTTTCCAAATGCAAGGGCTTTACGCTGAGCCGGGAGATGCTCAGCTAGGATATCAATTCCCGAACCTGCTGAGTGAGTATGTGATGAAAAATACCCATGTGCCAGTAGGCCATTGGCGCGGCGTGAATACCAATCAAAACGCGATTTTCTTAGAGTGCTTTATTGACGATTGCGCTAAAGCCGCAGGCAAAGATCCTCTTAGCTATCGTCAAGCAATGATGAAAAACTTTCCAAAACATCTAGGTGTTCTTAATGCCGCCGCTAAAAAAGCGAATTGGGGATCACCCACTCCCGCCGGTGTGCATCGTGGTATTGCCCAGTTTATGGGCTACGGTAGTTATTCCGCGTGTGTAGCTGAAGTGAGTGTTACCGGTAACCTAGTCAAAATTAAACGCCTAGTATTTGCCCTCAATCCTGGTCACGTGGTTAATCCTTGGTTAGTGCGTGAGCAAATCGAAGGCTCTGTAGTCATGGCTCTGGGAGCAATCTTTAATCCTGAAATTACGATTGAGAATGGTCGTGTCAAACAAACCAATTTTGATGCTTACCCTCTCCTGCGCTTAGCATCGATTCCTAAGGTGGAATCCGTGCTTGTACCAACAAATGATTTCTGGGGTGGTGTTGGCGAGCCAACGATCTGTGTTGTGGGTCCTGCTGTAATTAACGCCTTGAGTGCAGCTCTTGGCCGTCCACTGCGTAATTTCCCACTTCATAAAGAAAATCTTACTTTGGCTTAATCTATCCGTTTCGATAAATCATTAGGAATCTATGTCTAAAAAAGTGGTAAAAAAAACAGATTACGATTCATTGCTTCTTGAGTTGCAAGTTGAGCTTGTGAAGATGCAGAAATTTATTATTGAAAATCGAGAGCGTGTTTTAGTGATCTTCGAGGGCCGTGATGCTGCAGGTAAAGACGGTTGCATTAAAAGAATCGTGGAACATCTTAGCCCAAGGGATACCATCGTTGTAGCTCTTAGTAAGCCCTCTGAACATGAAAATGGTGAGTGGTATTTTCAGCGCTATATTAGTCATCTGCCAAGTGATAGTGAACTTGTGTTCTTCAATCGTAGTTGGTATAACCGCGCAGGTGTTGAACCTGTGATGGGATTTTGCACTCCGGCTCAACATGAACGATTTTTGAAAACAGTCAATACCTTTGAAAGTATGCTCGTTGATGATGGTATTACGATCATTAAATATTATTTGGATATTTCGAAAAAAGAACAGGCTGAAAGACTCGAAGCTCGAAAAACCGACCCTCTTAAGCAATGGAAAATTAGCCCTATTGATGATTTGGCTCAAAAAAAATGGGCTGCGTATAGCAAGGCGAGAGATAAAATGTTACTTGCCAGCAATCATCCCTGTGCCCCATGGGCTTTAGTTAGAGCGAACAATAAAAAATTAGCGCATCTCAATTTAATTCGTGATTTATTGAACAGATTTAATTACCCGAATAAAAATCACGGGATTTTGCAACAAGATCCTAATATCGTGGTGCGTTGGAACTCTAAATCGAAAAAACTTCCATCGCTTGAGAAGTGATCACTTTTTACTGAAGATAATTCTCTAAAATCTTGTTTGTACGCCGACACGACCATTCCATGCTTTGTAGGTCCCGACCAAAGAGTTTTCCCACCCAAGATTAACGAATAAGTTGGTTAATTTTGTGATTGATGCATTGATCTGTCCATCCACTGCAAGCCATTTTGAACCGGTCTGAGAGTCTAGTGTTACTGGATTAGCCCCATACAAGGATTGAAATGTTGTACTCGTCCCAGGATTGAAAACGCCCCAATAACTGGCTCTTAAGTGAGCGTATAGCGGAACACTTGCACTCAAATTACGTTGTCCAAACATTAAACCAACGCGTCCCCGACTAATTTCGCTCTTATTAAATACTACTTGACCATATTGATCAGCAGAATTCTCCAAGCCGATCGAATCATAAACAACTTGCATTTGTGGAGATATGAAAAAATTCTCTTTCAGATACCAACGCGCCCCTGTTTCTATCGACCCAGTCAAACCAGTACCCTGCGATTCAAGCTGGGCATTTTGAAAAGAAGCACCCTGCACCCTAAGGTAACGTGAGTATTGCGCTAACGCATCAAGATACAAGCCATTAGATGCAAAATGTGTTGCGGATAAACCAAATGAATAAGCCGTTAGGCCATTAATACTACCTGTACTAACTGCCCCAGTGGAATTAGAAGTTTTCGCATTCGCACTACCAATCGTTGCGTAAGGACCAATATAGGTGCTCGTTCCATCAGTTCGATGATCTTGATAAACATCAACACCAAACTGGATAGCATAAGCATTAAAGTTTAACGACGGTCCATCATTCACCTGAGATGGTGTAGAGGATCCCGTTTTACCAATCATCCGTATCCAATCTCGCTGACTTGCTTGTTGATTCAAACTTAAATCCGTTCGTCGCTGATCTAGACTATCAATCACCGTTTGAGAATATAACTGAACCAAGGATGGCATAGCAGGATAGACAGCAACTTCAACACGTTGTCTAACATCAGGGGTTATTTGTATGGCAGGTAGTGATACGTTATTCGTTGAAATCGGGGCATCCGTGCGTAAATACCAATTATTGGTGCTTGTACCTGAACTATTGCCTCGATACAAATTATATTCATACGCTCCAGAAGCAATCCTCCCCGAAAGTGAAAAGCTATTAGCCGAGCCACTTCCTTGAACCACCGAAATACCATCACCGGTCGTCGGTCTCCCTAAACCACCTCGATCAACACCTACAATCAAAGTGGTTCCAGAGATAACCCCACCTACAATTAAATTATCTGCCACAGGATTATTAATTGGTGCATAAATATTCGTTATGAAACTACCGCTAGCCCCAACATAATTACCGCTAATACTTAAATTTTTGAGTTGATTGTTAACGCTTGGCTGAATAGTGCCAGAATTCGTTAAATTAGCAAAAATAGTTCCGCCACCTTGCAAAGTTGCTCCAGATGCAAGCGTTGTATTAGATGCAATAGAGCCTGATAGCAGTAGAGTACCAGCATTAATATTAGTAGTTCCTGAATAGGTATTTGTGCCAGAGAGAGTTAATACTCCAGAGCCTTCTTTAACCACAGCACCAGTGCCGCTCATCACACTAGCGTAGGCACCATCGACACTTTGCGTAAAGTTAACCGTTGCATTGTTAAGAATATTTCCTTGCAAACTACTCGTATTCCCTTTCAATGTCCCAGCAGAAACCGTAGTTCCCCCACTGTAGGTATTAGCACCTGAGAGTGTTAACACTCCAGACCCTTCTTTAACCAAAGTACCGGTGCCACTCATCACACTAGCATAGGTACCATCGGTTCCTTGAGTAAAGTTAACCGTTGCATTGTTAAGAATATTTCCTTGCAAACTACTCGTATTCCCTTTCAATGTTCCAGCAGAAACCGTAGTTCCTCCAGTATATGTATTAGCACCAGTTAATGTTAAAGTTCCTGCACCGGTTTTTGTGATCGCAGATACAACAGCAGAAGGTGTGACTTGATCGCTAATGACGCTATCAATTTGCAATGCAGAAGTAGCATCTACACTGATTTGACCATTCACCAAATTCAAACCAGAAGCATTATTCATCACAACAGTTGAACTATTCGTTGCATTAATAATATTTAATCCGGTAATCGTGTTATTTAAACTTCCTGAATAACCATTAAAGGTCAGTGTTTCATTGATACCACTCGTATTAAAAGCAATCCCGCCAGTGATACTTGAACCACTATTAATGTTTAAGGTATTTCTAAGTCCAGAAGGAATTGTTCCAGAAAAGCTAATCGCATTCCCATTACTAGAAATAGTTCCTGAATTGGTAATACTTGCCGCTCCAACAATATTGATACCTACGGAATTTGTACCACTGACAGTAATCGTGCCACTATTGATTACCGACGCAAGCGCCCCACCATTCGTGATCTGAATACCATGTGCGCCAGTACCAGTTGTTGTTATCGATCCTGTGTTATTGACTGTACTAGCAGTAGAAAGGCTATTCGTCGAACTAATATTGATACCTGAAGCACTAGTTCCACCAGTAATGATGACTCCATAGTTATTTATTGTACTTCCACCAGCTTGCGATCGTCCATTAGCGCCGGATGAAATACCGTAACCAAAATAAAAGGAATTGGTTTTTAACGTGCCGGAGTTATTCACCGTTGCACCACTGCCAATGCCTACTGTTGAACCCTGAAAATCCAATACTGTTCCAGAGCCAATATTAACCGTAATATTGTTGCCTAATGTTGTTGAATTTTGTGTAGAAATAACACCCGCCGTTGCTGCAGGTGTAGTGCTCGATGTACAGGTTACCGTGACGCTACCTGCGGGTGTGTAATCATCACAACCTCCTGTAGAGGCTGCAAAAGAGGGACTTATTCCACTCCCTAAAAAAACAATCATGAAAACAGTAATTGCTTTAATTTGAATAATTTTTGTTATTACTGTATTCATACTTTTCTTATATAAAAATATCAAAAAATATTATAAACTCTATAAGTAATGAGCCCATAAGTTGAGGGTTGCAACTGAAAATGCCCAACTGATCTCTCATGTGGGCATTATGTGTAACATTACTACAAACAAATGTTAGCTATTCAATTAATAATGCGATTTAAAACTAATCGCATCTCGATAATGGATGTCCTCTAGATCAATATAAGAACGCATCGTTTCTTTATCCACGGTGTATTGCATCTTACGATTGGTTTCATTACAAGCACGGATATCTAATATCTCTAGGTATTCTGTCACTTCCCATTCATGCGCGCCAGCAATTCCTGGAGGTGCATAAATCATTGATCCAGGTCCAACCTCAAACTCTTTACCCTCGACATTTCGAACGGTCGCTTTACCAGCTATCACGTAATAACATGCTTCAATCGGATGCCAATGTAACTGCTCATAAGTACCAGGTGCATAGGTGGCTCGACCAAGTCGCACTCGGTCCGTTGTATTGACTTCTGGCCAGCCGATTAAGCGCTGATAGGTCTGACCATCGGTAACACCTCTTTTGCCCGGATAATCTGCTTGTTGTAGTACTTGTAAGGTTGATTTAAGTTCCATTTTCTTTATCCTCTTATGGTTAATTCATGACACTACCTGCATTAACATTGATATTAATACCAGTAATGCCAGCTGCTTCTGGTAATACTAAAAACATCACTGCTGCTGCGGAATCTTCTGGTTGTAAAATATGTTTGAGTGGGTTGGATTGCGCTAAATCTCGTATTCCTTGTTCACCCCTTATGGCCACAACGCGTTCTGTAGCGGTTGTTCCTGGCGATACGCAGTTCACAGTAATGCCCCGGTGACCAAATTCTTTGGCTAAATGTTTGACCATTACCACTAATCCTGCTTTTGCTACGCCATAAGGAAGATAGGATTTGGTATACGGATTAGGTCCTGATCCCGCAATGGACCCCATATAAACAATCCGTCCTCGATCGTTCATGATGGGTAATACTTTTTGTGTGGATAAAAAAGCGGATGTGAGGTTGAGTTGAAATACATCATGCCACTCTTGCTCAGTAATTTCTTCAAATGGGATAATTTTTTTAAAACCACCAACCAAATGAATAAAAATATCAACACTTTTATGTTCTTCTTTAATTTTTTCAAACGTGAAAGTTAATTGTTCATTGGAGCTGGCATCTACAGGATATGCGCACGCAGAGCCTCCAAGATTGCTGATTTCCGCTACGACGTGATTAAGTGTATCTTCGTTACGTGCCAAAAGACAGATATGCGCCCCTTCATGGGCCAACTTCAATGCAACTGAACGACCAATACCTTGACTACCACCTGTAATAACGGCAACCTGTCCTTGCAGTTTTTTTTCTGTCATTTTTTACTTAATTAAATCATCATAAAAACAAATGACAGCAGAACTATCGCGATCTCCAGGTCGTTTGGACATCTCTGATGCTAACGCTTGCGCAGTAAAACTAATCACCGGTACTGGGCATTGTAATTTACTCGCATAGGAAACCATGAGCTGTACATCTTTGTAATGTGTCGTCATATGACCAATGGGTGGATAAAACTGGCGATTAACCATGCGATAACCTTTTTGATCCATCGCTTTTGAAAACGCTGCTGATTTTTTTAACACTTCTAGAGCTAAGAGCTGATCGATACCTGCTTTTTTAGCCAGGGTTAATCCTTCCGCCATTCCCATCCGGTTAATGGCTAGTACTAAATTAACAACTAACTTAATGGCTGCCCCAGTACCGCTTTTACCCATGTAGACGGACTCTCTTCCCATCCCTGTAAAAATAGGCTCACACTGGTTGTAAGTTGCTTCATCTCCACCAACCATGAAGATGGTGTCTTTGGCGGCACACATCTCACTCGTTCCACTAACAGTTGCATCCATAAAATACATGCCCCGATCCAACATGTTTTGCGCTAGTTCTGTAGAAATACTTGGATCTGCTGTAGATGTATCCAAGACAATTAATCCTGGTACTGGATGATCGTATAAATGTAAGTTCTGTTGTATTACTTGTGAAACAATCGCTGAATTAGGCAACGATAAAATAATGACATCTACTGTATGAGGAAGTTTGTCAATGGCGACAACCTCAATCGCTCCTAGTAGGGTTAGATCTTGTATTTTCTGTGGGTCAACATCATAGACATGTACCGTATATCCATCTTTCAGCAAATGCTTGACTAGCCACCCACCCATTAAACCTAAACCAATAAAACCAATTGTTTGCTTCATCTGGGGACCATTCTTAAGGTTTACGTTTCATTAAAAAAGCCTGAATACCGTCTTGTACTATCTCTC
>CANFUO010000093.1 GCA_947450225.1 Burkholderiaceae bacterium | reverse complement strand
TAGAGGCTGTTCGACAGATGATTCGGGGCACGAGTGCTGATGGTTATCATGGCGTAGTGACTGCTTTTGTCAATTTAAATGTTGAGCAACACCTAGGTAAGATTACAGTGCCAACCATGTTGATGGGTGGCGCTGAAGATAAAGTAGGTGGGCCCGAGGACATCATGCGTGAAATAGCGACTCATATACCCGGTGGGTCTTACACACCAGTTCCGCAGGCTGCACATATCGCAAATTTACAAAACCCTGAAGGGTTCAATGCAATATTGCATCAATTTCTAACCCAATCATGAATTGAATAACAGGGACACATGATGAAATCTTTTTTAAAACTACTCGTTGGAGCCTGTCTTCTCACTCTATTACAAGCACAGGCAGATACTTATCCATCGAAGCTTATACGTATTGTTGAGCCAGCAGGGCCGGGCAGTGCGGTTGATACTGCCGCTCGAGATCTGACGCAAGGCTTATCTGACCTTTTGGGTCAACAAGTCATTATTGATAACAAACCCGGTGCCAATAGCGCGATTGGTGCCAATGAAGTTGCCCGCTCCCCGGCGGATGGCTATACCTTATTGCATGGTAATGTGAACAATGCCCTGAATGATTTGCTACAGAAAAATAATTGCTGTAAGTTGGGTGATGATTTAATACCGGTTACGCGCGTGGTCAGTGTTCCACTCGTGATGGTGATTCATCCTTCTGTTCCGGTGAATAATCTCAAAGAATTCATCGCCCTTGCAAAATCGGATCCTAAAAGAATGACGAATGCCTCTGGCGGCGCTGGCTCCATTACGCAACTATTAGGAGAACTCACTAAATCCAAGGCGGGGATTTCGATGACGGAGATTCCTTATAAAGCGATTGGTGCTGAGATGCCTGATCTTCTTGGCGGTCATGTATTGGTCGCTTATTTAGCGCCATCTGTGATCGTGCAGCACATTAAGTCCGGGAAAGTAAAGGCGCTCGGAGTAGCAGGTAATAAACGTATTGCTATTATTCCTGATATCCCCACTTTAGCTGAAGCAGGTTTACCAGGAGTTGAGGGTGCTGGATGGAATGGTATGTTTGTTCCCAAAGGTACCCCTGAGCCTGTCATTACTCGTTTATTTGCTGAACTCAATAAAGTCATGAACACCAAAGGTTATAAAGAGAAAGCTGCTATCTATGGCTATGACGTTGGTAGCGAAAGTCCCGCTAGTTTTAATCAATTCGTCAAAGATGAAATTACCAAATGGGGCAAAGTCATTAAAGATGCCAATATTAAAATCGACTAACTAGAAAGTTCGTATGCCTTTTGCCACTATTCGTTCTGTACAAATTTTTTATGAAACCTTCGGGGATCATGGTCCATGGCTTGCCCTCAATGCCGGTGGGCGTAATAGTCATGCTGAAATGGCCCCTTTGGCAAAGCAAATTGCACAACATGGTTTTCGGGTTCTTGTTCATGACCGTCGTAATACCGGCGCCTCACAAATGCTTTTTGAAGGCACTGATGGTGAAGAAGAGATTTGGGCGGATGATCTATATGAGTTGATGTCCTCTTTAGGTGCATTACCAGCCTTCTTTGCTGGGTCTTCAGCGGGTGCGCGCTTATCTATGTTGATGCGCAGACGACATCCTGAGGCAGTTAAAGGACTTCTGTTGATGCGCATTACTGGTGGTGATTTCGCTGCAGGTCGCCTGCCCACGATGTATTACTTACAGTTTACGCAAGCAGCCGAGGCAAACGGTATGGAAGGCGTGTGCAATACGGCTCCTTATCAAGAACGTTTAGCTTTAAATCCAAGTAATCGTGATTATTTAATGTCACTCGATCCTAAAGATTACATCGCTCAACAACAATTCTGGTTAAGTAAATTCTTGCAAGGCCCACGCTCACCTGTGATGGGTATGGAGAACGCCGAATTAGAGCAATTTAATTTACCAGTTTTAGTGGTTCCTGGGAATGATAAAACGCATGCGAGCGCCAACGGTATTGCCGCTCATCAATTGATTCCGGGTAGTGAGTTGTTTCAATTGCCGACCAGCGATCAAGATGTAGACTTAATTGCCTTTCCACTCTGGCATGAGTTCTACCCCCTACTCACCGATCGTTTCGTGCAATTCATGCGCAAGCATGCCTAAGCAATTACCACGCGGGATCAAGGCCAAATTTTTTGATGTACGGCACTGCGGCATCTGATTTTAGGGTTTTGATCCAAGCCTTGGTTGCAGCCGTATCATTTGCTTTTTCATGGATGCCAAATGCAAAGACAGTGATGTGCTGAATCTCTGCAGGTAATGGGCCCACAAAATCAATTGCTGGCACTGCCAGTATTTCTGGAACTTGTTGTAATCCAATTTCTGCATCACCACGTTGTACAACCGCTCCAACTGGCTCACCTTGTATCACTTTTAATTTTGGCGCAAGTGCTGCAGTGATGCCCATTTTTTCAAAAAGTGAAACTAGATATACGCCACTTGGTCCTGTGGAGTAGGCAACTGATTTTGCATTAAGTAAGGCTTGCTTGACAGCTTCAGCAGAACTTAAATCTGGCTTAACAGATCCTTTTTGCATACCAATACCAATACCTGATTTCACATAGATTTGACGTGATTCAGCCTGGAGCTTACCAAGCTTAATTAACTCATCAACACCTGATGATGACATGATGATTAAATCCGTGACCTCACCACCCTTAAGGCGACTCATGATTTCTACTGTAGGTAACCACAATGTCGTGACACGATGACCGGTAGCTTTTTCAAAATCTGGCACCATCGCCAAATACGCATCTTTAAATGCCACCGATGCAATCACTTTGATTTCAGAAGCCATCGCCGATGCTCCTTGTAGGCAAGCAATCATCACCGCGAGGTTTTTTATCCAATTTTTCATTAATATCTCCCAAGATTTTTTAAACTTTTTTATTAGTGTCCAACATGTAATGCCGTTAATAGTCGTGAGACCATGTTGTAAGCTGCGATGGTCGTTACCACTTCTAATATTTCACGATCATTGAAGTGCGCTTTGACGGAACTGTACAAAGCATCAGGCACTTGTATATCGCGTGTCATCACGTCTGTAAATTCTATGACGAGTATTTCTAACTCAGTAAAACCAGATGTGATTTTATCTTGCTGTATCAGCTGGATCTGCTCTTCACTCACTCCTGCATTGATTGCATGCGGGCGATGCGCATCAAATTCATATTGAGCACGATTTAAAACTGCCACACGGAGAATCATCAATTCTTTTAAACTCGCCGGCAAGGAACTACGATTCCTCACTGCTGTTAATAAGGATTCCCAGCCCTGAGCAATATCTGGACTATTCAGAAGCACTTTATATAAGTGGGAGATTCTGCCTCGCTCTTTTAAGATATTTGCCTCGATGCCGGCTAACTCGGGACGGCTTCCTGGTTCGACTTCTTGTATTCTTTTATCCATGGTTTACTCTGGTTTAATGTTTTTGGCTTTGATGAGTTTAGTCCATTTAGTAATGTCCATCTTCAATACGGCACCCAACTCTTCAGCACTTGATCCAACCGGGTCCGCTCCTGACTGGAGCAGTCTATTTTTAATATCTTCTTGTGCAAGTACTTTTTTAATACCGGTGTTAATCCGATCAATCTCTGCCTTGGATGTTCCTGCTTTTGCAAATAGGGCATACCAGTTATTAGAGTCCACTCCAGGTACACCCATTTCGGCAAAAGTTTTAACATCAGGTAGTGCAGGGCTTCTCTTCGGTGCTGCTATTCCGATCGGCTTTAATTTGCCTGATTTAATATAGCTGATTAACCCTGGAATATCTCCAAAAAAGCCGTCCACATGACCACCTAGAACATCAGTAATCGCTGGTGCTGCGCCTTTGTAGGGTACGTGCAATAACTTACCCTTAGTTGAATCTGCTAGTTGCTCCATCGCCAAATGTGGAACACTGCCAGTTCCAGAAGATGCCATCGTAACTTCTCTTTGCTTAGATAACGCCACAAATTCTGATCCATTATTGGCCGCGCTACTTGGATTCACAACTAATACTTCTACGTTATTCACCACTAATGAAACAGGTGCCAGGTCACGCAGGGGATTATAGGAAAGCTTTTCATAGAGTCCTGGGTTGATGGCAACCGCGCCGGCACTTGTAAACCAAAGCACTTTGCCATCGGCGGGTGCATTGATCATATACTCCGCCGCAATCGCGCCATTACCACCTGGTTTATTTTCAATAATGATCTGAGCACCTAACTCTTTACCCAATGGTTCTGCAATGGTTCTTGCCACAAAATCTACTGGGCCTCCGGGTGGAAAAGCCACCAACATTTTGATGGAAGTATTTTGTGCGAACGCAAACTGAGAAAAAACAATACTCAAGGCCAGTAGGCAGGTTTTGCTGATTCTAGTTTTCATCGTATTTTTCATTTTCATTGGTTCTTTCTCTTCATTAATCACATTTAGCAGACATACCGCCATCAATAACAATTTCTGTTCCAGTAATAAATCGCGCTTCATCAGACGCTAAAAAAACTGCTGCATTTGCGGTATCCATGCCATCTCCCATAAACGGTAGCGGAATTCTTGATTGGCGCTGTTCCAAAATGGCTGATACATCTCCGCCTGTACGTTGTTTTGCCAGTCGTGTTTCCACCATTGGGGTGTGGAGTTGGCCAGGCACAATCGTGTTCACACGAATACTTTGTTTAGCGTATTGAACTGCCAATACTTTTGAAAACTGAATGATGCCTGCTTTGGTTGCGGCATAGGCAATTTGTGCGGAACCTGTCCAGCGCGTTCCAGAAGTAGATGCCATGTTGATAATTACGCCTGAGTTACGAGCAATCATATCGGGGAGGACATACTTACAACTTAAAAATACACTTTTTAAGTTGTAATCAACCTGCGTATCCCAAATTTCTTCTGACATTTCTACAGGACCACCTTTTGCAGAACCGCCGACATTGTTAACCAATATATCAATACGTCCAAACTTGTTGATACAGTCCGCAACCATACGTTCAATCGATACGGCTTGCATCACATCAACAATACCTGTTGTAATGTTTGACTTTGCATCTCCAGCGTAGCTGAGTGTTTCGTCTAATCTTGATTGATCAATGTCGGCTGCGTAGACTTGTGCACCCTCTTGTGCAAATCGAACGGTCATCGCTCGACCATTACCCCAACCTGGACCCACGGAACCGGCGCCAGTAATTAAAGCAATTTTTCCTTGTAATCGATTGGACATAGATGATTGTCTCTTTGGTTATTTCTATTGTTATTTTTTGTTAATTTGTAAATCTGTAAAATTTTTCAGCATTACTAACCATTATATGCTCGAGCTTGCTACTCGAATCTGCAATTTGGCTAATTGCGTCTACTAAGATCTCGTCATGCGGTATGTGGTGATGATTCGGGTGCGGCCAGTCGGTTCCCCAGACGCACTTTTCAGTAAATCGATCCACGAGGACTTTTGCTAGTTCTATACCTTGCGTGTAATCGCTATCTTTAGCAATGCGGTCAATGCCACTGACCTTCACGTTCATATTAGGGTGATCCAAGAGTTTAAGTAAAGCCTGAAAATCAGCATGGTTAACTCCCTTTGCTGCATCGACACGGCCCATATGATCAATCATGACTGGCGCGACGGATTGCATCAGCTGAGGCCCTAAGTCATGTATTAAGTCACTACTAAAATGTACTTGTAAGTGCATGCCTAGGGGCTTTAATCTTTTGCTTAAATCTAAGATATCTTCCATGCTGTCGCTGTTTTTTAAGTGCGCCATAAAGTTAAATCGAACGCCTCTAAAGCCTTGTTGGTACATCAACTCAAGCTCTTGACTAGAAGTTTTCGCTGAGCAAAGTGCAACGCCCAGATAGGATCCTGGTCTTGCTTGCATTGCATCGATCACCACAGCATTATCAAAGCCATGCAGAGCCGTTTGTACAATCACGCATCGCTCTATACCTAGCGTTTGATGTAGTGCAAATAGCTTTTCTTTCGGGGCATCTACGGGGGTAAAACTACGCCCTTCCACGTAAGGGAAACGGTCTCCTGGTCCAAAAATATGGCAATGGGCATCACAGGATAGTGCTGGCAATTGTAACTTTGGTGCTTTTACTTCTTCCCAGTACGTTCTTTTTAGATCAGTCATTTTTTACCTCATTTTCAATAATATCTTTGACGTGTAAGTTACGCAGTTGTGTAGCAAATTGATAAAAGCCCATCGCAACGAAAACAGTCACAGCCCCGCCAAAGGCTATTGATGGAGCTAGTCCCATCACACTTGCTGCAATGCCGGATTCTAATGCCCCCAACTCATTCGAGGACCCAACAAAAATACCATTGATCGAGCTGATTCTGCCACGCATATGGTCAGGTGATGTGAGCTGAAATATCGCGATGCGAACAACGACCGATAGTGAATCAAAGGCGCCAGTTAAAAACAAGAAGAATGCGCTCATCCATACCGTTGTCGATAGACTAAACCCAATCGTTGCTAGCCCAAATCCCGCTACCCCAAACATGAGGTATTTTCCAGAATTAACTAAAATCGGATGTTTGGCGTAATAAAAACCTAGTAATATTGCCCCCACTGCCGGTGCCGCTCGCAGCAGCCCTAAAGTCTCAGGGCCTTCATGTAAGATCTCTTTCACAAATGCTGGCAACATTGATACCGCACCACCAAATAATACGGCAAGCATATCAATGCTCATAGCAGATAATAATAGTTTATGGTTTTTTACATACTGGATACTCTCTACAAAACTTTCCCAAAAAGGCGCGGTATTTTTATCTCTTTTTAAGTTTTTTAAGTGCACTGCAAATACG
Source organism: Burkholderiaceae bacterium (assembly GCA_947450225.1). Classification (GTDB taxonomy): domain Bacteria; phylum Pseudomonadota; class Gammaproteobacteria; order Burkholderiales; family Burkholderiaceae; genus Polynucleobacter. The sequence continues at coordinate 1,390 of CANFUO010000093.1, read as the reverse complement.
CCATATTGCCCAAAGAGTGCAAATAAGCCGGCAATGAGATAGGTGTAGTCTAGGCCAATGCCAGCAATCAATAAGCCGCCCAATGCAGGTCCAGAGATAACGCATACCTGATATCCTGATGAGGCATATGCGGAGTACTTAGGGGTTAGGGCACGGGGTATGACTTGTCCAAAGATCGATTGATATGCAGGTCGTAATAATGCCCGGCCAACACCTAAAATAGCCACGGATACATAGATGTATGTTTCTACAGGTTCAAATATATCTCTTGCAACATACATCAAAAATATACCCATCAACACATGCATGACACAAGCAATGGTGGCAATCCCCCGTCGAGAATATGTATCAACAATGTGCCCTGCAAATAGGGAGCAAAAAAAGTAAGGGATTAACTCAACAAGACCAAGTAAGCCTAAAGACATCACACTGTTGGTGATGTTAAATAAATGCCAACCAACCGCCACCATCAGCATTTGATAGCTGATGGTTGTACCTATACGGTAAATAAGGGTTGCCGCAAAATCACGACGTATTGCTGGTGTGGATTCCATATACGTCAGTTTAAGCGAAGTGAGAAACTCACTCTACTTCGCTATATGACTGCGCTCGCTTCTTACGCTTGAATGCCATGTGGTGCGTCGCCATCACTTGATTGTTTGCGCGTATGGTGATCTGCCGCCAAGAAGTAGTACATGGCAGGCACAACAAATAGCGTAAATAATGTACCAATCGATAAGCCTGTGAAAATCACGATACCCATTGATTTACGTCCTGCTGCTCCAGCTCCGGATGCAATGACTAGTGGCACTACACCAAATACCATCGCCGCAGTCGTCATCAATATAGGACGTAGTCGAGTTGTACTCGCTTCAATAATGGCTTCTAATTTTGTTTTACCTTGCTGCTGTAAGTGATTGGCAAACTCCACCATCAAAATCCCGTGTTTACTAATCAAGCCCATCAAGGTCACTATACCTACTTGGGTATACACATTAATACTAGTTAATCCGAGATTAATAAAGATGAGAGCACCAAAGATCGCCATTGGTACTGATACCAAAATGACGATAGGATCTCTGAAGCTTTCGAATTGTGCGGCTAAGATGAGGAAAATAATAATGATGGCAAAAAACATCGTGCCAACAAAACCGCCTGATTCTTTCACAAACTGCCTAGACGGACCCGCGTAATCCACCGAGTATCCGACGGGACCCGCTTCCTTGACTGCATTTTTAATAAAGTCAATGACTTCTGACTCCGATACAAAGGGTGTTTTGACGCCGGATATCGTCGCTGAATTGAGCTGTTGAAAGTGATTAATTGATCCAGGCACAACTCGGCGTTCAATATGCGCAACATTGCGCGCCAGGATTAGATTACCACTAGG
>CANFUO010000092.1 GCA_947450225.1 Burkholderiaceae bacterium | reverse complement strand
TGTTGATGAATATTTTTTAAACGCTCTCGTGCAATGTGCGTATAAATTTGCGTCGTTGAAATGTCAGCATGCCCTAATAATAATTGAACCACACGTAAGTCAGCACCGTGATTGAGTAAATGCGTTGCAAATGCATGTCTTAAGGTATGCGGCGATAAATGCCCTTGTATACCAGCGACTATGGCATATCTTTTAATCACATACCAAAAGGCCTGCCTAGTTAAACAATTTGCTGTATGTCGCCCAATAAATAAATATTCACTGGTTTTATTCTCAAGTAGGGGTGGCCTTGCTTGTTCTATGTATTGTTCTAACCACTGCGCAGCTTCGCCGCCAAAGGGAACTAAACGCTCTTTATTACCTTTGCCACCAATGATATGGATGATGCCTTCGTTTAAACGCAGATGAATTAACTTCAGCACAATGATTTCGGATACGCGCAGGCCACTGGCATACATGAGCTCTAACATCGCCCGGTCTCTAAGACCTAAATTCTCTTCTGTATTGGGCGCTTGCAATAAAGCCTCTACCTGAGCCTCGGTCAAACTGGTTGGAAACCGCATGGCTTGTTTGGCTGGACGCAAATTGAGGCAAGGATCCTCAGTTAATAGATTTTGACGAATCATGTAACGAAAAAAACGTTTTAAGACCGTTAATCTGCGATTGGCTGAGGTCGCCTTATCGACACGACGCTTGGCCATGAAGTCTGTGATTTCGACAACCGTTGATTGCAGTATATTTTTCTGATGTGCTTGATCTAACCAATTAGCATAAATCTCCAGATCACTTCGATAGGCCTCTAGGGTATTTTTTGATAACCCATCTTCAAGCCAGAGGGCATCAATAAAGCCACTTATGGAATCGATACTTTGTCGTAAAATAAGCGATTGCTCTTGTGTTTTATCCATATACCCCATATTTTCTTTGAATACCGCCTTTATCCTTCTCCCTGATTTTATGCTGATTCTGTTGGCGTGGGCTATCAATCGCTACACCTTGATTAATCAGAGTATTTGGGATGGGGTGGAGCGCTTGGTCTATTGGGTTCTTTTCCCTTGCCTGTTATTTAACTCTGCTATTCATGCCAAATTAACTTTTGTTGATAATTTTTACATGCTCGCCCTTCTCGCCTTTTGTATGTGTACGATGGGTCTGCTAGCTTATGCTGCAAAGTGGTTATTTGCTCCCGATCCTATTAACTTAATTTCAGGTATTCAAACAACGTTTCGTTTTAATACTTATATTGTTTTAGCGGTTGCAGCAAGACTTGTCGATGCAAGCGGTCTTGAACTGATGGCAATTACGATCGCTTGTTTGGTGCCCATCTCAAACACACTGTCTGTTTTTAGCCTCTCGCATCGCAGTGGTCTTCATGTGTTCCTAGAAATTATCAAAAATCCTTTTGTGATCGCAACCACCTCAGGTCTTTTACTGAATTACTCCGGTGTTCATTTGCCTGAGATGATGACATTTAACATTGCACGTTTGGGCAATGCCTCTATCCCTCTAGGTCTTCTATGCGTTGGTGCCAGTCTGCGTTGGATCAGTACAAAAAATGATGGCGTTTTAGTCATGTACTGGACTTTCTTAAAACTCATCGCTTTTCCGGCACTCGCTTTAGTTGGAGCGAATTTACTCGACTTGCCTGCGCATCAAAAACTCAACGCGGTTCTGTTTGCTTGTATGCCAACGGCCAATAGCGCTTTCGTACTTGCCAGCAGAATGGGTGGTAATGGCTCTATCGTGGCGGTGACAATCTCAGTGATGACGCTATTGGCAGCCATTACTATTCCGTTTTGGATTTATTTGGCGCAGTAAAAAGTTTAGTCTCTAAAATTATTGAAGTTCAGTGGCGCCTCTGATACATCTTTACGCAACATGGCCATCGTGTTTTGTAAATCATCTCTTTTCGTACCCGTCACACGCACTGCATCTCCTTGAATACTAGCTTGTACTTTAATCTTGCTATCTTTAATGATACGTACAATTTTTTTAGCTAAATCACCTTGTATACCTTTTTGAATTTCTATGACTTGCTTGACCTTGTCACCTGAAATTTTATCTTTTTTGCCGTCTTTTAAGAAGCGAACATCCACTTGGCGTTTAGTCATCTTATTAAGCAAAACGTCTTTTACTTGAGCGAGTTTAAAGTCGTCATCCGCATACATTGTCAGTTCTTGATCCTTGAGCTCAACTCTGGCGTCTGACCCCTTAAAGTCAAAGCGCGTCGAAATCTCTTTATTGGCTTGTTCTAGGGCGTTTTTTACTTCAACCATGTCTGGCTCACATACGACATCGAATGACGGCATCAAATTTCTCCTTGAATGAATGAATTCAGTAATAATATCTCTCTGTGCAGATATTATTCAATTTTCCTCTCAAATCGTTGAATTCTTTTGGTTTTGATGTCAAAGCAAAGGAATTCGTTAGCGTAACGAATACTCAAGATCTGCTTGAAGCGGTTCAGTACGCGATCGACCATGACATGCCCATCCATGTATTGGGCGGTGGAAGTAATATTCTGATTCATGAAGATCTTCTAGGTCTAACGATTCATCTTCAACTTTTAGGTAAATCGATGGTGAGCCAATCAGCTACTCACACCTTGATTGATGTGTGTGCTGGTGAGAATTGGCATGATTTTGTGGCATGGACTTTAGATAATGACTTACCTGGCCTTGAAAATTTAGCCCTAATTCCAGGCACCTGTGGTGCTGCACCCATCCAAAATATTGGTGCTTACGGCCTTGAAGTGGGCAATTGGATTGACTCTGTGGAAGTGCTTGATCTTGAGCAACTCGATCAAGAACAGGCTTGGCACACATTGTCTAGGCAGGATTGTGATTTTACGTATCGCAACAGTATTTTTAAAAAATATCCCAATCGCTATATTGTGACGCAAGTCCGGTTTGCGATTCCTCGTCAGTGGCGTGCCAATCTATCGTATGCGGAACTTGCGAATTATTTTTTACATCGACCACAACCGTCTGCTCATGATGTTTTTGCCGCTGTTTGCGAAATAAGATCGAGAAAACTACCGGATCCGTTGGTTCTGGGTAATGCGGGTAGTTTTTTTCATAATCCCCAAGTCAGTGAAGCAACTTATCTCCAACTGCTGGAGCAATTTCCACAATTGGTGGCTTACCCGCAAGGGATTGTGGATGGTCAGAAACTCTTTAAGTTAGCGGCGGGGTGGCTGATTGATCAATGTGGCTTCAAAGGCTTTCGCCTTGGCAATGTCGGCGTTTATGAAAAACAAGCCTTGGTGTTAGTCAATCATGGTGGCGGCTCAGGAAAAGATATCTTACGCTTGGCTAATCTCATTAAAGAAAAAATCCACGCTGTTTATGGCGTGGATTTAACTCAAGAACCCATCATGCTTCCCCCCTAATTAGGGGCATGATTTAAGCAAAGTTTTTTGCAACAAATTCCCAATTGACTAGATTCCAAAATGACTCTACATATTTAGGGCGTGCATTACGGTAATCAACATAATAGGCATGCTCCCAAACGTCACAAGTCAGCAAAGCTTTTGCATCTGTTGTGAGTGGTGTGCCAGCATTGCTCGTCGATACTAGGTCAAGGCTACCATCGGCTTTTTTAACTAACCATGCCCAGCCAGAGCCAAAGGTTCCTACTGCACATTTTGTAAATTCTTCTTTGAATTTATCAAATGAACCCCACTTGGCATTGATAGCATCTGCGAGTGCACCAGTCGGAGCGCCACCACCTTGTGGCTTAAGACCCATCCAGTAAAACGTGTGATTCCAGACTTGCGCGGAGTTGTTAAAAATACCACCGCTTGATTTTTTAACGATGTCTTCAAGACTCATGGCCTCAAACTCTGTACCTTTTTGTAAGTTATTCAAATTGGTGATGTACGTTTGATGATGTTTGCCATAGTGAAACTCAAGTGTTTCTTTTGAAATATGTGGGGCTAATGCATCTAATGCATAAGGTAATGTTGGTAATGCGTGTTCCATGTCTTCTCCTTGGGGTTAAATCAATCAATGTTTGGTTTCATTTTAAGCAGATATTTTGAAGCTTGCATTTTTTTGACAATTCTTACAAGTTTCATCGTCTAGTCATCTGTAGATAACTCAATCTTGTCGAGGCTCACCCGCGCAGTGCCTTTTGCCATTGCTAGGGTATAGCGTTTTGTTGAACTGAGGTCTTTTGGGTCCCTTATGGCCTGGGTGTCTTCTAGTATTAAGGAATATCCTCTTTCTAGGGTACGCTTGGGATTTAAGGTTTCTATCTGAAATAAGTAATGTTCTTGCTGCTGGCGCCAATAGCGTAATTTTTCTTGCCAAATTCTCTCTAAACGATCTTGTAGTTGCTGTTGGCGTTGCTTCATTTGCGCTGGATTCGGGATGGCATGCCCAAGACGCAGGCTTAATTGATCAATTCGTTGTGCTTCTCTCTCCAGCTTGGTTGTCATCAGGCGGTGCATGAACTGGGCATATCCTTGTAAATTTCTTAATAACTCTAATCGATCAGGTGTAGCCATTTCCGCGGCTGCAGTGGGCGTTGGCGCTCTTAAATCAGCCACGAAATCTGCGATGGTGAAGTCTGTTTCATGTCCCACCCCACTAATGATTGGGATGCTTGATTGAGCAATCGCGTAAGCGAGTTGCTCATCATTGAAGGCCCAGAGGTCCTCAATACTGCCTCCGCCTCTCACTAATAAGATGACATCAACCTTTGCATCGGCTTGCGCTTGTTGAAGTGCCTTGATCATGCCAGGTGCTGCTTCTGGACCTTGAACTAGACTTGGATAAATAATGATGGGGATATGGCTTGCCCTGCGCGCTAGGGTGCTTAAAACATCTTTTAATGCTGCAGCTTGGGTGGATGTCACGATACCAATTGCCCGAGGATGGAGCGGGAGGTCTTTTTTCCGTGCTGGATCAAATAAACCCTCTTTTTCTAATTTCGCCTTGAGCTTCATAAACGCCTCAAATAGGGCTCCTGCCCCGGCTTTGCGCATTTGCGCAACGGTGAGTTGCATATCTCCTCGAGCGGTGTAAAAGCCAAGCTGTGCGGCTACTTCAACTTGATCGCCGTCCTTTGGTTGAAAATCTACCGAAAAGTTTCTGCCTTTGAACATCACGCCATTAATTTGGCTCTGCGCATCTTTTAATTTGAAGTACCAATGACCACTCGGATAACTTTTGAAGTTAGAAATCTCCCCTCTGACCCAAAGGGTGTCGAAAGAGGTGTTAATGAGGCTTGATATTGCCTCATTTAACTGGCCAACTGTCAGGATTTCGCTTGCTAGTTCCATGGTCGATTGATCAAAATGTTGGTTTTATAGGGGTTTGGGGCGGGAAAATGTCCACAGCCTTTATAAACAATGGAGAAATAGGTTTAATTATTGACACAATTTTGTATTAATATACTAAGTATATGTTTTTAAATGCTTTTTAAGTGGGTATAGGAACTCTTTTACCACCCTTTCATGACATTTTCAAGGATAAAATATTTTTCTTGAAAAAGTTCTGCACAGGGTTATCCACAGATAAATCTAGTAAAGTGTAAATATGTTAACAATTATTTCTGCCTCCGGTTGGACCATTTGGCCACTCCTCTTGATTTCGATTATTGGACTTGCAATCCTCCTCGAAAGAGTCTGGTTTTTGCGTAAAAGCAAGATCGCTCCAACAGAAGATTTGGAGCAAGCACTTACATTTTTACGGAAAATTCATGTAGGACAAACTCCACAATCTGCCGATTTGGACCAATTAGCTCAATCATCTGTCCTAGGAAATATCCTTTCTCAAGGAATTGCCGCCTTTATGAGTCGTGGTGGTCAACTGCAGTGTTTAGAGTTCATGCGTGAGACTGCAAGTCCAACAATGGTTCGTCTGAATCAATATTTAAGTTCGTTGGCTACGATTGCCACGATCGCCCCACTCATGGGTTTGTTTGGGACTGTGCTTGGCATGATTGAAATTTTCGGAAGCCAAGGTGCAAACGGCTCACCCCAACAATTAGCGCAAGGTATTTCCATGGCCTTATATAACACTGCATTTGGACTTTTAATCGCTATTCCTGCTCTGGCTGGTTGGCGCTTTTTAAGAAGCCTCGCCGATGCAAGAGCTCACGACCTCAATGAAGCAACCCGTGTGCTATTAAAAAATATGTTCCCTTCCTAATGTTGCAACATCGCCCTCTCTTAGACTCTTCTGATACCCATTCCAAAGATGGTCTTGGTATTGCTTATCAAGCACCTGAGATTAATTTAATACCTTTTATTGATGTTCTCTTAGTTATTTTGATTTTTTTAATGATTTCTACAACCTTTACGCAGTATCAAGAGTTGTCGATTACCTTACCAAGTGTGGCTGGAGAAAATGCGTCTGCTCGTGTCAAAGAAATTCGTGTTGCTGTGAGTCGGGATGGTAAATATGCTCTCAATGGTAATGTGGTCGATACCGCGAGTTTGATGGAAAAGATTGGGCTGATTGCACAGCAAAATGAAAAAACCAATGAAGCTGCGCTAAATACAATTCGCGTTGTGATCTCGGCCGATGCCAAAGCGTCTCATCAAGCGGTCATGCAGGTCTTAGAAATGGCTAGTCAAGCCGGCTTAACGAATATTGTGTTTGCAACGCAAGATAATCTAACCTCTTCTCAGAAAAAAAGATAAACCTTTCAAACTATGCGCCTCCAAGCTCCACGTTTTTGGGAATCGAAGGGACTCATTGCTCGAGTGCTTTGGCCCTTGTCTTGCGTGTATGGCGTCATAATTGCTTTGAGAGTTTATTTGTATTCTTTGGGGATTCTGAAGAGCCAATCCTTACCAGTCCCCGTTATTTTTGTTGGCAATATTCGTGTGGGTGGAACGGGCAAAACACCTGTCGTTATCGCATTAGCACAGGCACTTTACTGGCTTGGCTTTAGCCCAGGAATTATTTTGCGTGGTTATCGTTCCAATCTTGCTCCTGATCAAAGCCAAGAGGTGTTCGCAACAAGCACCTCACTAGACGTTGGCGATGAGGCTGTACTGATTGCACAACAAGTAGGTCCATTAAAAATTCCGGTTTGGATCGGCGCTCATCGCTACCGTACTGGTATGGGTCTATTAAAAAAGTCTTCAGCCTGTAATGTGATTATCAGTGATGATGGTCTGCAGCATTACGCGTTATCTCGGGATGTCGCACGCGATGGCGGGCCTGATGTAGAAATCGTTGTGCGTGATTTTCGGGGGGAAGGCAATGGCTACTTATTGCCCGCAGGCCCCCTTCGTGAGAGGGCCACACGGCCACGAGACATGACGCTTCAACTACAGATTTCTTCGTCCTTAACACCTATTGCAAATACGGGTATTTTTGGCCCAAATACGTATGCAGTTCCTTGCTTGATGCAAAAAGCGTATCAATTAATTAATCCCAAGCAAACGCACGATCTTACTTTCTGGAAAAATCAACGCGTCCTTGCCGTCGCTGGTATTGCTGCACCGGAGAAGTTTTTTATGCCACTACGGGATTTAGGTCTAGAGTTAATTGAGCTTCCCTTAGAGGATCATGTGGATGATTCTGCCTTTAATTTTGATCGCTTTAATAAAGATAAAATTGATGTGATTTTAATGACGGAAAAAGATGCCGTAAAATGTAAGCATCTACGTGATGAACGTATTTGGGTAGTTCCACTTGAAACACAATTACCTCATGCAATGATGGATGTCATCTGTGAGGTAATCCACCGCCCTGCAAAGAGATCTTGATGGAAAAACGTTATTTAAATATTTTAGTTTGCCCTAACTGTAAGGGAACTTTATCACTCGATGAGGCTGCAAATGAACTCATTTGTGAGTTAGATAAACTTGCTTTCCCGATTGAGGATGGGATTGCTGTCATGCTCATCGATCAAGCAAGACAAATCATGCCCGCTGTTAATGATTAAGAATAACTAAGTCATGAGCACGCCATTTATTGCGGTGATTCCGGCAAGGCTGGCATCAACGCGTTTGCCGCGTAAGCCTTTGGCAGATATTGGCGGAGCACCTATGGTAGTGCGTGTTGCTCAGCAAGCGGCAAAGAGCTCTGCGAGTCAAGTGGTGGTCGCTACCGATAGTGATGAAATTATTCAAGTCTGCCAAGAACATCAGATCACTGTCGTAAAAACAAGCGCTCAACACCCGACTGGGACTGATCGTTTAAGCGAGTTGGTGCTCATGCGCGGGCTTTCTGATGATGCTATTGTGGTGAATGTTCAGGGTGATGAACCTTTTATTCCGCCAGAACTCATTGATCAAGTGGCCCAAGCCCTAGCGGATCACCCTGACTGCGCTATCGCAACCGCAGCTGTTGTTATTGATAATCACGCTGAAATCCATAACCCGAATGTGGTTAAAGTGGTTCTTGATGTTCATGGACATGC
>CANFUO010000091.1 GCA_947450225.1 Burkholderiaceae bacterium | reverse complement strand
TGTAGTGAGTAAAGACTTACCTCTTTCCAGATTATTGCGCCTTTCCCTATTTCAAGTAACAGTTGGGATGGCAGCGACATTATTGATTGGGACTCTAAATCGCGTATTAATTCTTGAGATGGGAGTGGCTGCATGGTTGGTCGCACTGATGGTTGCTTTGCCTTTGGTTTTTGCGCCATTTAGAGCTTTAGTCGGTTTTAAATCAGACCAACATCGTTCTGTATTGGGGTGGAGACGAGTCCCTTATATATGGATTGGGACTTTATTGCAATTTGGTGGACTATCTATCATGCCATTTGCTTTGATTCTTTTGTCTGGGGATACGCATTGGCCGATTTGGTTCAGTCACCTGGCTAGTGGTCTAGCTTTCTTACTGGTTGGTGCAGGAATGCAGACAACACAAACTGCTGGATTGGCTTTGGCGACAGATATCGCCTCCGAAGAATCACGCCCTCGCGTTGTCGCTTTGATGTATGTCATGTTGTTAGTGGGGATGGTTATAAGCGGGGTTATCTTTAGTTTCTTCTTAAACCCTTTTACACAAATCCAATTAATTCAGGTGATTCAGGGGGCAGCTTCCGTGACACTTATCTTAAATATTATCGCGCTTTGGAAGCAAGAGGCGAGACGTCCGAATATGACCAACCCTGCCATAAAAACACCTGATTTTAAAGAAAGTTGGAGTCAATTTGCTAAGCAAGACAAGATTAAACGTTTCTTGGTGATGCTAGGTTTAGGAACGGCTGCATTTAGCATGCAAGATATTATTTTAGAGCCTTATGGTGGCGAGATTCTTCACTTAAGTGTTTCACAAACAAGTTTACTCACAGCACTCATGTCAGGTGGTGCACTTTGTGCCTTTGCCCTTGCAGCTCGTTGGTTATCCAAGGGTATGGACCCATATCGTATAGCAGGATTTTCTTTAATTGTTGGACTTGTTGCATTTTCTGCAGTGATATTTGCAGAGCCGATGAACTCAACTTTACTCTTTAGATTTGGTGCAACCGCTATCGGTTTTGGAGCTGGCCTTTTTTCCGTAAGTACTTTAATTATTGCAATGCAAATGGAAAACTCTGGGATGACGGGGATGGCGATTGGAGCATGGGGCGCAGTCAATACAACTTCGTCAGGTATTGCGATTTCCTTGGGAGGAATAATTCGTGACGTAATTTCTGACCTTGCACAAAAAGGATATTTGGGAGATGCATTAGAAAATCCTGCGATTGGATATCAGTTTGTTTATCACATCGAAATCTATTTAATGTTTGCAACCTTAATTGCCCTAGGACCTTTAGTTGTTTATCAAAGGAAAAGGGCAACAACCACAAAATTTGGATTGGCTGATTTACCCAGCTAATTATTTAAAAGGAGGAAGTTATGACAGGCTTTGGAGCAATTACACCTAACTGGGATGTGGCATCACTAGTATTTACCTTATTTATTCTTTTCTTTATTGGTTTAGTCGTCTATTTGACATTAGAGAGTAAGCGTGAGGGGTTTCCTTTGGAATCTGAGAGGTTTGGTCAGATTACGAATGAGGACGGTTTAATCATGATGCCAAAAGCAAAGGTATTTCATACAGAATCTGGTCAAGATTATTTTGCGCCGTTAGCAAAGGCACCAGCGCCAGAGGTATTAAATGCCCAACCTGCACATCATATGAGTGGTGCACCTTTAATCCCCGTAGGAAATCCATTACTTGCAGGAGTGGGACCGGGTTCTTATGCGAACCGTGCAGATGTTCCAGATGTTGGATTACATGGAGAGCCGCGTATTGTTCCCCTATCAAAGTTACCTAGTTTTAAGGTTCATCCTAAAGATATCAACCCAATTGGTATGAGTGTGTATGGTGCAGATCAAGAGGTGGCTGGAACAGTTTGTGACTTGTGGGTAGATCATATGGAGTCCATGATTCGTTATTTAGAGATTCGTTTGCCTGCTGGAGATCATGTTTTAGTACCTCAGCCTTTTGCTTTAAATAAAGCAAGTGGCGTCAAGGTTCAAGCCATCTTAGCGGATCAATTTACATTGGTTCCAAAAACCAAAAGTAATGAACAGATTACTTTGTTAGAGGAAGAAAAAATTATGGCGTATTTTGGGGCAGGACTTTTATATGCAACGCCTGATCGCCAGGAGCCACGTGCATGAGAACTGAACTCAATAACGGTCGCGAGTTTGAATTAGAGGCTCAATATGGATTGCCTGAAAGCCTTCCAGCAGGAGAGTATGTCATTTGGCAAGGGTCTCCAGATGCCTGGAGGATGGCTAAAGAGGTATTTTATATTCGTCCGGTAATTGCGTATTTTATGTTTTTGATGGTCTTTAGCGTGTTTGATGGAATTGCGTTAGAACATACGATTCCCACAATTGTGATTTCGGCAGCATGGATGTTTGCATTAAGTGTGGTCTGTATTGGTCTTTTGTATTGTTTAGCTTATTTCACAGCCACAACAACTGTATATACGATGACCAATCGACGTATTGTGATGCGTATCGGCATTGCTCTGACCTTATCGTTTAATTTACCTTTTAAAGAAATTATTAGTGCTGATTTTAAAGAAAAGAAAGACGGATTTGGGAATATTCCATTACGTATTAGCCCAACGACCAAAATTGCTTATTTTCATTTATGGCCACATGCAAGACCATTGCGCTTTAACAATCCCGAGCCAATGCTTAGAAATATTAAAAATGTCAAAGATGTTGCAACACTCCTCACAAACGCTTGGGCTTCAGAAAATAAAATGGCAGTAACTCAAGCGCCCGTGAAGTCCCCGATGAGTAATCCTGAGATTGTAAGGTCTGGATTGGGCGTTGGGTTATCTAACGATTTAGGTCTAACCTAAGGCGACTACCATGAGCTACGTTTTCCCATCTCCCAAATTAAATTCTTCATTTAAAGCACCCATCATTTGCTTAATGATCGCTATTTTTGGTTTTGCATTAGATCATTTGTTTTTAAATGACAGAAATCATGATATAGATTTGCGCCCAGCACAGGTGAAGATTCTGAAATTTGAAGATCGGGATGATGGTGGCGTTACTGTTATTGATGCAACTACAAATCAAATTATTGATGTAGTGCAAGGTGAAGCAGGTTTTGTGAGAGGAATTTTACGAACGATTGCCCGCGAGAGACGTATTCGGGGGATTGGTAAAGATGCGCCAATTCGATTGATTTCATATACTGATGGACGGTTGGTTTTACAAGATACAGCAACGAATACAAATATAGAGCTAGGATCATTTGGGTCTAATAATGTACAAAATTTCAGAGTTTTTTTAAATAATAACAACTCATAGGAAACAGCATGTCACGTCAAGTAGATTACTCATTAGATATGGCCAATACATGGGAGGATTTGTATGCGCATGTCGACATTCAGGGAGTAGATATTGGCCCTGGGGATGCTATCAAGTTACATCGTGTCCCAGTAGAGTTGCCTTATGGACAAAAAAGATTTGTTCAGGGCAAAGCGTCCTATTTCAAAGCAAGTGCAATGAAAAGGTGGTTTATTAAGACTTTTTCTCGCTTTGAAATAACGATGCTATACGAAGTTAGTTTTTCATCAACAAGATTTTCAAAACAGCGCGCAGAACAAATCAATCAACACATAGATAATAAAAGGAGAAACTCATGAACACATTAGCTCCCGAGTTTAAAGATGCTCACCCCATCAATCTTTCTACAGATAAGGCTTTAGAGAACACCGTATTAAGCCCGCGTTTTTATACCACTGATTTTGAGGAATTGGATGGTATGAAAATTGATAGCATGCGTCAAGAATGGGATAAATTAATGGCGGAATTTGCTTCTGATCCTAATCAAGCTCATTTTCAACGACCAGAGGATATGCTCAAAGATTATTCGCAGCTACCTGAAGGTTTATATCAGGAGTTTTTGGATTTCTTAATTAGTTCGATTACTTCAGAGTTTTCGGGATGTGTGTTGTATGCTGAAATTAAAAAGAAAGTCAATAATCCTGATTTAAAAGACTTATTTGGTTATATGGCTAGAGATGAGAGTCGTCACGCTGGATTTATTAACCAGTGGTTAAAAGATTTTGGGATTGGCGTTGATTTAGGATTTTTAGCAAGAACTAAAAAATATACGTTCTTTAAACCAAAATTCATTTTCTATGCAACGTATTTGTCCGAGAAGATTGGTTATGCAAGATATATCAAGATTTTCAGAATTGTTGATAAAAATCCTGAAATTCGTTTTCATCCGATATTTTTGTGGTTCGAGAGATGGTGTAATGATGAATTCCGCCATGGCGAGGCCTTTGCTGTCTTGATGCGTTCGGACCCTAAATTATTATCTGGCATCAATCGTTATTGGATTCGTTTCTTCTTATTGGCAGTATATGCAACGATGTATGTAAGAGATCATTCTCGCGTTGAGTTTCATAAAGCCTTGGGAGTTTCACCAACACAATATGATCGGGAAGTATTGCAACTGACTTCAGAGATCAGTAAGCAGGTATTCCCTTTTACGATTGATTTAGATAATCAAAAAGTATGGGATAAGTTTGCTCGCTTAAAAGAAATATCAGATCGTATGGAAGAACTCAAAGAGCAACCAGGAATCATTTCTACGATTAAACGCCTTGGATGTGGCTTAACAGCCGGCGCTACTTTTGTTAGCTTATATTTTATTCCAGTAGTGCCGAATGAATTAAAAGTAGATTTCCGACTCAAGCCGGTTTGGTAAAAAAGCATGACGATAACAGGAGCTCTGATTCCGTTTTTATTCACCATATTTATATGGTGGTTTAGTACGGGATTTATTTTGTGGCTTGATCGTTTAGCTCCTCGTTATTTTAAATGGATTATGGCGAGTAGTACGTTAGTTCTATTTACTGCCTTTGTGGGTCTTTATATCAGTGGTCAATCAAGTAGTACAGCCAGTGCTTATTGCGCTTTTACTTGTGCATTACTCATTTGGGCTTGGCAAGAGATTGGATTTTTACTGGGTTATGTGACCGGTTCAAGAAGAACTGCTTGCCCAGAGGATGCTCGAGGTTGGCAGCGTGCTCGCTATGCATTTGAAGCATTAAATCATCATGAGTTGGCTTTATTGCTGCTTTTTGTTGGTGTGGTTATTTGCAGTTTTAATGCTCAAAATATGACTGGGTTTTGGACATTTGTTATTTTGTGGATTATGCGTCAGAGTGCCAAATTAAATATTTTCTTTGGTGTACAGAATTTAAATGAAAATTTTTTACCCAAGCACTTAAAGTATTTACAAACCTATTTCCGTCGTCGATCCATGAATTACTTAATGCCCGTCTCGATTATCTCTTCTTGTTTCATTGTGATTCCATTATGGAGTGATGCGTTGATGCAAGGCCCCCAATCATATGATGTGGTGTCAAAAACCATTTTGGCTACTTTGTTATCGCTTGCAATTATTGAGCATTTATTTTTGGTTTTGCCATTTCAAATTGAGTTTTTATGGAAATGGGGCTTTCGTCAAGAAGGATAAATTATGGGACATCTAGAAGCAGATATTTTATTAGCCCAGCCTAGAGGATTTTGTGCAGGGGTTGATCGTGCGATACAAATCGTAGAGGAAGCGCTCCTTCGTTTTGGAGCACCTATTTATGTTCGTCATCAAATTATTCATAACGCTAGAGTGATTGCTGAGCTTAGCGCTCAGGGGGCTATTTTTATTGATCAATTATCCGAGGTGCCTGATGGGGCAACTCTGATTTTCAGTGCGCATGGTGTTTCGGCGGAAATTAAGTATCAAGCTAGCTTACGTAATTTACACATATTCGATGCAACCTGTCCTTTAGTGACTAAAGTACATGTTGAAGTCCGTAAATTACATGCTGCTGGTATTCCCATTGTGATGATTGGTCATAGGGGGCATCCTGAAGTTGATGGCACGATGGGACAGGTGATGGGCGATATTTATTTAGTTGAGAAAGTAGCAGATGTTTCTGGGCTAACTTTAGATAAGAATCAGCAAGTTGCTTATGTAACACAAACGACCCTTTCGATTGATGAAACGAAAGAAATCATTACAGCTTTAAAAGCGAAATTCCAGCATATTGTTGAGCCGAAAAAACAAGACATTTGTTATGCAACGCAAAATCGGCAAGATGCCGTCAAAGAACTTGTACCCTTAGTGGATATCATGATTGTGGTTGGCAGTGCTAATAGTTCCAACTCCAATCGTTTGCGTGAATTAGCTTCTCGCATGGGGGTGGATGCCTATCTAGTAGATGATCCTATGCTTGTTAAACAGCAATGGTTTTTGAACAAAAAAAGAGTCGGCATTACCGCTGGAGCTTCTGCTCCTGAGGCCTTGACTCAAGAAATTGTCACCATGATTAAAAGTTTTGGATTAAAAGTTGTAAAAACCTTACCTGGTATTGAAGAAAAAATTGTTTTCACGATGCCAAAGGGTTTACAAGCTCAAAGTCATTCAAACTTGAGTTGAGCTATATTGTTTTGATTCTGAAATAATGGCAAATAACAATTTACTAAGTGCCAATTACCGGCGTCATCCAACCAAGCAGGCGACTGTTTCTTGGGGGTCGAACCTGGTCACCATTGGTGGGGATGCTCCGATTCGTGTGCAGTCGATGACCAATACGGATACCGTCGATGTGATTGGCACGGCAATCCAGGTCAAAGAACTTGCGCGTGCTGGCTCAGAGATGGTTCGAATCACTGTCAATACACCAGATGCTGCTAAAGCCGTAGCTTATATTCGCGAGCAACTGGACAAGATGGATTGCGATGTTCCTTTAGTAGGTGACTTTCATTACAACGGCCATACACTATTAAAAGATTATCCGGATTGTGCAAGATCATTATCCAAGTATCGAATTAATCCTGGCAATGTTGGTCAGGGTGCTAAAAGGGATACGCAATTTTCGCAAATGATTGAGTTGGCATGCCAGTACGATAAACCAGTTCGGATTGGTGTCAATTGGGGAAGTTTAGATCAAGATTTATTAGCGCAATTGATGGATCAAAATGCATCTCTGCCCTCACCAAAAGAGGCGCGTGAAGTGATGGTGGAGGCATTGATTCAATCCGCGCTGCAATCGGCGCAAAAAGCGATCGAGATTGGGATGCCTTCTCATCAAATTATTTTGTCCTGTAAGGTGAGTGCAGTTCAGGATTTAATTACCGTTTATCGAGACTTGGCAAAACGTTGTGATTTTCCATTGCATCTTGGTTTAACGGAAGCCGGTATAGGAAGCAAAGGGATTGTGGCTTCCACAGCAGCGTTATCTGTTCTGTTGCAAGAAGGGATTGGCGATACGATACGGATATCCTTAACGCCTGAACCAAGAGCGCCAAGGGAAAATGAGGTGATTGTTGCTCAGGAAATCCTGCAGACGATGGATTTACGCCATTTCACACCCATGGTGATTGCGTGTCCAGGATGTGGCAGAACAACGAGTACTTTCTTTCAATCACTGGCATCGCAAATACAATCGTATTTGCGAAATCAAATGCCCATTTGGAAGCAGCATTATCCAGGAGTCGAATCCATGAGTGTTGCGGTGATGGGGTGCATTGTGAATGGGCCGGGTGAGAGTAAACATGCTGATATTGGTATTAGCTTACCAGGGACGGGGGAGTCACCAGCTGCCCCCGTTTTTGTAGACGGCCAAAAGTTTAAAACCTTACGCGGTGACAATATTGTTACGGAATTCGAGCAAATCGTTCAGGAATACGTAGATCGTCGGTATGGTCAAGATGCAAAGGAAATTTGAGGCTTTAGGGAAGGTAATTTCGAGCATTAGGGAAAATACCTAGAAATTTCAAGTATTTAATCCCATATAAAGTGTCTAATTTGGTTGACACTATTTTGAGTAAATGTAAAAATACATTTATGAAATTACCTGCATTTATCGAACTTTTAAAACCAATTACGTGGTTTCCACCCATGTGGGCATTCTCATGCGGAGCTATAAGTTCGGGTGAGCCATTTAGCGAACATTGGCAAATTGTTTTATTAGGTATTGTATTAACGGGACCTTTAGTTTGTGCATCTAGTCAGGCAGTCAACGATTGGTTTGATCGACATGTTGATGCGATTAATGAGCCGAACCGACCAATACCTTCAGGTCGAATACCTGGTCGGTGGGGACTATATTTGGGCATCATTTGGTCTTTGCTATCACTCATTGTTAGTTCTTTTTTAGGTACTTGGGGATTTATTGCAACCTTACTAGCAATCGCTTTTTCTTGGGCATATAGCATGCCACCAATTCGTTTAAAACAAAATGGTTGGTATGGAAATTTAGCTTGTTCGGTGAGTTATGAAGGGCTTGCGTGGATCACAGGAGCAGCTCTTTTGTCTACAGGCAATACGCCGAGTAAGTCATCATTATTGTTTGCAGGCCTGTATAGCGTTGGCGCACATGGCATCATGACTTTGAATGACTTCAAAGCTATTGAGGGCGATAAAAAGATGGGAGTACGGTCACTCCCTGTGCAGTTAGGTGTAAGTTTAGCCGCTAAAACCGCTTGCTTGATTATGTTGCTACCGCAATTAATCGTTTGTGTTTATTTATACACCGAGGGGAAAATATGGAATTGCGTCGCAATTTTGATCTTGATTATTTTTCAGCTTGTACTCATGAAGTA
>CANFUO010000090.1 GCA_947450225.1 Burkholderiaceae bacterium | reverse complement strand
GATAGTTTAAAAGTTTTAGGTTTTTCTATTGCAAAGAATCAAGGTCCTCAAGCACATACGGAATTCATGGATAAAGAAATTAAGACATGGGGCAGTATCGCGGTAAAAATGAATCTAGCGGAGTAATGCCTTGAACCATAGTACAAAGTCCTTGAGACATGAAATATCTCAAGCAGAGTGGGAAGTTAGGGTAGAGTTGGCAGCTTGTTATCGATTATTAGCGCATTTTGGTTTAAGTGATTTATCCTATAATCATTTGTCAGCTAGAGTTCCTGGTTTCCCAGATTTATTTTTAGTCAAACCAACACAATTTTTCTTTGAAGAAGTGACGGCGTCATCTTTACTCAAGTTTGATTTTTTAGGAAATCCCTATCAAGATAGTCCGCCGAATCGCGGTGGTGCGCACATCATTCACGGTGGCATACTTCAAGCAAGACCTGACTTAAATGTGGTTTTTCACACGCATAGTCCAGCCAATGCAGGTGTATCAGCACAAAAGCATGGATTATTGATGCTGTCTCAGCATGCGATGCCATTTTTTAATCGCATTGCATACCATGATTTTGGTGGGTTTGAGTTTAATGAAGATCAACGTGACCCGATTATTCATAGTCTAGGTAGTTTTAACTATGCAATTTTACGCAATCATGGCGTGCTTGTTTGTGGTCAAAATATTCCGCAAACATTTGTTGATTACCATTACTTAGAGACCGCGTGTAAGATACAAGTTAATGCATTAGCGGGAGATAGTGAAGTCTCAATCATTGATGATGCGGTTTGTGAAAAAGCCGCAACGCAATATCAAACGATTGACCCTAATCGGCGCGGTGGAAAAGACTGGCCAGCAAGCCTGAGATTATTAGAAAGACATTACCCAGACTATCGAACATAGTAAAAAAATATATAAATTAACCAATAAGAGACTGAAATACAATGGATGAAATAGAAAAGCCAGAATTTTCCCCACAAAAACTAGGGTGGGGTAGCGATGTTGCTGCGCAAATGTTAAGAAACTTAGGTATTAAATATATCGCATTAAATCCTGGTGCAAGCTATAGAGGCTTGCATGATAGTTTAGTTAACTATTTAGGCAACCGTGATCCGCAAATGTTGTTGTGTTTACATGAAGACCATGTGATTTCAATTGCGCATGGATATGCTAAAGCCAGTGACGAAATGATGGCGAGTGTCTTACATAGCAACGTTGGATTATTTCACGGCTTGATGGGAATATATAACGCCTGGTGTGATCGTATGCCAATCTTAATTTTAGGAGCAACTGGACCTGTAGTTCCAGAAAAGAGAAGACCTTGGATTGATTGGATTCATACCTCTAAAGATCAAGGAGCAGTTCTCAGAAACTTCTCTAAATGGGATGATGAACCACGCTCGATGCACGGTATTGTGCAATCATTCTTACGTGCTAATCAAATCGCTATGACGAAGCCTAGCGCACCCGTGTATATCTGTCTTGATGCTGGACTTCAAGAAGAAGCTTTGACAGAGAGCGTTGAGATACCATCAGTCGCCCGATTTGCGCCTGCGAAAGATCCAAGTCCATCACAAGATCAACTTCAAGAAGCAGTTCAATTGCTAAGCAATGCAAAAAAACCTTTGATACTTATGGGGAGAGTTTCACGGAGTTCAGCGGGGTGGGAAGAGCGCATTCGTTTAGCGCAGAGTCTAGGCGCCTCGGTATTGACCTCTATTCGAGAACGTTCAGCATTTCCCACGGATCATCCATTACATGTTGCGCACCCTTTTTTCTGGCTAACAGCCCAAGCAAAAGAAGCTGTTAGCTCTGCCGACTGTATATTGAGTTTAGATTGGCCTGATTTAAATGGTACTTTAGAACAAACATTTTCTGATGTGACCAAGTTCAGTGGAAAAATGATTCATGTGTCATTAGATAGTGTTTTGCATAATGGCTGGAGCATGGATTACTTTGCACTATCACCCGTTGATTTACAGATCGCATCTGGCGTAGATCAATTTGTCAGTAATCTACTGCCTTTCATTGAAAATTCAACTCAAGCTAAAAAACAGACGCCTTCATTATTAAAGCAACCGGCAAATCTTAGTTATAGTAAAAATGCCAATCAAGAGATTTCTCCCCATGATATTGAAGTTGCATTAGCCAAAGTGCGGGGAGAAGAATTGTTCACGCTTGCGCACGTCACTATAGGTTGGGTAGGAGACGCATATCACTTTAGAGATCCATTAGATTTTCTTGGCCATGATGGCGGAGCAGGACTTGCAGCCGGACCAGGTATTACAGTAGGCGCAGCATTAGCCTTGAAAGATACCAAACGGATTGTGGTTTCAGTTCTTGGTGATGGTGATTTTGTACAAGGTGTGTCCGCATTATGGACAGCTGCACATTATAAATTACCAGCTTTATTCATTATTTCTAATAATCGATCAAACTTTAATGATGAAATTCATCAACAAACGGTTGCTAAACATCGTGATCGCCCAGTTGCCAATCGATGGATTGGACAGCGTATTGACGACCCATGTATCGATATAGCTGCGTTGGCAAAAGCTCAGGGAGTAATGTCTGAAGGGCCAGTAACTGATCTATCAGATCTGGAAAATGCCTTAAGAAGAGGTCTTGACGCAGTGCGAGCTGGTCAGCCGTTTTTAATAGATGTACACGTTAAGCCTGAGTATGCAAGTGCACCTTTATCCCGTGGAAAGTGAAATTCAATCATGAATAGACTCTCGAAGATGATCCTAGGGATCATGATTTGCTTGCTTGCATTTGCACAAGAAGCTTTCGCAGAACTACCATCTGAATTTCCAACTAAGCCTGTTAAGTTAATCGTGCCCTATGGCCCTGGAGGTGCGGTGGATATAACCGCTAGAATTTTAGCCAAAGATCTATCTAGTATGTGGGGTCAACAAGTAGTTGTTGAAAATAAGCCTGGTGCTGCTGGAATGATTGCAGCCAATACAGTAGCAAAATCGAGTCCTGATGCCTATACACTCTTGATCACTGATGATGGCGTTTTAATTAGCATGCCACAGATTCAAAAAAATATGCCCTATGATCCCCTGGGTGATTTGCTATCCATTGGCATGGTATGTATGTTTCCATACGTGATAGTTACCAACCCCAAAACGAACATCAAGACAATGAATGATCTTGTGTCGGTTGCCAAAGGATCACAAAAAGGTCTAGACTATGCAACCAATGGAGTTGGTAGCACGCATCATTTAACTTGGGAGTCCTTTCAAAAAACGGCTGGTATTAAGTTAAACCATATACCCTATAAAGGAGCAGCTGCAGCCTTGCAAGATGTTGTGGCTGGAGAAGTTTCTTTAATGATTGTGGCCGTTTCAACTGCCTTGCCTTTTATCAAAGATGGTCGATTAGTGCCAATAGCGATTGGTAGCCTTGAACGTTTATCCAGTATTGCTAATGTCCCCACCATTTCTGAATCAGGTTATCCAGGATTTGAAGCCATTGCTTGGCAAGGTGTATTGGCACCAAAAGGAACTCCACCTGCGTTAATAGAAAAGATCAGTAACGACTTGAGAAAAATTACACAAAGTGCATCCTATAAAGAAGCATTAATTCTCAGAGGTACGGAATCAAGAACCAGTAGCGCGCTAGAAATGAGTAGGCGTATTAAAGTCGAATTTGACAAAACCAGTTCACTCATAAAAAGTTTAAATATTCAATTAGAGTGAATTTACAGGGGAAGCTATGCGTACCTTTAAGAATTTTGTAATTTTTACCCTTTTATTGTTTTCAATACAGAGTATTGGACAATCTTTTCCAAATAAACCAGTTAAGATTATTGTTCCTTATGGAGCAGGTGGCATTAGTGATATTGCTGCAAGACTCATTGCCAATAAATTATCACAGATGTGGCAGCAGGCAGTTATTGTTGACAACAAGGTAGGTGGTGGCGGATTTATTGCAATGAATGCGGTTGCTAAATCTGAGCCAGATGGTTACACACTGCTTGTGGCAACTGTGGCTGAGTTTACGATTGCACAACATTTAAATAAAAATCAAAGCCTTAACACTGCTAATGAATTTATTCCGATATCTCTTTTATTAGATACGCCGATGTTAATCGTGGTGAACGCTGATAAAAATATCAATTCAGTAGCGCAGTTAATCAATCAATCAAAAGGTCAGACTGGCGGGATATCATTTGCATCCCCCGGTATTGGAACATTAAATCACTTAATGGGTGAACGTTTTGCCGCGGAGGCCGGAGCAAAATTAGTGCACATACCCTATAAAGGAGGTGCGCAAGCAGTACTTGCAATTGTGAGTGGCGAAGTACCTATTGGAGTAGCCGGCGCGGCTGTCGTAACTTCCTTTATTGAGTCTGGCAAGTTAAAAGTACTTGGTTTGGCGTCTCGACAGCGTTCAAAAGAGCACCCAGACTGGCCCACTTTGATAGAGTCAGGTTTAAAAGATTTTGTTGAATCGAACTGGGTTGCCATCGCAGCGCCTCAAGGAGTACCTAAAGAAATTATCCAGAAAATGAACACAGACATCAATAAAGTATTGCAACTTGATGATGTCAAAGAGCAAATCCTTAAATTAGGGGCTGAGCCGGTTGGGTCATCCCCGGAAATATTAAGTGAAAGAATAAAAAAAGACTCCGACCGATATGGTAAGTTAATCGAAAAGTTAAAACTTAAATTAGATTAATAAGGACTTCAAGCCTAACAAACAGGCGCACTTTTTTTGTGAAATTCTAAAGACCACATTTCTTCATAAATATCCTTTTTAGTGAAAAGCGTAATTTCGTTATAAAATAGATAGTTATGACAGTAAATGGCGGATATTAACTAGGATTACTCATGAATCAACAGCGAAGAAACTTATTAAAAAGCACGGCAATTTTTGGATTAATGGCTAGTGCGGGTCTTATTAGTATTGCTCAGGCGCAAGAGTGGAGTAAGGCCGCTTTTGAAGGTAAAAGCCTAGATGATGTATTTAAAGCGCTCAACACAGCCACACCTGAAAAATCAGGAGCAATCTCCTTAAATGTGCCTGATATTGCTGAAAATGGGGCGGTAGTGCCTATTGGCTTATCAACTACATTAAAAGCAGAGCAAATTGCTATTTTGGTCGAAAAAAATCCGAATACACTGGTAGGCCAATTCTATTTCCCAGCGGGAACTGAGCCATTTATCTCGACGCGCATAAAGATGGCCCAAACCTCCCCTGTATATTTCCTTGTGAAAGCTGAAGGCAAGTGGTACATGGCTGCAAAGGAAATTAAGGTTACTCTAGGTGGTTGCGGTGGTTAATCCCGTTATCTATTTAATTAAAAACTATTAATAGGAAGTCAATATGCCAGATCCAATGCGTATACGAGCAACTGAAAAAGATGGAATCGTTGATGTCAAGATTCTGATGAGACATGATATGGAGACTGGGCAGCGTAAAGATGCTGCTGGAAAAACAGTGCCTGCATGGTTTATACAAACATTGAATGTAAAAGCACAGGGAAAAGATGTGTTTAATGCACACTTTGGCTCTGCTATATCTAAAGACCCATTTTTAAACTTTAAATACAAAGGGTCAAAGGGTGACAAACTTACGGTGAGTTGGTTAGACACCAAAGGTGAGAAACGAGTGGATGAGTTGTTGGTCTCATGAAATTAAGACCGATTCATTTTCAAACATACCTTACTTGCGTAGTACTCGTTTTTTTTACGCTTAATACCCAAGCACAATCGACTGCGGATGAGATTGCTAAGTATCGTGAGATGATTGCTGATGGAAATCCATCAGAGTTATATGAAATGGCAGGTGAAGAGTTATGGAAAAAACCTGCCGGACCTAAAAACGCCTCTCTAGAGAAATGTGATTTAGGTATGGGGCCAGGTATAGTAGATGGAGCCGCAGCTCGATTACCAAAATACTTTAAAGATACAAATCGCGTACAGGATCTCGAATCACGTCTGATGACCTGCATGGAAACATTACAAGGTATTTCAGTGCAAAGCGTGATTGATGCAAAATTTGGTGTTGGTCCGAAAAAGGATATGGATGCCATTGTGGCTTATGTTGTCACGCATTCAAAAGGCAATAAAGTCAATGTCAGTATTAAGCACCCAAAAGAAAAAATGATGTATGAGATGGGTAAGCGTGCCTTTAATTTTCAAGGTGGGCCATATGATTTTTCGTGTGCCTCGTGCCATAGTATTCCTGGCAGAAGAATTCGACTACAAGATTTACCGGACATAACAACACCTGAGGGAGCCATTTCAGGGTGGGGGTATTGGCCAGCTTATCGCGTATCCAGTGGGCAGTTTTGGACCATGCAACAACGCATCAATGATTGCTTAAGGCAGCAGCGCTTACCATTCCCCATCTATGGATCTGACTTTACGATTGCACTGTCGATGTATATGGCCCAAAATGCGAATGGGGGCATCATTCAAACCCCCGGTTTAAAGAGATAAGCCATGAAACCTTTAAATAAGATTTCTTTTAGCACCTATTTTTTGCTGAGCATCATTGCATCTTATGGTTTGGTGACGAATAGTTTTGCACAAGTAGGGGTCTCTGATTCTGCTTTTACAAAAATGGTTAGAGAAAGTTTTCGCGCAGAAGGCATTGCTGGACTTGATCGCATTGAACAAGATGCCACGCAAAAGCTTTGCTCTGACACCAAGTTTCTCATGACCAAAGCTGGTGCTAAACAAGCCACAGAAATACAAAAGCAGAATATGGCAACTATCCAACAGCCTTCAGATGGAAACTATATTGGCGACTGGAAAAGTGGAGAGGTTATTGCACAGAGTGGCAGAGGGGCGACCTGGACTGACACTAAAGAAGCCGTTATTGGTGGTGGATGTTATAACTGCCATGAAATCAATAAAAAAGAATTATCGTATGGAAACATTGGCCCAAGCCTATGGAACTATGGGAAAAATCGTGGTTACTCTAAAGAGTTAGTTACCTACACTTGGAACCGTATCAATAACTCAAAAGCATATAACGCATGTAGCAATATGCCGCGTTTTGCGCATTTTAAGTTACTCACCGAAAAACAGATTCAAGATGTAATGGCATTATTATTAGATCCAAACTCACCCGTTAATCAATAAGGCTTACGACATGTCGATACATCGCAGAGAGTTTTTACAGGCTCTTAGCATTGCGTCTATTGGTGGTTTAGGTCTTTATCCACAATCGACTCAAGCACAGCGTGCTGCCAAGTCTTTTTATGAACTCCCTTCATTTGGAAATGTGCATTTCCTGCACTATACCGATTGCCATGCGCAATTGCTGCCGATTTATTTTCGAGAGCCCAATGTTAATTTAGGATTGGGACAGCAAGAAGGAAAAACACCACACTTAGTTGGCGAGCACTTTTTAAAAGCGAACGCAATCCCAGCAAGATCACGACTAGCGCATGCATTCACACACTTACAGTTTAATGAAGCAGCTAAAAACTACGGGCGCATGGGTGGCTTTGCGCATTTGGCGACATTAATTAAGCAAATCAAAGCTTCTCGTCCAGGAGCTTTATTACTCGATGGAGGTGACACTTGGCAAGGTTCAGCTACAGCACTTTGGACCAAAGGACAAGACATGGTCGATGCCGCGTTAGCACTTGGCGTCGAGGTGATGACTGGTCATTGGGAAATGACTTTAGGGGAAGAGCGCGTCCAAGAAGTGATCAACAAAGACTTTAAAGGAAAAGTCGACTTCATTGCACAGAACATCAAGACCGCTGATTTTGGTGATGAGGTATTTCCTGCATATACGCTAAGGAATATGAATGGCATTAGCGTGGCTATCATTGGACAGGCCTTTCCCTATACTCCGATAGCCAATCCAGGCTATCTCATCCCGAACTGGACGTTTGGCATTCAAGAAGAAAGCCTCCAAAAAACGATTAATGAAGTACAAAGCAAAGGGGCCAAAGTGATTGTGCTGTTATCGCACAATGGGATGGATGTTGATTTGAAACTAGCATCTAGAGTAAGAGGCTTGCATGCCATATTAGGTGGACATACACATGACGGAGTCCCGAATCCTATTTCAGTAAAAAATGCTGGCGGTATTACATTAGTTACTAATGCGGGCTCAAATGGTAAGTACCTTGGCGTATTAGATTTTGATGTCAAAGGTGGGCAACCGGTAGATTTTAGATACAAACTATTACCCGTTTTTTCAAACCTGATTACTGCCGATATACCAATGCAACAATTGATACAAAAAATCAGAAAGCCTTATGAAAAAAAACTAGAAGAGCGCTTAGCCATGACAGATGATTTGCTATATCGTCGGGGTAACTTTAACGGCAGCTTTGATCAAGTGATTTTAGACGGACTCATGGCACAAAAAAATGCTGAAATTGCATTTTCTCCAGGCTTTAGATGGGGTACAAGCTTATTACCTGGTCAGACAATCACCATGGAGAACCTACTAGATCAAACCGCCATCACGTATCCCTATACAACGGTGAATATGATGACCGGTGAAATGATTAAAACCATATTAGAAGATGTGGCAGATAACTTATTTAACCCAGACCCATACTATCAACAAGGCGGGGACATGGTACGTGTAGGTGGACTGCAATATAGCATTCGTCCCAAAGAAGGAATGGGCAAGCGTATTTCAGACATGCG
>CANFUO010000089.1 GCA_947450225.1 Burkholderiaceae bacterium | reverse complement strand
TCTTCGTGTACTTGTCCGCACGAACCAATTTTTCTTTGCTCCCAATTGGAATATAAGACAAATCCCGTTTCTGTCATTGAGAACCCCTCAATTAGGGGCACTTTAAAGCGCTGTTCAAATTCCTCTGAATAATGCGAATTAAACATCACTCGCAATTGATGCTTTTTTTCATGCTCATTAGGCGGTTGGTCTAAAAGTGCTCTTGGTGTACCAAATAATGAATGTCCAACCGTTGCTTTTGCCCGAACCACCTGCTCCCAATATTGTGCTGCTGTAAACTTGGGGGCGACGCTCACTGTTGCCCCGACTAATAAGCACGGCAACACACCTAGTCTTGCAGCAAATCCATGGAATAAAGGAAACGGTGTAAATAAAACATCCTCTTGTTTTAAACCTACCACCCTGATTAAGCCAATTGCTGCTGAAAATTGGTGTGCATTCGTTGTTTGAACGCCTTTTGCAGGACCAGTTGTTCCAGATGTATAAAAAATAGTTTGTACATCTTGGTAACTTCCATCAGGTGTAAATTCAGGCTGCAATTTAGCGTCTTCTAACCATTCGTTAAATGGGATGATGTGTGCTGAGAAATCTGTCGTTGGCTTCCAGTCTCCTACAATCACAATTTTCTTGATGGTTGCAATGACATTCTCTGGAAGTGTTTTTAATATCTTTAGAAAATCTGCATGAATGATGATGATTTCTGCTTGAGAGTCAATAAATGGTCTGGCAAGTATGTCCCCCATTAAATGGGGATTGATAGGAATATTGATTGCTCGGACTAAGGTACATCCAAACCAAGTAAAAACCATCTCTGGGCAATTGGGTAACATCACCAATACACCTGTTTGTGGCTTTACATGAAGTGTTAATAATCCTTTTGCGACCGCTAAGGACTTCTCATGAACCTCGGAAAATGTCCATGCACTCTGTTCAAACTCCAAAAAAGTTTTATCGCCAATACGTTGAGATTGCTTTGCTAGAAAAGCACCAATCAAGCGCTCTTCAAGCGGTACATTAAACAATGTATTACTCATTACTAGGCGTAAATTTGATTAATGTAATTTCATCAGTAACGTCTTCAAAATAAGCCTTTACTCGAAGGCCTACTTTTAGTTGAGCTTGGCCCTGATTCACTATATTACTAATTAATCTAGGACCTTCCTCTAACTCCACCATGATTACTCCATAAGGTAAATCTTCTTCAAACTCAGGAAAGTATTTTTGATGAAAAACACAATGCGACCAGATGGTCCCATTCCCACTGAGGGTTTTCCATACGAACAATTCAGAGCCGCACTTGGGGCAAAAATCTTCAAATTGTGCGCGAATATGTTGACAATTTTTACATTGTGGCAATTTGATCAATTGATTTTTCGCCGCATCCCAAAAAGGCTTACTGCGCGCATCAATTAAGGGTAAGGGTTTCGTGTAGATTTGCTTAGTCATCTCATTGTGTCTCCAGCATATATGTTGGCTTTTATACTGACAATATAGCAAAAATGTAATTATTGACAATATAAGCACTTAAGAACTAATATACAGACTAAGAATTTACCTTACAAAATATATAAATAAAAATATAAAAAGCCAATAATTGGCAACAAAGGAGACGTAATGGTAAGTAATACACTCGCTGGTGATGGTTCAAATGAGTCATCTGAAATCACTAAATATCAAAAGCTTGTTCTTTTATCAGCCTTCTTAGGCTGGATGTTTGATTCGATGGATTTAAATATCTTCACTTTAATTTTATTTCCATGCATTAAAGAACTTATTCAATCAACCAATCCTGCTGAAATCGCAAAAATAGGTAGCCTTGTTATTGCGATTAAGTTATTTGCTTGGGGTATTGGTGGTGTACTTTTTGGTATTGCGGCGGATCGCTATGGTCGTGCAAAAATTATGGGTGTTACGATTTTAATTTACGCCCTCTTTACTGGACTTAGTGCCTTTGCAACAAGCTGGGAAATGCTAGCAGTCTTCCAAGCTTTAGCTGGTATCGGCATTGGTGGTGAATGGGCGGCAGGTGCGGCAATTATTGCTGAAACATGGCCCGCTAAAAATAGAGCGCGCGCGATCCAAGTGATGCAGCTTGCCTTTGCGGTTGGATTCTTTTTGGCTGCTATTAATAATTTACTTCTCGGTCAATATGGCTGGCGCGTTGTTATCGGCGTAGGCATTATTCCATTATTTTTGACGATCTTTATTCGTCGCTATGTGAAAGAGCCTGAAAGATGGTTACGTGTCAGCGAGGAAAGAAATAAAGATCCCCAACAATCATCCAATTGGAAGATATTTACCGCCATTTTTAGTAAGCCACATTTAAAGAACACCATTGTAGGTGTTACTGTTGCCTCTGCTGCCATGTTGGGTTGTTGGGCGGGCTTAGCTTTATTACCTACTTGGATTATGCAATTAACCACTGCTGCAAAAGCAGGTAATCCTGTGAGTATGGTGAGTTATGCCTTTATGCTCATGATGGTTGGTGCTTTTGCTGGCTATGTGAGTTTAATCTGGCTGTCTGATTTCTTGGGTAGAAGAAAATGCTACTTCCTCTTTTGGAGTCTTGCTTTAGTTTCTTCCCTTTATTTATTTACCCAAGTAAATGACATTTACACTCTAATTTGGTTCATGCCGATCTATGGTTACTTCGTGATTGGTGGCTTTGGAACTTTTGCAACGTATTTGCCTGAATTATTTCCAACGCGTGTGCGTGGCACTGGGCAAGGCTTTTGCTGGAATATGGCACGCTTTTTAACTGGCTTTGGCCCCTTAAGTGCTGGATTTTTAATCTACTCCATGGGCTCTATTCCTAAAGTGGCAGCAACCCTTTCTTTGTTTTTTATTGTTGGTTTAGTGGCTATCTGGTTTGGTCCAGAAACTAAAGGTATGCCTCTTGAAGATTAATATTTATTTTGAATAAGGCTTGATTGTGAGTAATTTAATAGTTAGTGTAGAAAATTCTGTCGCCCGTATCGTCATTAATCGACCCGAAGCCGGTAATCGTTTAGAAATGTCCATGGTCAAGGAAATGACGCAGTTGATTAATGACTTTAGTTTTAATATGGATGTCAAAGTGATTCACTTGACAGGTCAAGGCGAGGATTTTTCTCAAGGTCGTCAATTACATAAGCCTGAACCTGGCAATATTCCTCCGAAGAAAAGCGCTAATCAAATTCGTTCTGAAGTAACTGATCCCCTTTTAGCCGTTTATGCGGCAATGAAGTCTTGTCAAATTCCGCTTGTTTCCTCTGTATATGGCGGTGCATTTGGTTTGGGGTGTGCAATTGCTACATTATGTGATATCACCTTAGCTTCTTCAAAAGCACGATTTTCTTTACCGGAAATGAAAAGTAATTTACCGCCAACTTTGGCAATTTCTGCAGTCATGCATGTCGTGCCAAGAAAAGCACTTGCCCATTTGGTGTATTCAACTGATGAAATCGATGCTCAACAAGCCTTCGAATATGGCTTTGTCAGTAAAATATTTTCAGCAGATAACTTTACTGAACAGGTAAACGACTATATTGCAAAATTAGTAACTCGTGATCGTGCGGCTTTATCCGCCGTAAAAGAATACTTAAATCTTGCCCCTGGCAAGGATTTTGAAATCGCCGCTCGATACGCGTCTAATCTCTTGTCCGGAGTTCTGGCGTCGCAATAACTATTTATCGTTTTTAAACTTTCTTTCAGAAACTTACATGGCATTAATTATAAAAACCTCTTTCATGGCAAATGCTGCGAGGGATAAAGTATGGGATCTCATTACTGATATTGAGAAATCTGCCCCTTGTTTTCCAGGCGCTGTCTTGGGAGACAAGTTGCCCGATGGCTTCTATCAAGGAGGTTTTAATGTCAAACTAGGTCCTATGACTTTTAATTTTTCAGGTAAATTTGGCTTTACTGAACTTCATGCTCCAGACTATTTGGCAAAAATTTCTGCTAGTGGTACTGATACAAAAGGTCGTGGTGGTGCCCAAGGATTAATTGATGTCGAACTCCTCGAGGTGGCAAATCAAACTCAAGTCAACATCACCTCAGATGTCACCTTATCTGGGTCTGTTGCCCAGTATGGTCGTGGTGTTGGCATGATTCAAGCAATTTCTCAACAATTAATCAACGAATTTGGTAAAAATCTTTCTGCAATGATTGTGGATGAGAAACCATCTCAATCAATAGCGACTGACTCCCCCACATCTACCGATCAGGCTAAACCCTTGGTTGGCTCCTCCGGGGCTAATAATTCCATACAAGTTCACCAAATTTTATGGCAAACTTTAATCGCATGGATTAAAAGTGTGTTTATTAAGAAAAGCTAAAATTAAATTATGAAACCAGTCTCATTTATTTATCATAGGCCTCAACAATTAAGTGAGGTGCTTGACCTTGTCGCTGAACTGGATAATTACAAAATTATCGCGGGTGGACAATCATTAATGCCCATGATGAATTTTCGTTTTGTGATGCCTGATCATGTCATTGATTTAAATCAAGTAGCTGAATTAGGTCATATCTCGATAGAGAATCAACAATTACATATTGGGTCTATGACAAGACAGCAAGCGATTTACTCTTCTGCTCTCGTTCAAGAACACATTCCGCTAATTACCCAGGCTTACTCCTTTGTGAGTCACCGTCAAATCAGAAACCGAGGTACTTTCGGTGGCAGCTTGTGCCACCTTGACCCTTCTTCTGAGCAACCTTGTTTTACCGCGGCTTTAGATGGTGTGATTGAGGTCGCAAGTCAATCGGGTAAACGTGAAGTCCCCATTGCGAATTGGACCGCAATGTATATGACTCCTGATTTAGCCCCTAATGAAATTATGCTCGGCGCTAAACTAAGTATTTGGCCCAAGACCCATGGCTGGTCTTTTATGGAGTACTCAAGAAGGCACGGAGATTACGCAATTGTTGGTGTTGCCGTACTTGTAAATCTTAGTGCAGCGTCAACGATTGAGAAAATATCCATCGCTCTTTGCGGTATTGACGCGGCACCTATCAGACTTCTCGATACTGAAAATGCATTAATTCATCAAATTGCCGATGAAAGTGCTATTCGAATGGCCTTAGACGAAATTGAAAAGCTGCCTAATATTAT
Organism: Burkholderiaceae bacterium; assembly: GCA_947450225.1. GTDB lineage: Bacteria > Pseudomonadota > Gammaproteobacteria > Burkholderiales > Burkholderiaceae > Polynucleobacter. Next base: position 3,609 of record CANFUO010000089.1, on the reverse strand, counting down.
GGAAGATGCTTTGAATACGTCTGACTATCGTCGTCACCTCGCCAAAACATTAACTCGACGCGCCATGCTTGAAGCATTTGAGCGCGCTAAAAAAAGGATGTCATGATGGATCTTCATCGAATAACAGTTCATGTAAATGGTAAAACCTATGAGCGTGAAGTTGAGTCCCGCAGGACTCTTGCAGATTTTTTGCGTATGGACTTATCTTTAACGGGTACGCATTTGGGTTGTGAACATGGTGTCTGTGGTGCTTGTACTGTATTACTCAATGGTAATACCGCTAGAGCTTGCCTTACACTTGCGGTGCAAGCTGATCAATGCGAGATTACCACGATCGAAGGTTTAGCTCATGCTGATGGCACTCTTTCTGTTCTACAGCAAGCTTTTCAAGAATGTCATGGTCTTCAGTGTGGCTTTTGTACGCCTGGGATGTTAACAACCTTGACTGAACTATTAAATGAGAATCTCTCTCCTACGGAAGATCAAGTGAGAGAAGCGATCACTGGCAACCTGTGTCGCTGTACGGGATATCAAGCAATCGTTGACGCTGCATTGCTGGCAGCTAAAAAATTAAGAGATCAAAGAGTATGAAAAACCATCAAGAAGACTCCCTCTTACCTAATGCACGTCCTGACCAATTTATTGGTTCAAGAATGCAAAGAACCGAGGATCATTTACTTTTGCAAGGTCTTGGCAAATATGTGGACGATATACCTCTCACGAATGTGCTGTATTCCGCGTTCGTTCGTAGTCCTCATGGTCATGCAAAAATAATTTCGATTGATATCAGTAAGGCTAGTCAATTACCTGGTGTGCATAAAATTTATTTGCACAAGGATCTTCCTGAGTCTGCCCAAACCCGTCTGCCTATTTTGGTTCCTAATCCTTCTATCAAACACTTGATGATGCAGGAGGTTTTAGTGAGTAAGGAGGTCTGCTGTGTTGGTGATGCTGTCGCTTTTGTGGTTGCAGATAATCGCTATATCGCTGAGGATGCTTGTAATTTAATTGAGGTGGAATACGAGATACTGCCGGTTGTGGCTGATTGCTTAAAGGCGCTTGATGCTAATTCCCCTTCTTTTTTTAGTGGTATTCCAAATAACCTTGCGGCACAATTAAATGTGAATTTTGGTGAGGTTGATTCTGGATTTTCTCAAGCAGCTCATGTTGTCCAGGAAGTGTTCTGGAATAATCGAGGCTCTGCTCATCCAATGGAGACGCGTGGCTATGCCGCCGAATACCACCATGCAACTGGTCAATTAACTATCTGGTCTTCTGGTCAAACACCGCATTTAGAGAAGAAAAATTTAATTGATCTCTTAAAATGGGATCCGGAGTTTATCCGTATCATTCATCACGATGTCGGTGGTGGCTTTGGACCTAAAGCTATCTTTTATCCTGAAGAAGCGATGGTTGCAATTGCGGCTCATGATCTGCGGCGCCCAATTAAATGGATTGAGGATCGCCGTGAGCATTTTTATACAGCAACTCAAGAACGCGATCAATGGTGGGATATTTCGATTGCCCTTGATGCGAATGCCAAAATACTAGCCATGAAAATAGATATGACGCATGATAATGGCGCCTATCTTCCTTGGGGAATTATCACCCCTTACATCGGCGTAACAACAACTCCTGGTCCTTATGTCATTCCTGCGATTGATGTCAATCTTAAGGTGGTTTATACCAATAAAAATGCAACATCGCCTGTGCGTGGTGCCGGTAGACCACAAGCGGTGTTTGCAATGGAGCGTATTTTAGATAAAGCCGCTCGCCAATTAGGTCTAGATCGTGCCGAAATCCGTCGTCGCAATTTTATTCAACCTGAACAAATGCCTTATAACAATGGTTTCATCTATCGCGATGGAAAACCAATGGTATACGACAGTGGTGACTATCCTCAGTGTCAAGCTATCGCTTTGGAAAAAATTGCTTATGATGATTTCCCCGCAAGAAAAGCTGCTGCTTTAAAAGAGGGGCGTTATTTAGGTATTGGTATTGCTAATTTTGTAGAAGGTACTGGTCTTGGTCCATTTGAGGGCGCTACTGTGCGCGTTCAACAAACTGGCCGTATCACAATCTTGACTTCAGCATCTTCACAAGGGCAAGGCCATAAAACTACTTTTATGCAAATCTGTGCTGACCAACTTCAAGTTCCTCTTGAAATGATTGATGTCATTACCGCTGATACAAATGCCATCTCGATGGGTATTGGCACTTTCGCAAGCCGAGTAACTGTCAATGCGGGAAATTCCGTTTTCTTAGCCTCTCAAAAAGTAGCGGAAAAGGTTAAGGGCTTGGCGGCATTTTTAATGCAAACCCGTGTCGATAATATTCAGTTATTAGATGGTCATGCCATCACCATTGATAACCCTTCAAAAAAGAAATCTTTTGCTGAATTGGCGCGCGTCTCTCAAGGGATGCCTGGTTTTTCATTTCCAGAAGGTGTAACTAACGGCCTGGAGTCTACTGAATATTTTGCACCTTCTCAATCTGCATACTGCAATGGTACTGCTGCGGTTGAAATAGAGCTTGATCGTGATACATGCCAAATCAATATTGTGAAATATGTCATGACGCATGACAGTGGTAATCTGATTAATCCATTATTGGTAGATGGTCAGGTACAGGGATCGATTGCTCATGGCATTGGTAATTCAACTTTAGAAGATATGCAGTACGACGATCAAGCCCAACCTATCACGACAAATTTTGGTGAGTATTTATTGCCAATGGCAACCGATGTTCCTAAAGCCGAGATGTATCACCTCAATTCACCTTCTCCACTGAATCCTCTCGGCGTTAAAGGCGCTGGGGAGGGTGGCACAATTCCGGCTGCCGCAGCGATTGTGGCTGCTATCGAGGATGCCATCTCGGATACTGGTATTTTTCTAACTCAAGCACCAATGACGCCACCACGTCTCTTTGAAATTTTGAAAAAAGCAGGCGCCTACGCGACCTCTACTTAGTGATGTTGCCTTCTTTTGCAATTTTTCGGTTAATTTCTAAACCGTCCTGAATTTGCTTTTTAAACTCATCTCCAGGAATTGCAACAATTTTAAAACCAATGTTATCGAAAGACTCTTTAACTGCGGGAGCTTTCATACTGGCTTGTAATGCAGCTTGTAATTTAGCTGAAACATCTTTAGGTATGCCACTAGGTGCGACAACACCAATCCAGCCCGTGTAATTCCAGTTCTTAAGTTCCGGCACACCTGTCTCAGAAAATGTTGGGACATTTGGCAAGACCTTAGCCCGTGTTGTTCCTGAAATAGCTAAACCAATAACTTGGTTGGTGACCACATGGGATTTAATGTCGCCCAGGTCCGGCATCAACATACTTACTTCACCACCCAACAATCCAAGCATCGCAGGTCCACTCGATTTATAAGGAACATGTAGGGCTTTAATTCCGGTTAAGCTAAGAAACGCAGAAGTTGTAAAGTGAATACTTGAGCCACCACCACCACTTCCAAAAGTTAATTTACCTGGATTTGCTCGTCCGTAGGCAACTAATTCTGCTAAATTCTTAACGGGTAAGGATGGGTGAACCACTAAAACGGATTGGTACTCAATAGCGTTGATCAGGTGGGTTAGATCATTGACTGG
>CANFUO010000088.1 GCA_947450225.1 Burkholderiaceae bacterium | reverse complement strand
GATCTTCTCCAAAAAAGAACTCAAGGCTTAATGAATCCAAAGCAAGCTCAATCCATTACGAAAAAAACAAAAAAAGAATTCCCTGATGGAATCCCTGCTTTTGGAACCGATGCGCTGCGTTTTACATTTGCTTCAATGGCTACTTTAGGCAGAAACATTAATTTTGATCAAAAACGCTGTGAGGGTTACCGAAATTTCTGTAATAAGTTATGGAATGCGACTCGATTTGTTCTGATGAACTGCCCAGGTACAGATGAGGAAAATGGTATTGCACCTTGCCCTGGAGATTGTGGGCCCGATGGTTATTTGGATTTCTCACATGCTGACCGGTGGATAGTCTCCGAACTTCAAAGAGTTGAAGCTGACGTCAATCGAGGCTTTTCTGAATATCGTTTTGACCTGATCGCGGCATCTTTGTATCAATTTGTTTGGGATGAGTATTGTGACTGGTATCTTGAGCTCGCAAAAGTGCAATTACAACAAGGTACAGCCGCCCAACAAAGAGCGACGCGAAGAACTCTACTACGCGTTCTTGAAACGATTTTGCGCCTCGCCCACCCTCTTATTCCTTTCATCACGGAAGAACTTTGGCAAACTGTTGCTCCAAAATCAGGTAAAGATCTTGCCAATTGTCCGAAGCAATCGATTGCGCTTCAAAACTACCCGAAGTCTCAACCAGAAAAAATTGATGAGGCAAGTGAGGCCTGGGTTAAAAAATTAAAATTACTCATTGACGCCTGTAGAAACTTAAGAGGCGAGATGCAAATTTCACCGGCAACGAAAGTTCCTCTAATCATCCAAGGAAACTCTGAGGAGTTAACTGCTTATAGTCCTTACTTATTAAGTCTTGCAAAACTATCAAAAGTGATTGTTGACAACAGTGGGGTAATGATTGATGAAAAAGCCGTAAGTGCGCCTGTTGTGCTTGTGGGTGAAACACGATTGCTGCTTGAGGTTGAGGTGGATATTGCTGCTGAACGAATAAGGCTAGGTAAAGAAATTTCTCGTTTAGAATCAGAAATAATGAAAGCAACAGCAAAACTTAGCAATCCAAGCTTTGTGGATCGCGCCCCACCCGAAGTGGTTGCACAAGAAAATAAGCGTTTAAATGAATTCAATACCCTGTTAGATAAATTACGTACTCAATTAGAACGACTTCAATCAAAATAAATTATGAACACTAATGTCTTTAAAGCTGTATTTCCAGTAGCAGGTCTAGGTACTCGCTTTTTACCGGCAACCAAAGCAATGCCAAAAGAAATGCTCACGGTTGTTGATAAGCCATTAATTCAATACGCGGTTGAGGAAGCGATTGCTTCGGGTATTACTGAACTTATTTTTGTGACTGGTCGCTCAAAGCGGGCCATCGAAGATCACTTTGATAAAGCCTATGAACTGGAAAATGAACTTGAGCAAAAAAACAAAAAAGATTTATTAGAAATTGTTCAAAATATCAAACCAAGCCATGTCGATTGTGTTTATGTTCGACAGGCTGAAGCCTTAGGCCTTGGACATGCGATCTTATGTGCTGAAAAATTGGTCGGCGATGACCCCTTTGCTGTCATATTGGCAGATGACCTCCTGACGGGAAAGAGGCCTGTCCTAGATCAAATGATTGAACTTTTTAATCACTATCGCTGCTCCATCATCGGTGTTGAAAAAATCGCCAAGGAGCAGAGTCGCTCTTATGGTGTGATTGATGGAAAAAAATGGGATGAGAACATTTATAAACTTTCAGGCATTGTTGAAAAACCAGCTCCTGAACTTGCACCATCTAACATGGGTGTTGTTGGTAGATATGTTTTAACAGCAAATATTTTTAGTCATATTAAAAACTTATCTCCTGGGGCCGGCGGTGAATATCAATTAACTGATGCTATCCAATCACTCATTCAAAAAGAACAAGTACTTGCCTATGAATATGAAGGTATTCGTTATGACTGCGGTAGCAAACTGGGGTATTTAAAGGCAACCGTAGAATTTGCCTTAAATCACCCTGAGGTTGGTGCTGAGTTTGCTGAGTTTTTAAAAACTAGGTAAGACTTATCGGCGCTTTAAATAAAAAACAAAAACATCATCATTTTGTTCAGAAGCCATTAACTCATTGCCGGTTTGTTTTGCAAACATCGGGATGTCATGCTCTGCACCTCGATCAGTTGCTCTAATTTTTAAAACTTGCCCCGTTAACATATCGGCTAGGGCTTTTTTAGTCCTTAATACCGGTAGTGGGCAAATCATCCCAATACAATCTAATTCTTTATCAATTTGCTCTGGAATCATAAACGCTCCTGTAACCATGAATTTACGCTTGCTAATGCGGCAGGCAGGTTTTGCGGCAAAGTCCCTCCTGCCATAGCCATGTCGGGCTTACCACCGCCCTTGCCCCCAACTTGTGTTGCCACAAAATTAACAAGGTCCCCGGCTTTTACTTTGCCGATTAAATCACTAGTAACTCCAGCCACTATTTGCACCTTGCTATCTTGTATCGTAGCGAGCACAATCACTCCGGAATGTAGTTTATTTTTGACTTGATCTAAGGTTTCTCTTAAGGCTTTAACATCTGCACCATCGAGTCGCGCCACCAAGGTATTTGTATTATTAATCAATGTAACTTGAGATAAAAGTTCTTCACCTTGACTAGCCGCCATTTTAGACTTGATTCGCTCAAGGTCTTTTTCTAATGCCTTCACGTGATCTTGCAATTGTGCAATACGATGCGGCAACTCGTCGGGGTTAGTTTTCAGTGAGGCCGCAATCTGAATCATTTGACTATCTAACTTTTGTACTTTTTGGATGGCATTGTGACCACTAATCGCCTCAATACGACGTATTCCTGACGCCACACCGCTTTCAGTCACGAGTTTAAATAACCCTATATCGCCAGTTCTCTGGACATGCGTACCTCCGCACAACTCTTTGGAACTACCGATCTCTAAAACTCTGACAACATCTCCGTATTTTTCTCCAAATAACATCATGGCGCCGGTTTTTTGCGCATCGTCAATACTCATGGATTTTGCGGAGCTTGCGGTATTTTGTAAAATCTCTGTATTGACAAGTTGCTCAATCTTTTCCATTTCTTCTCGCGTAACCGGCAAGTTATGGGTAAAGTCAAAACGGGTCTTTTCATGATCTACTAATGATCCTTTTTGCTGAACATGAGGCCCCAAAACCTCTCTCAATGCTTTATGCATTAAATGCGTAGCGCTATGATTACGTGTAATTGCAGATCGACTGACTTGATCTACTTTAGGGTGCAGGAGATCACCAACTTTTAAATTTCCCTCAAGCATCGTTCCTTGATGTCCAAAAACGTCAGATTGAATCTTCATCGTGTCATCAACTTGAAAAAGAGCTATTTGATTGCGTAACTCACCTTTGTCGCCAACTTGACCACCAGACTCTGCATAAAATGGAGTCTGATCTAACACAATGACAGCATCTTCACCACTTTTTAACTCTGAAACTTGACTGCCATCGATATAAATCGCTTGAACTTTGGCTTGCTCTAAGCTCAAATGCTCATACCCTAAAAATTGCGTAGGTACACCTTTATATTCCAATCCCTGAGCCATTTTAAATTTACCGGCGGCTCTTGCTAGGTTGCGCTGCTGATCCATCGCGGCATTAAATCCCGCGTCATCAACTTGAACATTTCTCTCTCGACATACGTCGGCAGTTAAATCAAGTGGGAAGCCAAATGTATCATGCAATTTAAAGGCGATCGCTCCATCTAAAGTGGCGCCATCATGACTCTTAGAAAGATCAGATAGGGCTTGCTCTAAAATTTCCATGCCATTTGCAATCGTTTGGAAAAAACGTTCTTCTTCTTGCTTAAGTACTTCTGTTATTTTTTCTTTTTGCGTGATGAGGTCAGGATAAGCCTGACCCATTTCTTTTGCCAATGCATCAACTATGCGATAAAAGAATGGTGCTCTTGCCCCCAACTTATAACCATGTCGTATCGCACGGCGTGTGATACGCCTTAATACATATCCTCTGCCAGCATTGCCAGGGATGACGCCATCAAGGACCGTAAAACTACAAGCCCGAATATGATCGGCAATCACTTTAAGCGAAGGACTTTGGATATCAACTGATTGTCCTCCAGATGCTTCTACGCTGATCTTTGCGGCATCGATTAAATGTACAAATAGATCAATTTCGTAATTAGAGTGTACATGCTGCAATACCGCCGAAATACGCTCTAAACCCATGCCTGTATCTACACTTTTTTTCGGCAATGGATGCATGACCCCTTGTTCGTCACGATTAAACTGCATGAAGACGTTGTTCCAGATCTCAATAAAACGATCGCCATCTTCATCAGGGCTTCCTGGGGGTCCCCCAGGAATATCTTCACCGTGATCATAAAAAATCTCTGTACATGGACCACATGGTCCTGTATCGCCCATCATCCAAAAATTATCCGATGCATACCTCGCACCTTTGTTATCACCAATACGAATAACCCGCTCAGGAGGAATGCCTATTTTTTTAGTCCAGATTTCATACGCTTCTTCATCGTCTTGGTAAACCGTGACTAGCAGCTTTTCTTTAGGTAATTTAAAAACATCCGTCAATAACTCCCACGCATATTGGATAGCATCTTCTTTAAAGTAATCTCCAAAAGAGAAGTTACCTAACATCTCAAAAAAAGTGTGATGTCTTGCGGTATATCCGACATTATCTAAGTCATTGTGCTTGCCACCAGCGCGAATGCACTTCTGGGCCGTGGTGGCTCGCGAATAAGGACGCTTATCAAAGCCTAAAAATACGTCTTTAAATTGATTCATGCCAGCATTTGTAAAGAGAAGCGTGGGGTCATCTCCAGGCACTACTGCACTCGAGGCCACGATCTGATGCCCTTTAGAGGCAAAAAAATCTAAATAACTTTGTCTAATTTCATTAACTTTCATAGGTTTTATTATCTCATTTCGGTGCAAAACTCAAAAAACTCACGTCCAATTCGTGGTTTAATCACATGATAAGGGGAAACCCTAGGAGTCTGAATTCAAATTTCAACCTACAATCACACATCGTTGTAACAACTATTATTTAGGAGTTCGAATTGAAAATCAGAAATAAACCAGATTTTGCTGCAGGTTTAATGTTTATTGCTTTTGGCGCTTTTTTTGCAATTCTTGCAAGGGGCTATCAAATGGGAACCGCCGCAAAAATGGGGTCAGGGTACTTTCCATTTTGGCTAGGTGTGGTTCTTTGTTTGCTAGGGCTTTTTGTTTTACTTAGATCTCTCGCTTCAAGTAGCGAAGAAGATGGTTTAGCGGCTTGGGATTGGAAGTCTGTTTTATGGGTGACTGGTTCGGTTCTCTTGTTTGCAATCCTTCTTCAATATATTGGAGTGGTCTTATCCATTATGGTGTTAGTTTTCGTATCTGCAATGGCGAGCCATGAGTTCCATTGGAAACAAACCTTAATCAACGCAATCATTTTGATTGTTATTGCTTATGCGGCTTTTGTATGGTTCCTAAAATTACAGTTCCCTGTATGGCCACCATTTTTAACGAACTAATCGTTCTATCCATTCCTACAAAATACAAATTTAAAGAAAGACCTACCCAATGGATCTGTTAAGTAATCTCTCCCTAGGCTTTGCAACTGCCTTCACATTACAAAATCTTCTTTATTGCTTTATTGGTTGCGTACTGGGAACATTGATTGGTGTTTTGCCTGGTCTTGGCCCTATCGCAACAATTGCGATGCTTCTTCCTGCTACCTATGCGCTGCCTCCAATTGCTGCTTTAATTATGCTCGCGGGTATTTATTACGGTGCCCAATATGGTGGCTCAACAACGGCGATTTTGATTAATATTCCTGGCGAGTCTTCCTCGGTGGTGACCGCAATTGACGGATACCAGATGGCCCGAAAAGGCCGAGCCGGTGTTGCCTTGTTTACAGCTGGTGTAGGTTCATTCTTTGCTGGTTGTGTGGCGACTTTAGTTTTGGCAGCCTTCGCGGCGCCTTTATCTGAGTTGGCGTTTAAATTTGGTCCTGCCGAATACTTCTCACTCATGGTTCTAGGTCTTATTGGTGCCGTCGTGTTGGCATCGGGCTCTTTAATCAAAGCGATTGCAATGATTGTATTAGGCCTTTTAATGGGCTTAGTCGGTACCGATGTGAACTCAGGTACGTCTAGATACGCTTTCGATATTCCACAATTAACCGATGGTCTAGGCTTCGTTGTTGTGGCAATGGGTGTTTTCGGTTTTGCTGAAATTATGGCTAACTTAGAGCAAAAAGAACATCGCGAAACTTTCTTAAGTAAAGTGACCAATTTATGGCCTAAAAAAGAAGATTTTAAGCGTATGGTTGGTCCGATTCTTCGTGGCACACTTTTAGGCTCTATCTTAGGTATTCTGCCTGGTGGTGGTGCCGCTCTTGCGTCTTTCGGTGCTTACTCTCTAGAGAAGAAGGTTTCTAAGTATGGTCATGAGTTCGGTAAAGGTGCTATTGAGGGTGTGGCTGCCCCAGAGAGCGCGAATAATGCTGCTGCTCAAACATCGTTTATTCCACTCTTAACTTTAGGTATACCTCCTAATGCTGTGATGGCCTTAATGGTTGGTGCGATGACTATTCATAACATTCAGCCTGGTCCTCAAGTAATGACAAGCAATCCAGCGCTGTTCTGGGGTTTGATTGCCTCAATGTGGATTGGTAACTTTATGTTAATTATTCTTAACCTACCAATGATTGGTGTTTGGGTTAAATTATTAACGATTCCTTATCGTCATATGTATCCAGCGATTTTGGTTTTCTGTTGTATTGGTGTTTACTCTGTTAACAATACGGTTTTTGATATTTATCTAACTGCTATATACGGCATTATTGGATATGTGTTCATGAAGTTCAAATGTGAAGCTCCTCCATTATTATTAGGTTTCGTTTTAGGACCTATGATGGAAGAAAATTTCCGTCGTGCCCTCTTGTTATCACGTGGAGATTTCACAGTATTTGTGACACGTCCTTTATCTGGATGCTTATTAGCGGCCTCACTATTCTTGGTCTTTATCGTAATGATTCCAGCATTCAAGAAGACGCGTGAGGAAGCTTTCGTGGAAGAATGATGTAAATTCTTCAAGGCACATTACAATATGTGTCTATGGCAAAAGAAATAAAAAACTCACAAGAAACCTCGGCGCAAACCGAGGTTTCTAACTTTTTACGGCAGATTATTGATTCTGACTGCGCTCATGCAACCTATGCTAATCGCTTAGATAGCAATGGCAACGCTCTCCCCTCTGTGATTACAAGGTTCCCTCCAGAGCCCAATGGTTACCTTCATATTGGTCACGCCAAGAGTATCTGCTTAAATTTTGGTTTAGCCAAAGATTATGCTCACCTAACTAACGGTGCTAGGTGCCATATGCGCTTTGATGATACCAATCCAGCGAAAGAAGAGACTGAATACGTAGACAGTATTCTTGATGCGGTCTCCTGGCTTGGGTTTGATTGGCATCACAATGGTCAAGAATTTCAGTTTTACGCAAGCGATTATTTTGATACCCTGTTTGCGTTTGCAAAAATATTAATTTCTTCTGGCAAAGCCTATGTGGATAGTCAAAGTGCTGAGGATATCCAAAAAAATAGGGGTAACTTTACTCAGGTCGGATCTCCTAGCCCATTTCGCAATCGTGAGGTTTCAGAAAATTTAGCTCTGTTCGAGAGGATGCGCTCCGGTGAGTTTAAAGATGGAGAGCATGTTCTTCGTCTAAAGATTGATATGACTCACCCTAATTTAGTGATGCGTGACCCTGTAATTTATCGTATCAGGCACGCTCACCATCACCGCACTGGGACTACATGGTGTATTTATCCCTTATATGACTTTACGCACTGCATCTCAGATGCCCTAGAAAATATTACCCACTCTATTTGTACTTTAGAGTTTGAGAATAATCGTCCTCTGTATGAGTGGATTCTGAATGAACTCCATCAGGCTGGCGCCCTTAAAGCCCCACTCCCTCATCAATATGAGTTCGCCCGACTCAATTTAACGTATACCTTAACTAGTAAACGTAAGTTATTGCAGCTCGTTCAAGAGAACTATGTTGATGGCTGGGATGATCCGCGTATGCCAACCATCGTTGGTCTTCGAAGGAGAGGCTATACCCCTGAGTCTTTGCAATTATTTTGCGATCGGATTGGGGTTTCTAAAGCGGATAGCTGGATTGATATGAGCGTTTTAGAGCAAGCTCTTCGTGATGATCTCGATCCTAAGGTAGAGCGTGGTACCGCTGTACTTTCTCCACTCAAGCTGATTATTGATAATTTTAATGAGGAATTAGAATGGTGCTCTGCGCCTAAACACCCTCATCATGAAGATTGGGGCCGCAGAGACTTCGCCCTCACGAAGGAATTATGGATAGAGTCTGATGACTTTATGACAGACCCTCCAAAAGGTTTTTTTAGGCTGTTCCCACCCAAAGATGGTCAACCTGGAAGTAGGGTTCGACTTCGCTATGGTTTTGTGGTCGAATGCACTGGCTATGACGTCGATGAGGACGGCAACACGATTGCCGTGAGGGTTAACTACTTCCCTGATAGCAAAAGCGGTACACCAGGATCGGCAGACTATAAAGTAAAGGGCAATATCCATTGGATAAGCGCTCCTCATGCAGTCAGTGCCGAGTTACGTATCTACGATCGTCTTTTTACTGATCCCCACCCCGCAAGTGGTGATAAAGATTTCTTGACTCTACTCAATGG
>CANFUO010000087.1 GCA_947450225.1 Burkholderiaceae bacterium | reverse complement strand
TGCAACGGATGTTGCTGCTAGAGGTATCGACGTTCCTACGATTAGCCATGTGATTAACTTTGGCTTACCAATGAAACCCGAAGACTATACACATCGCATCGGTAGAACTGGTCGAGCAGGTCGCTCTGGTATTGCTATCACGATTGCTCTTCATAGTGAGCGTGTAAAAATTCGTGGTATCGAGCGTTTTACACAAAATACATTAGCCCCTTCGATTATCCCTGGTCTTGAACCGCAAAAGAAAGCCGAATCAGGACCACGTCCAGGCGGTCGTTCTGGCGGTGGTGGGCGATCAGATCGCAGTGGCGGTGGTGGACGCTCAGACCGTAGTGGCGGTGGCGGCGGTGGTCGTGGTCGTGCACCAAGCCGCTCTAATAGCTCTAATAGTTTTTCAAATAACGAATCGCGTAATAGTTTTGCAAGCGATAGACCTCGTCCTCCAGCTGATGCAAGCGATAGACCTCGTCGTCCTGCTGAGGCAAGCGATAGACCTCGTCCGCCTGCTGATGCAAGTCATACCTCTAGTGAATCTAAAGATAGTAAGTATGGCAAAGGACAACGTAGTGATGCAAGACGGACTGGCCCTAAGACAGAGAGTTTTTCAAAGAGCCCGGCCAAACCTTTTGGAGAGTTTCCTGCCAAACCCAAGGCACATGCAAATGCATCTGAACAGCGCTTTACTAAACCAAGGGGTGAGGGCTTTGCTGGTCGCGATAGGGCCGCCAAACCTTTTAATAAAACAGGGTTTAAGCCGCGTTAAATAACCGGGTAAGACTCTAAATACAAGCGCAATACTTCTTTTTGATGTATTGCGCTTTTTTCATGATCTTCGATTACTTCATATATTCTCATCATGCCCGTATGAGCCAATACCTTCATTTTTACATTTGCCCTTGGTGAATCTATAACCCTTTGCATACTGAGCAATGCTTTACCCCATAATTGATTGTGCTGGCACAACTGTCCTAACGCAAGATATAGTGCCGGATGCGCAGGCTCATTACTTAACCAGCCTTCAATCTTTTGAATCAATGAAACACTGGCGGTGTTGGCAAGGGGGTGGGTAGTACATTGGGGATATATACCTAATAATTCATCATTTGCCCCTATATCAAGAGCTTGATCGAGAATTTTTTTTGCGAATGCTGAATTACCCACGGCTAAAAATCCTTGCGCAAATAGTTTTAACCACTGCGGATTTTTTTTGGCCTCTTGGTCGAATTCATTCCATTGCTGTAATAACTCTTCTTGGGAAATACGGCCGCTCTTTATCCATTGGGTTAACGCTTCATGTATTCGAGCTTTTCCTAGGGCGGGTGGTAAATAATTTTTCTTTAATAAGCTATTTGCAATGCGCAACATTTGTGGCCATTGTTGCAAAATTTGATGTGCTCTCATGGCTAATGCTTGAACTAAAAATTGGCGTGCGCCACTTTTTTGAATGGTGCCTAGACTTAAAAGTGCTTCACTGGCCTTGCGTTGATCAATCAACATTTGAGCATTAAGAATCGCTTTAGTTGTTTGATTAGAGTCTTTGTCTATTTTTTCGAGCCACGCATCACGGTCATCATACTGCTTCATTTGATGGCTAGCTTGGGCTGCTACCATATAACTCACCTGCGCAGTTCCGTCATAATGCATAGCCAACTCTGCTGACTTTAAGGATTTGGCATACCGACCTGCAAATAAATGCTCAATAGCATCTTGCAGCTCATGATAAGCCTTCAATTCTTGTTGCTTCACGCGATACTGCTTTGCTCGCGTTGGCAACTCTATCAGCAAAGACAGTATTTTGAAAAAATAAAAAACGATAAAAAAGCCAATGCCGCTAAGAATCATGAAAAGATTCATTGATAAATCAATGCGCAAGGATTGCCAATACATCGTGACATGACCATGATTGTTGTCAAACAACCATGCCACTATGAAGGCACTCGTAGCCAATATAGCTAACCAAATAATCAATCTCATTATTTTTTATCGCCTGCTGGTAATACTAATTGCGCATTCTTTTTTTCTAATTCGTGCAAATGCGCTAATACAATCTGAATATCATCTAATGTCTTTTGTGTACTGCCATCATTGGGTAAGAAATTTTTCTCAACGATTTTCTTCACCTGCGATATCTCTTTACTCGTTTGTGAAATAAGCCCACTTAATAGTAAAGCTCTTGCAGTCAATATTCGTATCCCCAATTCTTCTCGAACGGCGTTTTGACTTGCTGGCGACATTGCCAAATACTCCAGATTAGAATCCAATGTCTGAATCTTAATCAGATTGGTCAAGTAATTAGTGAGGGGATTCCAAACATACTGCCCCACCTTAGACCACCACCTCATTTCTGCATTGACTGCAGGATTAATTGTATTTGATGTCGGCGCTCGAGTATTCACTTGAACTGGATTTTGCTCTTGGGGCTTGATGGGCAATAACTCAACTTGAGCATTTAAACTATTTAACTTTTCAAATATCTCAAGTGTTATCTTGATATCAATCGGTGATGGAGGGCTATTTTCTGCCTGAACATCTAATGCACGCCCTAAAATTTGATTGAAGTTGATCAGTTGCTGACTATTTGTTTTAGTAACTTCTTGTATTTGATTGGTCTGTTGTGTAAGCGCATTGATGCGAATACCAAACCAAATGAATAAGCACATCAGCACAATGATGGCGATACCATATCCCCATCGATTACTGTGCTTAGCGGTTTGTATTGAAGTTGAATCTAACGCTTTATTGTTTTGTTCAGTCATACCCTGAAGTTCTTTTCAATTAAATTACATCATAATGCCGTTTTTAAAATGTGTAGCAAGGTTTTGATGAGTTGCTCGTCTCCCGGTTCAATCATCAGGACTTCACCAAAACCAATCTCTTGTATTTTTTCTAAAATACGTGGGTGTGAAACAATCGCCGTTTCGTTTTGTAAAAATTGTTCCGCCATCTCAAACTCTCTTAATCGCTTAATTAATACATCTCCAGCCTGCGAAGAATTAAAGACCCAGACGGAGTGCTCTGAAGGATTAATGCTCTTCCAAGCAATGTCCTCTTTGGATAGTCCCTGCCGACGATATACTGCAAATTCGTCAATCACTGCCCCAGCATCTTTGAGGTGCTCTGATAAGAAGTTTCTACCCCCCTCACCATGAATCATGACCATACGGCGATTAGTCCAATCTGGTTGACCTGCGAGCAATGCTTCCCACAGGCCTTCTGAGTCCCAAGAGCCTGTATCTTGAGGCTTAATGATTTGTGCATATTCAATACCCGAATCTAGGATACTTTGTTCACTTCCGCCTCCCACCACTGCAATGCTGAGATGCTTGGGCCATGTCCAACCGAATTTTTTTAATAATTGATCACACATAAGAAATGCATTGGGGCTAACAAAACTCACCCACTCTGTTTGATCAAGTGCATGGTGCAGGGCACTGGCTAATTCTTGGCTATCGATAGGCACTATCTCTAATAAAGGGAGTGTGATGACGGGCAGATCGACGCCCTGCTCTAAAAAAACTTTGGTCAGTCGATTACTTAGTTTCTGGCTCTGAACCTGTGGTCTTGTAATAACGACTCTAGTAAATGGTGATTTTTTCAATTTAATTTCCTAAGGATGCGATTAAATGTTCCGCGCCATCCCTAATTAACGCATCTGCCACCACATTACCCAGGTCAATTGCCTGCCCAAAGTGCGTAATCAAAGCACTCGCCTGCGCTGCTACCGTCTGACTACCATCGATATTGGATACCAGTGCCTTTAAGTGCAGTGTCGTTTGATAGCTGTCCCAGGTGGCGTAAGCCGCAATCGGAATTTCACATGATCCTCCTAAGCGCCGAGATACTTGACGCTCTGCGCTCACTTGATAGGTGGCAAGTATGTCTCTTAATGGCGCTAAAAAACCAGCTAGCTCTATATTTTGAGACAAAATTTCAATACCAAGTGCGCCCTGTCCTGCTGCAGGTAAGCATTCTTCAGGTGGAATACTCGCTTTAATCCTATGGGTGAGGTCCAACCGGGTAAGGCCTGCCGTGGCTAAAATCATCGCATCAAATTCGCCGCGATCTAATTTTGCCAAACGCGTATCTAGATTCCCTCTGAGCGGCACAATGTTGATGTCGGGAAATTTTTTCTTTATTTGTGCTTCTCTTCGTAAACTCGATGTGCCAAGTTTTGCACCTTTTGGCATTTGCTTTAAGGAGTCGTATTGATTCGATACAAATGCGTCTAAGGGGTCTTCGCGCTCCAAAATGGCAGTTAACTCGAACCCGTCAGGCATTTCCATTGGTACATCTTTGAGGGAATGTACCGCTAGATCAGCCTTTCCTTCTAATAAAGCATTTTCTAACTCTTTGATAAAAAGTCCCTTACCACCAATTTTAGACAAGCTTTTATCTAAAATTTGATCCCCACGGGTGGTCATCCCGAGGATCGATATTTCACAATGTGGATATAATCCCTTTAATAGAGCTTGAACGTGTTTTGCTTGCCACATCGCAAGCCTACTTTCACGAGAAGCAATGACTAACCTCTCTGGGGGCATTACACTTATATTCATGTCATCATCCAATAATTCTCTCGATAATAAATCACAAGCGTGGTCTGCACGCTTTTCTGAACCCGTTTCAGAACTTGTTCAACGCTATACCGCTTCCATCGGTTTTGATTACCGCATGGCACAAGTAGATATTCAAGGCTCTTTAGCTCACGCTCAAATGCTCGGTGAACAAAACATTATCAGCCAAGAGGATTTTGGAAAAATACGCTCAGGCTTACAACAGATTCTTGAAGAAATCCAACAAGGTCATTTTACTTGGCAATTAGCTCTTGAAGATGTTCATTTAAATATTGAAGCTAGATTAACCCATTTAATTGGTGATGCTGGTAAACGCCTCCATACTGCGCGCTCTAGAAATGATCAAGTGGCCACTGATATTCGCCTATGGCTAAGAGAAGGTATTGATCAATCTATCTTGCAGCTCCAAAATCTGCGTCTTGGCTTTTGCTCTCTTGCGGAAAAATATGCGCACATGATTATGCCGGGCTTTACGCATCTTCAAGTGGCACAACCCATTACTGTAGGTCACCATCTGATGGCTTATGTAGAAATGCTTGGCAGGGATGTTTCTCGACTGCAGGATTGCAGAAAGAGACTTAATTACTTGCCTTTAGGGTCAGCTGCACTAGCTGGCACTAGCTACCCAATTAATCGCCAACGCGTTGCGGAGTTGTTAGGGTTCGATGGTATTTGCGAAAACTCCTTAGATGCGGTCTCCGATAGGGATTTTGCCATTGAGTTCTGCGCTTGCGCAAGCCTTGTCATGACGCATATCTCGCGTTTTTCTGAAGAGTTAGTTCTTTGGATGAGTCCCCAGTTTGGCTTTATCCAACTACCTGATCGCTTTTGCACAGGTAGCTCTATCATGCCGCAAAAGAAAAATCCCGATGTTCCAGAACTTGCCAGGGGAAAAACGGGTCGTGTGAATGGTAATTTGGTGAGCCTGTTAACCCTCATGAAGGGTCAAGCGCTTGCCTACAACAAAGATAATCAAGAAGATAAAGAACCTTTGTTTGACTCGGTAGACACCTTAATTGATACGCTACGCATCTTTTCAGATATGGTGCCCCATATTACGTTTAATGAAATCGCTATGCGTCAGGCGGTGCAAAAAGGCTTTGCTACTGCTACAGATTTAGCGGATTATTTGGTCAAGAAAGGTATGGCTTTTAGAGACGCGCATGAGGCAGTTGCGAATGCGGTCAAGGTGTGTGCTAGTAAAAATGTCGATTTGTCTGAGTTAAACCTGGCAGATCTTAAACAAGCTTGTCATATTCAGGACGATGCAATGATGGGCGACGATGTCTTCCAAGTTTTGACTCTGGAAGGCTCTGTCCAGTCCAGAAACCATCCTGGTGGCACTGCCCCTGCCCGCGTTTTAGAAGCCATTATAAAAGTGCGGGCAAGTATTACCTCGAGCTAGTTCTATGTGCTTTTGACACAATCAACATAATAGGCTTTACGACCTTGGTGTTCTTCTTTCACTAAGCCATGTATGTCTGTTTCAAAGCCAGGAAACTTCTCGTTGAAGTCCCGTGCAAATCTCAAATAATCCACAATCCTTTTATTAAAGCGCTCACCTGGAATTAACAAAGGGATTCCCGGTGGGTAAGGGGTTACCAACATCGCTGTGATTCGGTTCTCTAAGTCGTCAATGCTGACTCGCTCGATATCACGGTGCGCCATTTTTGCAAATGCTTCAGATGGTGGCATCGCTGGAATCATGTCTGACAAATACATCTCGGTTGTCATCTTCGCCACATCATGATCTCTATAAAAAGCATGGATCATGTTGGCAATGTCTTTGAGTCCCATGCGCTCATATTGCGGATACTTATTAGCAAATTCAGGTAAGACTCGCCACAATGGCATGTTTTTATCATAATGGTCTTTAAACTGCTGCAACTCTGCCACTAAGGTATTCCAGCGCCCTTTAGTAATTCCGATGGTGAACATAATGAAGAACGAATACAGGCCAGTTTTTTCAACGATCACACCGTGCTCCGCTAAGTACTTAGTCACAATACTCGCAGGTATACCTTCTTCACCAAAATTACCTTCAATATCGATTCCGGGAGTAACAATTGTGGCCTTGATTGGGTCGAGCATATTAAATCCTTCAGCCAAATTGCCAAAGTTATGCCAAGTATCATTGGAATGTAGCACCCAATCGTTTTGTTCTCCAATGCCTGAATCAGCCAAATGATCTGGTCCCCAAACCTTAAACCACCAATCATGGCCATACTCTTGATCAACCTTCAACATCGCTCTTCTAAAATCAATTGCCTCTGCAATCGATTCTTCAACTAATGACGTTCCGCCGGGCGGCTCCATCATGGCCGCAGCCACGTCACAAGAAGCAATGATTGCGTATTGAGGACTAGTTGAGGTATGCATCAAATACGACTCATTAAAACAGGTTGGGTCTAGTTTTCGTTCTTCTGAATCCTGCACTAATATTTGAGATGCTTGTGATATTCCAGCCAATAATTTGTGCGTTGATTGCGTAGCAAAAACTAAACTTTTTTGTGGCCGCGCCCGGTCTCTTCCAACAGCGTGCATATTTTTATAAAAATCGTGGAAGGTGGCATGTGGCAGCCATGCTTCATCAAAATGCAATGAATCAACCTTACCATCTAACATCTCTTTAATCATTTCAACGTTATAAATGACGCCATCATATGTGCTTTGGGTAATCGTCAATACACGTGGCATGACGTTTTTATCTTTAATGAATGGGTTGTTGTCGATTTTCTTCTGAATATTCGCCCATTCAAATTCTTCTTTAGGAATAGGTCCTATAATGCCAAAGTTATTTCTTGTTGGCATTAAAAATACAGGTATTGCACCCATCATCATAATGGAGTGCAGTACTGATTTATGACAATTACGATCAACAATCACTACATCACCTGGTGCAACGGTTGAATGCCAAACAATCTTGTTGGACGTGGAAGTGCCGTTGGTAACAAAATATAAATGGTCAACGCCAAATATCCTCGCTGCGTTTCGCTCACTCGCCGCAACAGGACCGGTATGGTCGAGCAATTGCCCAAGCTCTTCTACGGCGTTGCAAACGTCAGCACGCAACATATTTTCACCAAAGAATTGATGGAAAATTTGCCCAACTGGACTTTTCAGAAATGCAACACCTCCTGAGTGCCCTGGGCAGTGCCAAGAATATGAACCTTCGGATGCATAGTGAATTAAGGATTTAAAAAACGGTGGTGCTAATGAGTCTAAATATACTTTTGCTTCTCGAATAATATGCCGTGCAACAAACTCCGGAGTGTCTTCATTCATATGGATAAAGCCATGTAACTCGCGAAGAATATCGTTGGGTATATGGCGTGAGGTCTTTGTCTCTCCATAAAGAAAGATCGGAATGTCTTCGTTACGCTTACGCACTGCTTTTACAAACAAACGGATTTCTTCAATAATTTTTGTGATCCCCTCGGGATCTGGATTAATGAACTCTTCATCATCAATCGACAAAATAAAACAAGATGCCCGGGCAGCCTGCTGCGCAAATGAGGTCAAATCTCCGTAACTTGTCAAACCTAATACTTCCATGCCCTCTTTTTCAATAGATTCTGCAAGGTCACGGATTCCAGAGCCGGAAATATTTTCCGAACGGAAGTCTTCGTCAATGACTACTACTGGGAATTTAAGTTTCATGAATATACTCGGCAGAATGAATTAAATAATGAGATTGGGGTAATTATCAACTTAAATTCTTTCAATTGTAGGAAATTGAACATTGACACTCAATTAGCCCCCCAAAAATACAAAATGGATGTGTTATGTTTTTGGTAGGGTCACACCAACTTGCCCCTGATATTTACCATTACGATCTTTGTAAGAGGTCTCACATACCTCATCACTTTCAAAGAAAAGGACTTGGGCACAGCCTTCACCTGCATATATTTTTGCCGGCAATGGCGTCGTGTTCGAGAATTCCAAAGTTACGTAACCTTCCCACTCAGGCTCGAAAGGTGTAACGTTCACAATAATGCCGCACCTAGCGTAGGTACTTTTCCCAACGCAAATAGTAAGTACATTTCTCGGAATACGGAAATACTCAACCGTTCTTGCTAGGGCAAATGAATTGGGGGGAATAATACAAACATCTCCATGGAAATCTACAAATGACTTTTCATCGAAATTTTTAGGGTCGACGATCGTGCTATTGATGTTCGTAAAGATCTTAAACTCTGGGGCGCATCTTATGTCATAGCCATAACTTGATGTGCCATAACTCACAATCTTTTGACCACCGTCGTTTAC
>CANFUO010000086.1 GCA_947450225.1 Burkholderiaceae bacterium | reverse complement strand
GTTCTGGTCAAATTATGGCTGCCAATCCAAAGATTTTTGCCCAGATGGCATCGCTCTTATCGAAGGCTTGACGCGGCAATTAAATCAACCGATGTAATGCCTTGCTTTTGAATCAATAAGGCATTTGCACGGGGCAGCATTTCAGGGTGATCAAGGTCCCAGTCCGAGAGCACCCACCGCGTCCAAGCATGTCCCCCAGCAGATTCTACGTTGACACCTGGCCTGTGCGTATGCCCATGGATTAATTGAGCACAATGAAAACGCTGAGTAATAGCAGCGCAGGCCTCAAGCGTCACATTACCCTTAATGCTTGCAGTCGCCGGATCAAAACTCTCACGCATTTGGTATTTAATCGTGGCACGTTTACGAAGCTGATCGCCTAGTTTTTTTCTCACAGTTGTTGGAATAAGCATAAAAATCTTTTGGAACAATTTCACGCGGGTAAAACTGCGAAATAATTGATAGGCAGGATCAGCCGTACATAAAGCATCACCATGCGACAAAAGCCATGACTGTGAACCAATCCGAACTAGACTTGGGTCTTCTAAGACTTGCCAGCCCGCAAGAGCGGTAAACTGTTCGCCCAGCATGAAGTCGCGGTTACCGGCGATAAAAAAGACTTGTACACCAGAGGCCTCAACTGCATGAATTTCTTTTGCAATAGACTGAGTAAAAGGAGAAGAGACATGCGCATCATCGCCCACCCAAAACTCGAATAAATCACCAATAATAAAGAGAGCCTGAACTTGCCGTGCTTCGTTTTTACAGAACTCGATAAAGCGTTCCGCAGTATAGGGGTAAGCGGGCGTCAAATGCAGATCAGAAATGATCAGCGCTTGATCAAATTCAGGCACCATTGTGATTAAAGGGCAACAGCCTCAAGAACGACAACATCTTCTTTAGGAACATCTTGATGAAAGCCAGTGCTACCAGTAGGAACCTTACGAATCGCCTCAACAACATCAAGTCCCTCGGTCACCATGCCGAACACAGCATAACCCCAGCCCTGAGGCGTTGGTGAGCTATGATTTAAAAAATCGTTATCAACTACATTAATGAAAAACTGTGATGAAGCAGAATGCGGGTCGCTTGTGCGAGCCATTGCAACGCTACCACGGACATTTTTCAGGCCATTTTGCGCTTCATTTTCAATATTAGCGAGCGTTTCTTTTTGTTTCATACCAACTTCCATGCCACCGCCTTGAATCATGAAGTTACTAATTACCCGGTGAAAAATCGTGCCGTTATAGTGACCAGAGTTCACGTAAGCTAAAAAATTAGCGCTAGAGATAGGAGCGAGTTCTTCATTTAATTCAATGATGAAATCGCCATGGTTGGTTTTAAATTGCACGCGTGACATAGTTTTCCTTTGCGGTGATGATAAAAATAATAGATTTTAACGAGCAGTAATTGCTTCAGCTAATTTGCGTTTCTTGTCTGCCTCAGTCATACGACGATTTTGCCCAAAAGCACGATCATAATAACTTGCAGCGATTAAGGTATAGATATCTCCCAAGTTTTGTAGAGCAATCGCGTAATTAGGGGAGAGTTTTAAACATAATTCTAAATTATCGCGAGCAAGTTCTAACTTACCGGCTCTGGCATACAGAACGGCGAGATTATTGTAAGGCTCTGGAATCTCGGGATACTTATCGATAAAAGTGAGCAGAGCTTGACGTGCGGTTTCGAGTTGACCTTGTTCAATCAAAATACGTGTGCGCACAAATAAAATTTGCACATTACGCGGACTCTTTTTCGCCTCCACATCAATCGCAGCGAGAGCCTCATTCCATTTTTTGTCTTTGATTAAAAGAGCGATTTTTGCAGGAATCCCATTTTTAGGCGTCGTATCTGCAGTGGCATTTTGCAGAGCAACAAAAGGTGTCGCTAAAGTAGGTGTATTTTGGGTTGTTTGCAAACCAGTATTGTTCGAAGTCATTGACGTCGAAGTTCCTAGGGGGGAATAAACCCCAAGATTCGCAGGATTTTTAGTAGCTTCTTCTAAAGTAGTTGGCACCGAATGATCAAGATTCGATTCTTTCGCTGCGGAGATTTTTTGCTGCTGCTCCATCTTGACGATATCCACGCTAGAGCATGCGCATAATATTGAGGCGCTGACCAATAAACACATTTTTTTCAATACCTTAGGGCATGAATGGTGAAGGTGTTTTAAATCAGTCTTTAAGGGTTTTTGTTGCTGCATATTTAATTTCTCAATATTGAAATGATATTTTATGGCACTATTGTCTATACTTGCGAGTTAGAAGAAATTATCTTCCTTGTTTTGCTTTTATCATCAATACTTCTTATGCTCCAAATATATAACACCTTACAACGAAAAAAAGAGCCATTTCAACCCATTCATCCTAAAAAAGTATCGATGTATGTCTGTGGGATGACGGTTTATGATTATTGTCACATAGGGCACGCCCGTGTGATGATTGTATTTGATATGGTGGTTCGTTGGTTAAGGGCGAGTGATTATGAAGTCACTTATGTACGCAATATTACGGATATTGATGACAAGATCATTAAAAGGGCCGTTGAAAACAAAGAATCCATTGCTAGCCTTACGCAGCGATTTATCGATGCCATGCATGAAGACGGTGACGCATTAGGTGTTTTGCGCCCAGATCATGAGCCACGAGCAACGCACTACATTGACCATATGCAAACGATGATCTCTGGATTAATTGATAAACAATTAGCCTATCAAGCAGGTTCAGGGGATGTGATGTATTCGGTACGCGACTTTCCCAATTACGGCCAGCTATCGGGTAAGACACTCGACGACTTAGAAGAAGGAAACAGGGTCATTATTGCGGGTGACAAAAAAGATCCCCTAGATTTTGTGCTTTGGAAGAGTGCGAAAGAAGATGAGCCAGCGGATACGCGTTGGGAGTCAAAATGGGGCGAAGGCCGACCGGGTTGGCATATTGAATGCTCCGCAATGGCCTGTGAATTATTAGGTAAAAACTTTGATATTCACGGAGGCGGTGCTGATTTACAGTTCCCTCATCATGAAAATGAGATTGCGCAAAGTGAAGGAGTTCACCGCGAATTTGATCAAGAAGGACAAAGCAATGACCCACGTTTTGTCAATTATTGGATGCATAACGGTCACGTGCGCGTCAATAACGAAAAAATGTCAAAGTCACTCGGTAATTTCTTTGTCATTCGAGATGTGCTTGCTAGGTACGACGCCGAAGTCATCCGCTTCTTCATTTTAAGAGCGCATTACCGCAGTCCCGTGAACTATAGTGATGCGACCTTAGATGAAGCAGCACAAGGCCTTGAGCGTTTATATGTGGCTTTAAAAGATTATCAACCTACAGCTACCGACAGTCCTCATGCAACTGCAGTAGAGCAATTTACGGATGCGATGAATGATGACTTTAATACACCAGAGGCGATTGCAGTTTTATTCGGATTGTCCACTGAAGCCAATAAAGCACGTCAACACAATGACATGCAGTTATATCAACAGTTAGCCCATACCTTAAAACATTTAGGTGGACACCTAGGCTTATTAAAAAGGACCACCCAAGATTATTTACAAAGCGGTCATTTGCAAATCGATGAGCAAGCCATCGAAGCATTGATACAAGAGCGTCAATTAGCAAAGACCAATAAAGACTTTGCAGCCTCAGATCGCATTCGTAAAGAGCTTCTTGAAAAAGGCATTGTTCTAGAAGATCATCCCCAAGGTAAAACCAGTTGGCGTAAAAACTAAGGGGGTATTGCCGATGAAACACAAAGAAGTCGCAGAGGACTATTGGGATCATGGTTGTAATTCCCTAATGAAAGGGGACCGGATTTTAAAGAAAATTATTACTCAATTTAAAGACACCGGTGTGGTATCCAGAGGAGATCCGTTTTTAACCCTAGCGCGATCAATTATTGGTCAGCAAATCTCGGTGGCGGCAGCGCAGGCGGTCTGGAATCGATTTGAGGCAAGCATGCCCAAAGTCACCCCCAAAAATGTTCTTGGGATGGATAAGGAGATTTTGCGAAGTGCAGGATTATCCTATCGAAAAATTGAGTATGTGCAAGATTTAGCCGATCATTTTCAGAACAAAGGATTAGCCAAGACCAAGTGGCACAGCCTCGATGATGAACTCATTATTCAAGAATTAACCGCAATTCGTGGGATTGGCAGATGGACAGCAGAAATGTTTTTAATCTTCAATTTAAAAAGACCCGATGTCTTGCCATTAGACGATATTGGGCTCTTACGAGCCATCTCGATGAATTATTTCAGTGGCGAAAAAGTAACCCGAGCACAAGCCCGAGAAGTTGCCGAAAACTGGGCGCCTTATCGCACCGTAGCGACTTGGTACCTATGGCGCAGTATTGACCCTATCCCCGTCGATTATTAAACCAAAAATACATCAAAATGACCTTAGGGGATGTAAAATAAGCACATGAAAACTACTTTCCTGGATTTTGAACAGCCCATCGCGGAATTAGAAAACAAAATCGAAGAATTGCGATTTGTTCAAGATGAGTCTGCGGTCGATATCTCTGATGAAATCAGTCGTTTGGCTGAAAAAAGCCAACAACTCACCAAAGACCTCTATACCCGTTTAACCCCATGGCAAGTATCCCAAATTGCGCGACATCCTCAGCGCCCCTACACATTAGATTACGTTAATCAATTATTTACTGATTTTCATGAACTGCATGGTGACCGATCATTTGGTGATGACTTATCGATTATTGGTGGTTTAGCCAGATTTAATGGCGCATCGTGTATGGTGATTGGCCATCAAAAAGGCCGTGACACCAAAGAGCGTGCTTTGCGTAACTTTGGTATGAGCCGTCCTGAAGGTTATCGCAAAGCGATGCGACTCATGCGCCTTGCTGAAAAATTTGACATACCTGTATTTACCTTTGTGGATACACCAGGCGCATTTCCTGGTATCGATGCAGAAGAGCGTAATCAGTCCGAAGCGATTGGACATAACCTCTATACACAAGCAGAGTTAAAAGTACCGATTATCTCAACGATTATTGGTGAAGGTGGATCTGGTGGAGCCTTGGCGATTGCTATGGGCGATATGGTGTTGATGCTGCAATTTGCGACCTATTCAGTGATTTCCCCAGAAGGGTGTGCATCGATTCTTTGGAAAACCTCCGAGATGGCACCAGAGGCAGCAGAGCAATTAGGGTTGACGGCGCACCGTTTAAAAGGACTCGGACTCATTGATAAAATTGTAAATGAGCCAGTTGGTGGTGCGCACCGCGATTATGAAGGGATGGGCAATGCACTCAAACGAGCACTTGCTGAATCCTTACGGCAGTTTTCCGGAATGAGTGTTAAAGAGTTACTAGAACGACGTCATGAAAGGCTCATGAGTTATGGGAAGTTCAAAGACACCTCGGACAAGTAAATTACCCATCGAAGAATCTACGGCGCGCATTGCCGTAGCATTTAGTGGGGGCCTTGATTCTACCGTTTTACTACATTCAACAGTGGCCGCCTACGGTTCAGAGCACGTCATCGCCTTGCATGTCAATCATGGCTTGCAAGACATCGCGGATGATTGGGTCATGCATTGCAATGACATTGCCGCTTCTTATGACGTCGAGTTTGATTTTCGGATACTGAACTGGCCTAGCGCGGTTGAAGAGCTTAGTAATATTGAAGCGCAAGCGCGCGAAGCGCGTTATGAAGCATTAACCCACATGTGTGAACAGCACGGCGTGACCGATCTCTTGCTAGGGCATCATCAAGATGATCAGGCCGAGACAGTTCTCTTACAGCTCATCCGTGGATCAGGCTTGCCAGGCTTATCGGCCATGGGACAACAACGCAGTTTAGCAAACACAGCGATTCGTGTATGGCGACCGTTTATGGATTTAACCCGGAAAGATTTAGAGTCTTATGCCAATGAATATCATTTAGATTGGATCGAAGATCCGACCAACAAAGACGAGCACTTCACCAGAAACTTTATACGTTTACGCATCCTGCCGATTCTTGAAAAAGTGCAGCCCAACTTAAGAAAAAACTTAAGTCGAACCGCATCTCATATGGCACAAGCACAGAGTCTCTTAGATCAATTAGCCGATATTGATTTGAATGTGATGACCACAGAGTCTGGGTTAGATATGATTTCGTTGATTGCCCTGCGCAATGAAGACATTGCACGCGCCAATAACGCACTGCGACGTTGGATCTATTTGCAAGGTTTAAGCATGCCAAGTGAAGAGCGACTCAGTTCCTGGTGGACTGATCTTGAGACACTTAAAGATATGTCAGACCATCAACTGCAGTGGGTCCACGATGGCAAACACTTACGCGTATGGCGACAAAAGTTAACCGTCAATGAGAGCAGTATCACACAAGGGCATTGGGAGTTTCGGGCTGTAGAGGAAGATTCAGAAGCCTTTGGACTCGCCCTTGATGTATATGAAATAGCCAAAGCCAAAGGACATCTCCAAGAACAGGAAAGAACTGGCGGAATGAAGATTCGTATCCATCCTAGCCAAGCACGTAAAACCCTCAAAAAACTCTTTCAAGAACTTGATATACCCCCATGGCAACGCACCGCAAAAATCTTGTGTATCGATCAAGATGTATTAGCTGTTGCAGGAGTAGGGTTAAATATAGATCTCATGACACAGCATGGACCACGTGTTTTGCCGGTATTTATCCTCGATAACATCCATTAAAGTTTGAGGGATGGCTTCTCTAAACGTGTAAAATAGACCTTTTACCTCAATAGCGAAAAAATATTTCGCAAAAGTGTTCATATGGCATTAATCGTACATAAATATGGTGGAACCTCGATGGGTTCTACCGAGCGTATCCAAAACGTAGCAAAACGTGTTGCAAAATGGCAAAAAGCAGGGCATCACATTGTGGTTGTTCCATCAGCTATGTCTGGCGAAACCAATCGATTACTTGGATTAGCAAAAGAACTCAGTCAAGATCCAGATCCGCGCGAATTAGATCAAATCGCCAGTACAGGCGAGCAAGTGAGTTCTGGGTTACTTGCGTTAGCATTGCAAGCACTGGGCACACCAGCGATTAGTTATGCAGGTTGGCAAGTCGTGATTCATACCGATTCAGCGCATACCAAGGCGAGGATACAGGGGATTGAAAAAGATAAAGTTTTGGCCGATCTTGCGCAAGGCAAAGTTGTCGTCATTACAGGTTTTCAAGGCGTTGATCAGCAGGGTAATATCACCACACTTGGACGTGGTGGCTCGGATACCTCTGCTGTTGCGATAGCAGCAGCTCTAGATGCCGAAGAATGTTTAATCTACACCGATGTTGACGGCGTCTATACAACTGACCCAAGAGTGTGTGATGAAGCACGACGCTTAGACAAAATTACTTTTGAAGAGATGATGGAGATGGCTAGTCTTGGCTCAAAAGTATTGCAAATCCGCTCAGTAGAGTTTGCAGGAAAATATCGCGTTAAAACACGTGTTTTATCATCACTTACCGATCCGATGATCCCGCTAGCGCAGGAGATGAAATCTGGAACATTAATTACCTTTGAGGAAGATAACAAAATGGAAGCTGCGGTTATTTCTGGAATTGCATTTGCACGGGATGAGGCAAAAATTACGGTTCTTGGTGTGCCTGATAAGCCGGGGATTGCCTATCAAATTTTAGGACCCATTGCGGACGCCAACATTGATGTAGATATGATTATTCAGAATCAATCGGTGGATGGCAAAACGGATTTTACGTTTACCGTACCAAGAGCTGAATATCAAAAAGCACTCGATATATTAAAAAATCAAGTGCAAGCCCACATGGCCGCCAAAGAAATATCTGGTGATCCAAAAGTATCTAAAGTCTCAGTAGTGGGAGTAGGGATGCGTTCGCACGTGGGTATTGCAAGCAAGATGTTTAGAACCCTTGCAGAAGAGGGGATTAATATTCAGATGATATCAACCAGCGAAATTAAAATTTCCGTATTGATTGATGAAAAATATATGGAGCTTGCAGTAAGAGCGCTACATAAAGCTTTTGAACTGGAGCAGAAGTAAAAGTTAGTTGATTAACCAAATAAGTTGTTGATATTCCTTGGGGGTTTTCGATAAATCCGTTAGAATAGCAAACTTGTAGTTATAGCGTAATACGGAGACGTGGCCGAGTGGTCGAAGGCACTCCCCTGCTAAGGGAGCATCTGGCTAAACCCTGGATCGGAAGTTCGAATCTTCTCGTCTCCGCCATCACTTTTGGCATTTTTTCCGCTTTTTACAATACGTAACAAGGCTTAACCCCGTAACTGGGGCTTTTTCTTTATTACCCCGCTTACCACCCAAGCAATATGTGATTGCAGATATGTGGCAAATGCCATTTAAGCTAACCACGCTTATTGCATCTTGGCGGCATGGTTAATTTATTGAATACAATATATCTCAATATAAAAGCCGTGATCGTGTCTTATCAAAATTATGAAACTTCATGTACTGAGTGATTTACATCTAGAGTTTGCTGACTTTACCCCTGCATCAAATACGGCAGATGTTATTGTTCTGGCGGGTGATATCGGCCTTTGCTCAAAAGGTGTAACTTGGGCCAGGAAATCGTTTCCTAAGCAAGAAATTATTTATGTAGCAGGCAATCATGAGTTCTATGGTTCTCAGCGTTCTCATGTCATTGAAGACATCCAAAATGCATGCGCAGAAAACAGCATTCATTTTCTAGATGACGATGGGATCGAACTACATGATCTCCAATTAAATACACCCGTCCGTTTTTTAGGGGCTACGTTATGGACGGACTTTTTATTATTTGGCGAAGATCTTAAATCTAAATGCTTATCGTATGGCGAGCTTTACTTAAATGACTTCAGAAGAATCCGTGACGGAGGCAGAAATTTTTCTCCAAAAAAATCTATC
>CANFUO010000085.1 GCA_947450225.1 Burkholderiaceae bacterium | reverse complement strand
GCCGTATTAAATGATTTAGCAGCCAGTGGAGTAAAGATTGAAAGTCTGATCACGCCGGCACAAAAATCACAATTCAAAATCAATACTTCTGAAAATTTAGATAAGTATATTCAAGACTATTTGATTGATGGTGCAAAAGTTACATTTCATTCTCGTAATGAGAGGGACAGACCAAAACATCAGATTGACTTTTTGAAATCAACCCCAAAACTAAGTGTCTCAAAAAAAGGCTTCAACATCCTTGCCGTTGATGGGCTTTTTGTCATGAAAAGTATTGTTCTTTATGATCGGATCAAGTCGCGTGATATATATGACTTGATGGTATTGACGAGGGATCACGGCTATTCGCTTGAGAACATTCTTGAAGCAATTAATACCTACCAACCTTTCAGAGATAAAGATCCCGAGCATTTTAAAAGTGCGGTAACTGGAATTATTCCTCTAGATAAAAATGACGAAGGTTTTTCTAACATCCATTTAAATGTCAAAATTGAAGACGTATATAAATACTTCATAAAATTAATTAACGAATACGAAGTTAACTTAGTGAAGACATTGAAAAAAAATTAATCCATATGAAAAAGAAATTAATTAGACCAAGCCCCAAAGAGGATGCGGCAATTACTAAAGCCGCTAAATCTGACCCTGATTCACTTCCATTTACAGACAAAGCGTGGGAGCAAATTAAGCCTGATTTGCTCAGAGGTCCTGGAAGGCCATTAGGGGGCGAAACAAAAGAACCAATAACGTTAGCAAAAACAGCGTAAAGCTCCTCGCTTTAGCCATGGGGAGCAGTCAGTACCCTTCCTAGCTTATTAGAGTTTTCCCTAATATTGATACTTTCAACAGATAATTTCTAATATTGTATTTTTAATATTTCTATTATTTTATGAAGAGGTCAACATGGCTGAAATAAGCTTGCAAGTGAACGGCAAAAGTTTGTCGCTAAAAGCAGATGATGATATCCCATTGCTTTACGCACTTCGTGATGAACTGAATTTTCAAGGGCCTAAATTTGGCTGTGGTTTAGGTCAATGCGGCGCTTGTACTGTACTAGTCAATAATCAGGCGGTAAGGTCTTGTGTAACTCCTGCTGCTGCAGTTGTTGGACAAAAGATTACCACTCTCGAAGGTCTTGGAACTTCCGCTAAACCAGGAAAATTACAACAAGCCTTTATTGATGAACAAGCGGTGCAATGTGGTTACTGCATCAACGGCATGATCATGACTGCCACTGCGTTTCTAGCAAAGAATAAAAAACCAACCGATGCCCAAATTGCTGAAGCTTTATCTGGCAATCTATGTCGTTGTGGCACACATCAAAGAATCGTAGCGGCTGTGAGACGCTACTTGAATGCTGCTTAAGCTCAGCCTATTTATCCATTAAGGAATCTTTATGAATGCATTTACCCGTCGTGACTTTTTAAAATCTACCGGTTCAGGCTTATTACTTGTCAGCTTTTCTTTTAACGCCCTAGCTGCTTCACAGCCCTCTTTAACACCTGCCAAAAATGTGGATCGTGGCGCACTCGATTCTTGGTTAAGTATTGACAAGAATGGCAAAATCACGGTGTACGCTGGAAAGGTTGATTTAGGGACAGGTGTCAAAACAGCCTTAGCGCAAATCGTGGCAGATGAGTTGTATACCCCGTTTAATCAGATTGAAATGATCATGGGCGATACGGCCACAACACCTGATCAGTGGCTTACTGGTGCGGCTATATCCATATCCCAAGGTGGTAGTGAATTACGCATCGCTGCTGCTAACGCGCGTGAAGCTTTACTGAAAAAAGGTGCTGCATCCTTGAATCAATCCGTCGATGAGCTGACGCTCAAAGATGGTTTTGTGGTCTCGAAAATTGATCCTAATAAAAAGGTTTCTTATGGCAATTTAATTGGTAATGGCTTCCAAATTGCCGTTGATCAAAAAGTGAAATTAAAAAATTACAAAGAATACCAAGTGATTGGTAAATCGATTCCGCGGATCGATATTCCAGAAAAAGTAACTGGTGAATTTCCATACATGCATGACTTCAAATTACCCGGCATGGTCCATGCTCGCGTGATTCGATCTGACTTTATTGGCGCTAAATTAGAAAGCTTCGATGATAGTGATGCCAAGAAAATCAATGGTTTTTTACAAGTGGTTCATAAAAATAACTTTTTAGCTGTTGTGGCATCCTCCGAATGGGCTGCAGTGAAAGCGTCTCGTGCCATAAAAGTGAATTGGTCAAAAGGTGCTGATTTACCGGCCAAAGCAACTATTTTTGATCACTGGAGAAATTTACCCCTAGCAAAGGAAGATGCAACACAAAAAATTGGTGCCGTAGAGCCGACTTTAAGCAATAGTTCCAAGAAACTTAAAGCAAGTTATAACTTTGCCGTGCAAACACATGCCTCCCTTGGCCCTTCTTGTGCAGTTGCTGACTATAAAGATGGTAAGTTAATAGCATGGAGCGCGTCGCAAGCAACGCACTCGATGCAACATGAGTTGTCAGTCATCACCGGTTTACCAAAAGAATCTATTCGTCTGGTTTATCTAGATGGTTCGGGTTGTTATGGTCGTAAT
This sequence comes from Burkholderiaceae bacterium, assembly GCA_947450225.1. Lineage (GTDB taxonomy): Bacteria > Pseudomonadota > Gammaproteobacteria > Burkholderiales > Burkholderiaceae > Polynucleobacter. Next base: position 6,465 of record CANFUO010000085.1, on the reverse strand, counting down.
GGTCATGAGGATGCAACTGCTGATGCGGCTCTTGTATCTATGGCGATTGGTAAACCCGTTCGCTTACAGTGGATGCGTCATGATGAAACCGCCTTGGCGCCAAAAAGTCCGCCAAGAACGATGGATTTTGAGGCGAGTCTGGATGATAAAGGCAATATTAACGCGTGGAAGAGTGATTTTTATATCGCATCCAATGCCATTGCCTTTTTGAAACCACTCGACTTCCCTCTTCTTGCGGCCAATGATACGGGCATCCCACGTCCGGGTAACTGGGTCGGTTTTTTATTCCAAAACAGTGCCTCTCCTTATGCTTTCCCAAATGCATTTGTGAATACCAAGCATGTGGCGCAAACTTTTTTACGTTCTTCGCATTTAAGAAGCCCTGGAAGAATTGAAAATAGTTTCGGTAATGAAGCTTTTATGGATGAAATGGCAACCCTTGCCAATACAGACCCAGCTGAGTTCCGCTTAAAACATACCAATGACCCTCGGGCAATTCATGTATTACGTGCGGTCATGAATCTCTCCAAATGGGATACAACAGCAACATCCTCTAAAGCTAAATCTAGGGGCAATATTGCCAAAGGTCGCGGCATTGCTTATGTGCGCTATAACAATGCAATTACCTACGTTGCTACGGTTGCTGATGTAGAGGTGAACCAGCAAACCGGCAAAGTGCGTGTCACTGATTTATATATTGCCCATGATTGCGGTCAAATGATTAACCCCAATGGCGTGGAAAATCAAATCCAAGGTGGTGCAATCCAAACGGTGAGTCGTGTCCTGATGGAGGAAGTTCAGTGGTCTGGTAGCGAGATCAAGAGTGTCGATTGGGCAAGCTATCCTATCATTCGGTTTAATGAAGTACCTAAAATCCATACCGTTTTAATTGATCAACCAGGGACTCCTTCTTGGGGTGCGGGAGAACAAACACCAACGACGATTCCGGCAGCGATTGCGAATGCAATTTATAACGCCATTGGTGTTCGCATGAGAACGGTGCCATTTACGCCAGCCAGTGTTAAACAAGCAATGAAAGAACAACTATCGAAATCAGTCTGATAAATACAAGCTTATTGGGTAAGCTCCCTATAAGCTTGTGTTCTTGCTTTCATGGTAAAGAAATGAATTTATATATTACTTTGTACAAAAAACCGGTTTAGTAAATTAATGTCTAGCATTTTTTCTTTCTACCGCTTTTTTATAAGTAATCTCTTTATCTCTTTTCCCAACTGCAATGACAAAAATAACTAAGCGTCCCTCAATTACTTCGTAGACTAAACGATAACCGGTTGTTCTCAACTTAATCTTATAAAAATTAGCCAACTCATGATGGAGTTTGGCTGATATGATGTGGGGATTTACCGTACGTTTTTCTAACGCCCGCTTAAACTGTTCCCGAATAGAACTGTCTAATTTTTCCCATTCTTTAAGAGCGAGAACATGAAATTCAAGATCATAAGTCTTCAAGTTTCACTCGAACTGTCTTACCACCACGACGCTTTTCAATAATCTTTAGCAAAATAGCATCGTCAATTTGATCCAATAGTTTTTCGTAGACTTTTGCCGACAAAAGATAGGCCTCGGGTTTATTATGGTTTAAAACGGCAACTGGCAAACCGCCAGCATCTTCTATGATCTTGCTTGGATTGCTTCTTCTAAGAGCCGTCACACTAATTGTTGTTTGTGCATGTATGGGGTAGGTGGTCATCATTTTTATCCAAAATATTATGTTTTATTATGTACATTATAATATGCAAAATAATGTATTACAAGCAAACTTTCATTAAGGTCTTCATTGTTAAGTATTTCCTCATGCGAAGTTGATCTGATCTCAGCTTGATGAACCCTTCCAAGGAGGTGCGTTTCACACGTATCAATATACTTAAATAGTAGATAGGTGTTACAGTAACCCCAATGAAAACACTACTTTTAAGGATGGCCCTTATTTTCCTTGTTGGATGTAATGCAAATATAGACAAAGAAAAAATTTCTCTGTCCTGTAAAGGCCTTCTCACTTCTGTTTTAACTCAAAATGACGGAACTACAGTAGAGTCTACCCCCAAAGAAGTTAACCCTTCAATGACAGTCACCTATGTGCCTGTATCAAATTCAAAGGACTCTAGCCAATATAGTGATGTATGGTTAATTGAGTCTGATAATCCTGATTTTTCATTTATAACGAACAACCAACGCAGTGAAAATGATGTGAAACATATGTCGGTTGTTGTGGATGAAAAAAATATCCGAGTGAATGGCAGTCACTTGACTAAAGGGCATGATAAGACAGTAAAAGTATTAATTAATCGAGCTTCTGGTGAAATCACCAAACAAGAAATTAATTTCCTTCCTGAATACACCAACCCGCAAATTTCTGAGTACAAAGGTATTTGTACAAAATCAGTAAAGTAAGTTATTACTTGATTATTGATAGCAACAATCAGGGTCAATCTATTCTGACTGATTGTAAATAATCCTCATCAATCACCATTCCCCATCCTGGTTCTGTAGGTAATGTATACATTCCATCGTTGAAGGGTTGCTTAGCTTGATTTGCAATTAAGCGATAAAAGAAAGGGTCACGCCAAGGAAGCATCACTTCGCCGTAAATACCATTAGGCACACCTGCTGACATCATCAACCCAAACTGTGGCTCTAGATGCTGCATCACTTTAACGCCAAATGCATGTGCAATATTGGCTACTCTACGCCATTCCGTTGGCCCACCACCCCAACTGCCATCAAAATTACAAATATCAATGGCATTAGCCTGCATCAAGTCTCGACAACCAAAGCGCGTTAATTCACTTTGACCTGCGGCAATAGGAACACCTGCAATCGAGCGAACCAAGGCCATTTCTACACGGTCGTTATCCCATTTACAGGGCTCTTCCAACCAAGCGAGATTAAGGTCTTTGGTGATTTTGGCAAATTCTAGAGCTTCAGTAAGGCTCCACGCTTGATTGGCATCACAGCCCAAAATAAAATCATCACCGCCTGCTTTACGGACCGCTTCAGCACGCAGGGCATCTTCTCTTGGACTCTTACTCCCCATCTTTAATTTAAGTCCATGTATCCCAAATGCTTTGAGTTCCTCGACTTCTTGTTGGAGTCCCTCTAAATCATCTTTTTCGCGGTAATAACCACCAATGGCAAACACCCGAATCTGTTTTTTTGCGCCACCCCATAGAACATTGATGGGAAGATTGACGAGCTTACCGATGGCGTCATGCAAAGCACTATCAATACATGACTGTGCTCGAAGTGCAATTCGGCGATCGCGCAAAAATGGCTCAGTCGCTTTACGCGTTAATAACCAGGCATCCTCAATCGCTGTAATTTCATGACCAATTAACATCGGCGCCATTTCTTGCTGAATCATTTGGATCACAGATGCTTGCAAAGCATCATCATTCCCATTAAAACACTCGCCAATGACGCCAGCATCGGTATGGATACGGGTCAATATCGTGCAACGATGGGATAGTTTTAAGGTCGAGCCTGTGGCAACTTTCTCCATTTTGACTTTTAAAGGAATCGTTTCAATCCGCGTTATTTTTGCATTCATCACGTTCTGTTGTGCACTCATCATTTTCTTCTATCGAATTACTCAGGTTGTATCTTTAAGTTTTTAATCAATTGCGCCCATTTTTGCGACTCAGACTCCATAAACTTGCCAAACTCTTCAGGACCTAAGTAGGCAACCGTTGCACTTTCATCCGCTAATTTTTTAATGGTTTCTGGCTTGGCTAAAATATCGGCAATGGTCGTCGACAACTTTTGTATCACTTCAGGGGGCGTTCCTGCTGGCGCCAATATACCCCACCAATTATCCGCATCATAGCCTTTAAGCCCAACTTCCGTTGCTGTTGGAACATCGGGAAGTACGGGCTGACGTTTATTACCACTCACAGCAAGGGGGCGTAAACGATCGGCTTTAATTAATGATAAGCCTTGCAAAATGGTGCCGATTGAGATTTGGGCATGACCAGCAGCCACATCTGCAAGTGCTGCTCCTGCCCCCTTGTATGGGACGTGCACCAATTGCAAACCGGCTTGACTAGCAAACATTTCGCTCACTAAATGCTGGGAACTACCAACCCCTGAAGAAACAAAATTGACTTGGCCTGGCCTAGCTTTGACATAGGCAATTAACTCTGGGAGAGTTTTTACAGGCAATCCAGGATAAACACTGATGACTTGCGGTGCGGTCCCTAACCTGGCAATCGGAGAAAAATCTTTGATCGGGCTATAGGATAATTTTTTATACAAGGAAGCATTTGCGGTATGCGGTGTAGAAATTAATAACAGGGTATAACCATCAGGCTTAGACTTGGCGACAAGGTCGGTACCCAATGTACCGCCAGCACCACCACGGTTATCCACTACAAAGGGCTCTCCTAAACGTTTTTGTAATTGATCGGCAATAAAGCGACCCACAATATCATTACTGCCCCCAGTAGCAAAAGGAATCACTAATCGAACTGCACGGTTGGGATACGCATTATCAGCGCTTGCTAAACTAGGGAATACGATCGCTAATAATAATAATTTCAGAAATAAGTTACACAAAGTTTGAATGAACATAGAGGTTTTTAATTGATTTTGTAGTTATTTAAGACTATTTTATTACACCTAAAGACAAACACTTTTGATGCAGATTAATTTGCGATAATGGGACTGAAATAAACTTCATCTCGGGGATATGACATTGCTATTTAATCAACTCTTTTTACACATTCATAAAAAAATGTTTTTACTGACTCTCTTGACTTTGCAACTTGTTGCATTGACTGATAGTCCAAATGTAGCAGCACAATCCTCAAATCAAGCCAACTATCCCAATAAACAGATTCAATTCATCGTACCTTTTCCACCAGGTGGTCCTGCCGATGTCCAAGCGCGTATTATTGGTCAAAAATTGAGTATTCGCTGGAAACAACCAGTGATTATTGAAAATCGCCCCGGTGCCGGTGGAGGTATTGGCGCTGAATTGGTTGCCAGATCCCCTGCTGATGGCTATACATTTTTATACACGACATCAGGTCCAATTAGTGTCAATCCTATTTTTAGTAATTCCTCTTTTGACCCTCTGAAAAATTTATCTTCAGTCATTCTGACTTCGACACTCTCTAGTGTGATGGTCGTTAATCCTTCACTCAATATCAAATCAGTCAATGAACTGATTCAATATGCAAAGGACAATCCCGGAAAACTCAACTATGCAAGTTCAGGTAACGGTAGTACTAGTCATTTATCTATGGAGCAATTTAATCGCTTAGCGGGTGTTCAAATTACACGTATTCCCTACAAGGGCGCGGCGCCAGCGATTAATGATCTTCTTGGTGGAAATGTGCAAGTCATGCTCATGGGATTAACATCTGTCTTACCTTTCCTCGAATCTGGTAAGCTCACAGCAATTGGTGTTTCAAGTTTAAAACCTTCACCACTTGCACCTAAAATACCTCCTATTGCATCAAGTGGACTGAATGGTTTCGAGGCAAGTAACTGGTTGGGTGTCTTTGCACCAACAAATACTCCTGTAGAAATTATTAACAAAATGAATACTGAAATCTATGCCATCATGGCACTGCCCGATGTGAAAGAACGGCTTTTTAAAGAAGGCTTTGAACCGATGCCGACGTATAATCCACAACAATTTAAAGACTTTATCCAAAAAGATATAGCAAAGTGGTCAAAAATTATTAAAGAGTCGAATATCACGACTGATTAAACCCGATGAGACCCAAATACCAATGAAGATTCAATAGGAGATTGTGTTGCAAAAAATTACCGAAAAACTCATCCATACTTGCCTACATCAATTACCTCAGCAAATTGGTGAACAAGAAATCAATGCAGCGCGTAAATGTCTAGTGGATAGTTTAGCGACGGCTCTGACTGCTTATCAAGAGGAACCCATTAATATCTTACGTTCACTCACCATTGAGCCGTCCGCACAGGGTCAAAGCACGGTGATTGGTTATGGGGAAAAATCTCGCCCGGCCGATGTCGCTCTGGTTAATGGCACCATGATTAGTCTGCAGTTATTTGATGATAATCAAGCAGAAATGCGTGGCCACCCTTCTGGACCTCTCCTACCAGCGGTCTTGGCTTTAGCTGAACTCAACAATCAAACGATTGATGAAGCACTTAAGGCTTTTGTGATTGGTTATGAAATGGAATGTCGACTAGGTACGCTGATCAATCCTTCACATTATGAAATGGGCTGGCATGCCACAGCGACGCAAGGTACTTTAGCTGCAGTGGTGGCAAGTGGCATCCTCTTAAAACTGAGTGATGAACAAATGGCTCATGCACTCGGTATCGTTACTTCCATGATGGGTGGAGTGCGACGTAACTTTGGGACGATGACGATGTCGATGCATAGTGGTATGGCGGCAAGTAATGGTGTGCGAGCAGCACAACTTGCGCAAAAAGGCTTTACGGGTGATCCTCAGATTT
>CANFUO010000084.1 GCA_947450225.1 Burkholderiaceae bacterium | reverse complement strand
TGAAGTTTCGAAAATGGCAATGAACTTTAATAATGTAAATCCTTCCACGACCTTAGCTGCAAAATTTTCAATACCTCATGCAGTTGCTGCCACCATTATTAACGGTGCTAGCGCTACTGAAAACTTTCTGCATGAAAGTATGTCTAATAAAGAAATAGCTACGATTAGAAGTAAGGTGAAGATGCAAGAACTCAGTGATGTGCGCCCTTGGCCTTATGATCGCCCTGCAAAAGTGACTATTGAGTTGAAAAATGGCGACAAAATCTCAGAGTCTTGTGAAGCTGCTCTGGGTAGTTCCGCAAGGCCCCTAGAGCATCAAACTGTGCTGGAAAAGATCAATCATTTGTCGAAATCAATTGCCCCCAATTTAGAGTCTGCTGTAATTTCCCTGCGTCAACAAATAGAAAATAATCCTACCATTTCTCTCAAAACGAATGCATGGATTAACTCTTTTTTTTAATTAAGTAAATCAAACTATTCGCAATATAACCGATTTAAATGTTTATTAAGCCTTTGAAATATTTTCGACAGTAAAAGGCATGTCCCTTACACGAACGCCTAAGGCGTCATGAATTGCATTAGCCAATGCGGCTACAGTAGGCCCTGTCGAGCACTCACCTACACCCAATGGAGAAAGATGCTGATTATTTATAAATGAAGTCTGAACTTCCGGGACTTCATCAAATTTAAGAATTGGATATGCGTCCCAATTGTCCGATAGAATCTTTTCAGAATTAAATTGAACAGATTCTTTTAAAGCAAAACTACAGGCCTGGATTGCTCCCCCCTCTACTTGATTAGCGGCACCATCAGGGTTAATCACTTCACCACAATCCGTTGCGACCCATAAGTTCTTAACAAGTATAGATCTGCCAGCTTCAATCATTGCTACCACAGCGCAATAAGCACCTATACCTTTATAGCGTGCGAAACCAATTCCCCATCCATATCCGTCAACGACTTGCCGGTTTTTGTAGTTACTCATTTCAACTACTTTTTGAATTACCGCTTTAGCCCGCGTATCTGTAAGATGATCTAATCTAAACTCAATCGAATCTTTATTAGCAATAATTGCTAATTCCTCCATGACGCTTTCAATTGCAAATACATTCACCATTGCACCTAGCCCTCTAAGCGATGATGTTCGAATAGGCATTTCTAACAAGCGATTCATCTGCACGCAAACATTTTTAATTGCATATAGTGGTAAAGCATTCCTATCAGCTCCACCACCGGAAGCAAGCGGTGGATTCCGTGAGATCGGAATATCAAAGGAATTAGAGATGTGGGAAGCAGCAAGTAGGCCTGGATTTTGATCTCCATGAGGTCTATTTTCATGCCCATTACTATTAATTTCCTGGGCCCAATGTGCTATTTTTCCATGTTTATCTAGACTTGCTTTAATGTTGACAAGCATCGCAGAAGAGGAAGGCCCCCATGAAAGTTCGTCAGCACGACTCCATTGAACTCGTATTGGTTTTTCTGGATATTTCTTGGCTATTAAAGCCGCATCTAATGCAACATCATCTGCACCATTGTGACCATAACATCCGGCACCTTCTGCATGATGAATAGTAATATTTTCAACCGGAATAGCCAAAACAACTGCTAAATCAGCTCGCAACCGAAAAATACTTTGGGAATGAGACCATACTTCTAAAAACTCATTTGAAAATCGGGCTATTGCACAACATAAACCAATTGAGGCATGGGTAAGATAAGGTCTATAAAAATCCACCTGTAAATCCCAATGTTGATTATCCTCGCCTCCATCTTGATAGACGATACTCTGATCCCGCTTAGCATTTTTTAAGAACCCCTTAATATCTGTTGGAAAAGATTCTTGAATTTTCCATTGGACTGTTTTGGACAAATAAGCAGCTACTTTATTGGATTCAAACTCACTTTTTGCAACTACTGCTATAAAATTACCATCAATAAAAACCTCTTCATCAGATCGGGGAATAGGTTTTTTTTCTAATCTCGCTCCCGGCGATGGGGGGCGAACAATACTAGCAAATAGCATTTCTGGCAATCTAATATCATGTATAAAGCGAGGCTTTCCATACACTTTATCTGGTAGATCTACTCGTAAAGATGATTCGCCAACAATGGATCGGTGCTGAGTTTTTTTCAACTCCACGTTCATCCACGCTTCACAATCTAGTAATTGGGCTTTATATAAACTCCAATAATTCCCAATGGGCCCATGTGGGCCAATAAAAACGCCTTGTTCAACAACGATATCCTTTGCATGAGTATTAGCTACCTGAGCCGCTTGGTCTCGATAAAGAGAACGTACGCACGCACAGGCATGTCTTATTGCAAGGCCACTCTCTTGAACTGAACGGCTTCCAGAAGTAACGGCTTCATCAAGGCCAGCAGAGGTCGTTGCACTAATAATTTCAATTTGCTCTAAGGTAATACATAATTCATCTGCAGCTATTTGTCTCAATGCTGTCAAAATTCCCTGGCCAATCTCTACCTTACCAGTGTGGAGCTTAATGATTCCTTCCGGAACTATCTCTACCCAAGATGACAAACGTTTATTTAATTCTAGGCTACCAGGTAGGCTCATTGATGATCCGCCTTATCTATGACCCCTTTAGATCGTAAATCCTTAGCCGCTGCAAGTACCGCTCGAATAATTCGATTATGAACACCGCAACGACATAAATTATCTTTTAAAGCAGTTCGAATATCTGATTCATTTGGATTTGAGTTTGCGTTTAATAATGCAGCACTTTTAATTAACATCCCAGAGAGGCAAAAACCACATTGGCCTGCCTGCTCATCTAAAAAAGCTTTTTGTAAAGGATGTGGACTATCAGGGTTTCCTAGCCCCTCTACGGTCTGAACTGAACATGATTTAAGGTCATCCACGATGACAGTGCAAGCATAAGATGGTTTGCCGTCTATCAAAACCATACAAGCACCACATGCTTCCTGACCACAACCGTAGCGAGTTCCAAACAAGCCGAAATAATCTCTTAAGACATTTATTAATGGGGTTTGACCTTCTAATTCAACTTCAACGGGTTGTCCGTTTAAACTAAAATGAATCATTTTTAAATCTCGTCATCTGGTGCATTATTAAATCCAAGCTCCTCTAGTATTATCCGCATGGAATTTCTCTCTTCTTCTAAATGTGCTTTTAAGGGGGCGGCAAATTTAAAAGTATCTATGGATAAAGTTTCTGTTAAGGAATCCTTCCACACCTGTGTAGTAATAGTTTTTTTCAATAGCTCTTGCCAATAAATCTGTTTGTCACGAGATAAATTGGGAGTGCCAGATACACCCCTCCATGCCCCAATCCGACAATCAACAGATTGCTCTACCCATGAAGGAGTATCCGCATAAACACCGGATAGGCGATTCGGCGCAGAAACGGCAATGGCATTGATTTGTCTAGCACTCAACGCCTTAACTGCACTAGCTGCCGTAATAATTCCTACATCCGCATTTCCCTCAATAACATCAGAAACAACATCTAATGCTGTATCAAAAACTCTCACTTGAGGACCATTCAAATCACCACCTACATTTTTAATAAGTTGGGCGAGCGCAATATGATTAGGATTTCCGCGCGCTGTTGATAGTCCTATATTAATTTGGGTGGTAGGGCTGCTTAATTGCACTAAAAAATCTTGTGCTGTTCTGATATTTGAATTTACGGACGTAATAAAAGCGAGATATTCTGTGGCGAGTATAGCCAACGGGGGATAAGTCCACTCATTAAAAGTAGCTATTCCAGTTAAAGAGTCTGTCAATAAGTTGGATGAGCTAATCGCGATGACATGACCATTGTCTGGGTATTGATCAAGATATTTCCAGGCCTTTCGTGCTCCATCACCGGGAATATTAATTATCTCAATTGGCACAGGCAGCAAACCAGACTGCTCAATCGCATTGGCTAGAGCGCGAGCAGTTCGATCTAATCCCCCTCCAATGGGAGTTCCTGCAATTAATTGAATAGGCCTATCAGGCCTCCACTCGATCACATTGTGCTCACTATTAATCAATTTGCGCTCCAGAAATCTTAACAACACTTGCCCATTTTGAACGCTCAATACCCAAATAATGTGCAAACTGCATAGGTGTCATGATAACTGGATCAGCACCTTGGTCAATCATCTGCTTGCGAATCTCGGGGGTTCTTAATATTCGCGTTAAAGCGGCGCTCAGTTTCTCGATGACTCCAGAAGGCATTCCAGCCGGCCCAACTAAGCCATTCCATCCCGCCGATTCGTAGCCTACTACCCCAGATTCAGCCACAGTAGGTACATCAGGTAGAGCTGCAATCCGTTTTAATGTTGTTACTGCAATTGCACGTGCCTGACCACTCCGAACCACCGGGACGGCTGATGGTGCCGTGGCAAATGTAAGTGAAACCTGTCCAGCAATTAAATCTGTAATCGCTGGGGGAGCTCCTTTATAGGGGATGTGTACCATATTGGCTCCAGTCATTGATTTAAACAATTCAGCAGATAAATGAGGTTGGCTTCCATTGCCGGCAGAGCTATAGTTGAGAGCCTTAGGGTGCTCTTTTGCATAATCGATTAACTCTTGAATAGATTTAATTGGCAACGAAGGATGAACTAATACTACCTGTGAAGTTTCAGCAATCATTCCAATAGGTGCGAAATCTTTAATTGGGTCAAAAGTTAAATTTTTATATAGGCTAGGGTTAATCATGTGAATAGTCGACAATATGAGCAACGTGTAACCATCTGGGGAGGACTTTGCAACCGCGTCAGCACCAATATTTGCTCCAGCGCCAGGACGATTTTCAATAATCACTGGCTGCCCCCATTCTTGAAAAAGTTTCTGACCAATAGTTCTAGCAAGAATGTCAGATGTTCCACCGGGAGGAAACGGAACAACAATTTTAATGGGTTTTGAGGGGTATGCATCTTGCGCATATGCAGAAAAAGAAGTTAGTAATAGAACGCCACAAATAAATGAATGTAAAGTTCTCATCGCCTACCCTTTATGTTAAGAATTATTAATTAAACCCACCAATTTCAAGTCCGATTTCATCTCCTCAGACTCTTGACGTAAAAAATCAACCGTTTGGAGATGATCTAGGTAAGTATTTGCCCAGTAATGTTGTGCTAACTCATCTTTCCATTCGTTTGTCTGACTAGCGCTTACTAAAGCCTGATTCCAAAAATTGATTTGGGGTTGCGTTAAACCCGCACTTCCAATCACCCCCCTCCAAGTACCAGCTATACAACGTATTCCACTCTCTAACCAAGTTGGCACTTGCTCAAAAAGACCTTGAAGACGTTCAGGCGCAGAAACGGCAATCACCCTCAATTCGCCACTTGTGATTTCAGGTACAGCACTGACTGCCGTAATAGCACCAAGCTGCGCCTCTCCACTTAATACATTAGCAATCGCATAGCGTGCAGAGTCAAATACATTAAGGTCCAGTTTGTCTACATCGCCACCGATATGCTGAGTAAGTTTTGCTAGGGCTATATGGTTTACGTTTCCGCGGGCAGTAGCCAAGGCAATCTTGAATTTACCAACTTCACCTCTAAGATGATCTAAGATATCTTCGGGTGAGTTAATCTTTGAATCCGATTTAACCACAAAAGAAATATATTCGGTATATAAGTTTGCTAATGGACATAACTCTGTATACAGAGGCGACACAACTCCTAACAATGGGTTAGTAATAATTGTGGGGGAGTTTATAGCAATGGTATGCGGATTTGATGAATTTTTTTCAAGAAATTTCCACGCATTACCACCCCCTATTCCAGGAATATTAATAACCGTAATAGGCACATCAATTAAACCAACAGCCTCAAGAACGCGAGCTAGTGACCTAGCCGGCCTATCTTGACCTCCACCAGGGGGCGTTCCGGCAATAATCTCGATTGGACAGGTAGGTCGCCAACTCAGGTCGCTATCATCCAAGGGTTTTAGAGTCATGCGAGCTTAGTTATTTGATTGATGTAATTCATTAAAATTGACCGAGTATTTTCATGCGATACCTCAACATGGTTGTAGCTAATTTATTATCATTTATTATTACCTTTAAATGTATCACATTAAGATCTTTAAATAATTATGGGATACCCTTACCAATTAGCAAAAAATATAAAAAATATTAATTCATGCTAAATTAAGAAAAAATCATAAAGATAGGGACAGCTATGATCAATAAAATTGCTCTAAAAATTGCAGTAACAATTGGTATTTCTTTTTTATTTATTTATCAAAATGTTAATGCTCAAACAAATTACCCCAACAAAACTATAAAGATTATTGTTCCATTTGGCGCCGGGGGAACCGGAGATATTTTGGCCAGGATCTTTGGTCAATTCTTAGAGGGGCAAACTAAGCAAAGTGTCTTCATAGAAAATAAGCCTGGTGCAAGTGGGATTTTGGGCACGGAAGCCGCAAAAAATGCGGATCCGGATGGCTATACTTTGCTTTTATCAACAAATACCACCCATGCTGCCAATGTAAGTCTATTTAAAAAATTACCTTATGACCCAGTGAAGGATTTTGTAAATATTGGCTCTTTCGGATATGTTTCCATGGTTGGCACTATCCCACCAGGATCTCCATTTAACTCAATCAGTTCATTAGTTTCTTATTCTAAAAATAATCCGGGTAAAGTTTTTTTTGGTTACTATAACTCAGCATCTTTAATGTCTGCCGAGCAATTAAAGGTTAGGTCTGGAGCTGACTTAACTGGTGTTTCATATAAAACGATTGGCAATGCTATTACTGATTTAATGGGCGGACAAATACAATTACTCTTTTTAGAGACTGCCTCTGGAGCAAGCTTTGTCGATGGCGGTAAAATTCTTCCAATTGGAGTGACTAGCCTTCAACGCTATAAAAAATGGCCTAAAGTTCCTGCAATAGCAGAAACATATCCAGAGTTTGAGTTAACAGCATACCTAGCACTGAGTGCTCCTGCAAAAACGCCACCCGAAATAACCAATAGTTTAAATAACTGGGTAAACAAATCTCTTAGCGATCCAACCGTCAAAACTAAATTTGATAGCCTGGGCATCTACTCTCAACCGATGAATCTTGAGGAAATGAAAAAATATGTCCAGTCAGAAATTGACCGTTGGATTACTTATACAAAAAATTCTGGAGTTGAAGCACAATAATTTTTAAACTCTATAGAATTTAACTGCATTTTCATAAAGAATTTTTTTCTGCTCGTGGTCATGGAACTCAGATAAAACTTTTTTATACCCAAAAAATAAATCCGCATAACTTGAGTGTAATTTTTCAAGCGGAAAATTACTTCCATAAATTGTTCTATCAACCCCAAAAATTTGAATGGAGTCACGTATGACTTGCCTCAATTGAGGCTGTGTGACGCCCAAAGAGAACATTCCTAATCCAGATAATTTCACATGTACGTTCGAATATGCGGCGAGCGCCGTTAATCCAATTCGCCATTGGTCAATCATCAGCTGAGAACGATCTGTCAACATTCCACTGTGTAACAAAATAAAGTTAACGTTCGGAAAAGCCTTAACCAGCTCAAGCGCAAAAGGTACCTGGGCAGAAAATATCTGCAACTCAAAGTGCAAATTATATTTTTCTAAGAAGGCAAAGCCTCTTCTAAATTCCGGGGTATTACAAAGATCTGGTCGGCTGACTGTCCTTCGTATTGGATGACTATCCCAATGAAGTTGTTGACGCACTCCTCGCACATTTGGAAATTGAATTTGCGCCTTAATCTTATTTTCGATATCTGGATCTGTTAAATCGGCTTGAAAAGTAATTCCATGAGGGTGTCCATGCTTATCCGCTATAGCCTGTAACCATTTGGTCTCATCTAAACCCTTGTCTGCACCCCAGTTTGCTGTAACGTGCACGGATTTTGTTACTCCCTCGGGTGTAATATCGTGCAACCATTCTTCAATTGGATAATCTCTTCTTAATCCAAAGTAGTCTCCAGCCATCCTTGGTAAGGCGGGATCTTGTAGCCATCCAATATTTTTACGTTCCCATATGTGGTAATGTGTGTCAATTACAGGGCCTTCGTATGCCATATTTGTCTCCAATAATTTTTTATTTGAGAATATTATTGCATAAAAGAATTTGCATATTGATTAAAATATAAAGTATCGATTTTCAAAAGAAAGTAAGAAATGAAATTTCTCTCTTATAGCATCTCTAATAAAATATCGTATGGCGTCCTCATCAAGGATCATGTTATTGATTTAGGCTCTAGAATTCCGAATAGTACACTTTTAAGCATTATTTCAGATGGCTCTATAGTCAAAATTCAAGATCAAGCTTTGACATATGACCCTGACTTTTCTGTTTCGGAAATCCAATTTCATAAACCACTCCTGAATGGTGGTCGGTTTATTTGCGTTGGAAAAAATTACAAAGGTCATCTTGCAGAGGCCAATATGAAACTACCAGATTTTCCAAGTATGTTTTTGCGTCTAGATACCTCAGTGGTTGCGCATAATGAAAATCTGATCTCCCCCAAAGTTTCTACACATTTTGACTTCGAAGGTGAATTAGCTCTCATTATTGGAAAACCAGGTAGGCATATTAAAAAGGCGGATGCTTTAAGTCATATAGCTGGTTACTCCATTTTTATGGATGGAAGTATTAGAGATTTTCAGTTCCAGCACTCACTTACGGCAGGGAAAAATTTTTATGCAACAGGCAGTTTTGGGCCTTATTTTGTAACTTCTGATGAAGTTGGAGATCCGACGCAATTGGATCTAAAAACACGTTTAAATGGCATAGAGGTTCAACATACTAAAACTGATGATCTTATATTTGATATACCTTGCTTGATTGAATATATTTCAAGCTACACTAACCTATTACCCGGAGATGTTATTGCCACAGGAACTCCGGAGGGTGTGGGATTTGCCCGAACCCCTCCTTTATGGATGAAAGCTGGTGATCATTTAGAAGTTGAAATTTCTAAGTTAGGCACTCTAAGTCACCTTGTGATGGATGAAGTATAAAAAAGCAGCTAAATTTCAGTATTCCAATTTGCTGCTAAAAATCTGCGCAGATGACTTTGTCATACGGGTTCAATAGATACATTTACAATAGAGAATCAAAAATCAAATAACAAGCTA
>CANFUO010000083.1 GCA_947450225.1 Burkholderiaceae bacterium | reverse complement strand
GGCAATCCGGCAGCCAATGTTGTTGTCGATTTAGCACCTGATGGCAAAATCCTGAGTAGGCGCTTATCCAAATCGAGTGGTTTACCTGACTGGGATGCTGCCGTTCTGCGCGCAATCGATGATGCAGGTAGTCTGCCAAAAGATGAAAACGGAACAGTCCCTAAATCCATCATGTTAATTTTTAGACCTAAAGATTAATAGACCCAAGCGGGGATTACAATGGATAACATGGTTCACATTAAATCACACATGAAAAAAATGATCGCTACTGTACTCACGGCATTGACTGCGTTTGGGTTTTCAGGATTTGTATTTGGACAAATGCAAATCGAAATTACCGGTGTTGGCCAAACCCAATATCCAATCGCTGTCACCCGTTTTTTAAATGAGTCGGGACTTCCTTCTTATGTAACAGATGTGGTGCGTTCGGATCTTGCTAATAATGGTAATTTTGCTAATGTGGAGCGCGGTGAAACAGAAATTGCTGAAAATGCTAAACCTGATTTTTCGATGTGGAGCTCCCGTCGCGCTCAAGCACTTGCCATTGGCACTGTCACTCCTCTTCCTAATGGTCAGTATGAAGTGAAGTACCGTTTGTATGATGTGGCTAAGAATCAGTCTTTGGGCGGCACAAGTGTAATGGTTGATCGCAATAGTTTTCGTAAAGCGGGTCATGCAATTGCAGATGATATTGTCCAACGCCTGACTGGTGAGCGAGGGATATTTTCTACTCGCTTGTCCTATGTCCTGAAAAATGCAGGTAAGTTCCAACTCATGATCTCTGATTCAGATGGTCAAAATCCTCGTGAAGCCCTCTCTAGTAGTGAGCCGATTATTTCGCCATCATGGTCACCTGATGGCAAACGCGTTGCTTATGTTTCTTTTGAAAGTAAGAAACCTGTGATTTACGTGCATGAATTAGCAACGGGTAAACGCATTGTTCTGTCCAACGAAAAAGGGAATAACAGTGCGCCTTCATGGTCGCCTGATGGCTCCAAACTAGCTGTGTCACTATCCCGAGATAACAATACGCAAGTCTATGTCATTAATGCCGATGGCTCTGGTCTGCGCAGAATCTCAAGAAGTTCCGCTATCGATACTGAACCACAATTTTCTGCAGATGGTAAATCTATTTTCTTTACGAGTGATCGTGGCGGCTCTCCACAAATTTATAAAATGAGCTCCGAGGGAGAGAGTAATGGCTCTGCTACAAGAGTTACTTTTAAGCATGCTTATGCCACAAGTCCTCGCCTATCTCCTGATGGTAAGTATTTGGCTTATATCGCTCGCTCAGGTGGTTTTCGTTTGCAGTTAATGGATCTAAGGACTGGTGAGGTAAGCGCGCTTACTGAAACTAACTATGACGAAACACCAACTTTTGCCGCCAATGGTAAATTTTTACTCTATGCAACAAGGGTCAGTGGTCGTCCTGTTCTTGCCGCTGTATCGGTGGACGGTCAAGTCAAACAAGTATTAAGTATTCCAGGAGCTGTCGTGCGAGAGCCGGCATGGGGCCCTTTTTTGAACTAATGTGGTGATGAGAATTAGTCACTTATCTGTTTAAAATTGGATTTACTGTACTAGTTCATCAAATTTATAACCATTGTGCTGAAATGCCATAAAATACAAGTTATTACTCATAAAAGGTTTCTAAAATGAAAACATTATTCGCTCAGCGCATTCGCTTATCTCTTTTAGCACTTTTAGCCTTAGCCCTTGTCGCCTGCTCTTCTGGAGTTAAGCTGGATGATGTGGAAGCCGCCAAGAAAAATACTAGTTCAGGTACGGATTCTAAATTCGCGAATGAGCCTTGGAATGATCCTGCCAGCCCTATTTATAAGAAAAGCTTCTATTTTGATTTTGATAGTTACACAGTCAAATCAAGCGACCAAACGCTCATTAATTCCCATGCCCAGTATTTGAATTCCAATAAAAACCAAAAAGTTGTGATTCAAGGAAATACCGATGATGCAGGTACTACCGAATACAACTTAGCCTTAGGACAAAAACGTTCTGATGCAGTTCGTAAGTTACTCAGCCTCCTCGGGGTGTCTGAAGCGCAAATGGAAGCTGTTAGTTTTGGTAAAGAAAAACCGAAATCAACTAGCCCTGATGATTCAGGTCGCGCAGAGAATCGTCGCGCAGATATTATTTACATTAAATAATTGATTTTCTGAGTGAGTCGCACACATTATCTTTTCTTCTTATGCTGGTGTGGAGTCTTCATCAACTCTACCCAAGCAGCTCTCTTTGAAGATGGCGATGCGAGAAAACAAATTAATGTACTCACCGAGTCATTAAAAAATAATCAAAAAGCAGTTCTAGAACTATCAATCTCTAACGATAAACTTACAAAAGAAAACCAAGAACTGCGCGGCAAAATCGAAGAGTTACAAAAAAGTCATGAAGAACTGAGTGAAAGTCTCAAAAGCTATTACACAGAACTCAATGATCGATTACAAAAAATAGAGCCCCAAGATATTGAAGTAGAGGGTCTCAAGGGGACATCCCAACCCGGTGAAAAAGAGGCTTACGATCTTGCCCTAAAGGATTTTCAAAATGGCGATCTGGCTAAAGCAAATAAATCACTGAGCTATTTTGAGAATAGATATCCTAGTAGCCCCTACTGGCCATTAGCGAAATATTGGCTAGCCAATACGCAATATGCACAAAAAGAATACAAGGCAGGTATCGCCAGTGCTCAATCATTAATTAAAAAATACCCTGAACATCCTCGCGTTCCTGAGGCTTACAATACGATTGCTAATTGCCAAATTGAGTCAGGGCAAAAGTCAGATGCCCGTAAAACACTTGAATCTATTACAAAAAACTATCCCAATACAAAGGCTGCTGAGCAAGCGGCAGCTACCTTATCCAAGTTGAAGTAAATGAATCCTAGTTCTGATTTTGCGCAGTTTGCACCCCGTCATCTTGGCGATAGCGCCGTTGTTTTATTATCCGGTGGTCTTGACTCTGCAACGGTCCTTGCGATGGTAAATCGTCTTGGCTATTCGTCATACGCTTTATCGTTTCGATATGGACAAAGGCACTCTTCAGAGTTAGATGCTGCTAGTCGCATTGCCCGCGAATTAGGTGCTAAGCAGCATGAAATTATCGATTTAGATTTACGACGTTTCGGCGGGTCTGCACTCACCGATATGGCGCTTGAATTACCCACTTCTAAAACAAATACTCCTCATCAAAATATTCCGATTACTTACGTCCCTGCCCGCAATACGATTATGCTGTCCTGCGCATTAGGTTGGATGGAGGCACTAGGTGCAACTGATATCTTTTTTGGGGCAAATGCGGTTGATTATTCAGGTTATCCTGATTGCCGTCCTGAATATGTCAAGTCTTTTGAGACGGTCGCAAATCTTGCTACGCGTGTGGGTGTCGAAGAACATTCTGTGAGGGTTCATGCCCCTATCATTACGATGACAAAGTCTCAAATCATCCAAGCTGGAATTTCCTTAGGCGTTGATTTTTCACAGACGGTCTCTTGTTATCAGGCCGATGAACATGGTCATGCTTGTGGTATTTGTGAATCCTGTCGTCTTCGTCAAATTGGTTTTGAAGAGGCTGGGATTGCAGACCCCACAAAGTATCAATCTCCATCATGACACCGTTCACCCTACAAGAACAATCCTTCATGCTTGAAGCATTGCAGTTAGCTTTGTTAGCTAGAGGGATTTCTGATCCTAACCCTCGCGTTGGCTGTGTGATTGAAAAAAATAATCAAATCATTGGCAAAGGTTTTACCCAAGAAATAGGCGGTCATCATGCGGAGATTATGGCATTACAAGATGCCAAAAATCATGGTCATGATGTTCAGGGTGCAACGCTCTACGTAACTCTCGAGCCCTGCTGTCATCACGGTAAAACGCCACCATGTACGCAGGCTCTGATTGCTGCAAAAATTTCACGTGTTTTCATTGCGGTCTCGGATCCTAACCCTCTCGTGTCAGGGAAGGGTATCCATGAATTACAAGCGCATGGTATTGAAGTGCGCTCTGGTTTATTTGAGCTGCAAGCAATGATGCAAAATTTAGGTTTCATGAAACGCATGCGTGAGGGATTGCCGTGGGTTCGTCTAAAAGTAGCGGCTAGTTTGGATGGGGTGAGTGCATTACCAAATGGCCAAAGTCAATGGATTACCAGCGAAGTTGCAAGAGCGGATGGTCATCAATGGCGCTCTCAAGCCAATGTTCTTTTAACAGGGATTGGTACGGTTCTTGCCGATAACCCACAACTGAACGTCCGTGGTGTAAAAATGGCACGTCAGCCACTTCGAGCGGTCATTGACTCTAGATTAGATGTGCCTTTGGATGCGCAAATATTACATAACGGTAGAACCATTATTTATTGCGCTGAATTAAATACACCTCAAGCACAGGAAAAAATGGCGGCCCTCAATGATATCGATGTTCAAGTTTTTGAGTTGCCGAATTCTTTTGGGAAAGTTGATTTGCCTGGTGTCATTGCCCATCTGGCATCAGAACATAGTGCGAATGAAGTCCATATAGAGGCGGGCTACAAACTCAATGGCTCTTTGATTCGTGAAAACTGCGTGGATGAACTTTTAGTTTATTTAGCGCCACAACTTCTTGGCACAGGCGCAGGACTTGCCAACTTGGGCCCACTTAAGTCACTCTCAGATGGCTATTCTTGGAAATATGTTGATCAACAACTCATTGGTGATGATCTTCGACTCCGGCTGATGAAGCAGAATTAGCTAAGCGGATCAGCAAATCACTCTCCCATCGTGGATAATAGAGGGATGTTTACAGGAATTATCGCCTCCGTTGGCAAGATTATCGACGTTTATCCTTTTGGAGATGGATTGCGCGTACGCGTTAATGCCGGAAAACTCGATTTATCTGATGTCATTTTGGGCGATAGTATCGCTATCCAAGGTGCTTGTATGACGGTGGTCGAGCTCGATTCCGCCAAACATCTTTTTTCTGTGGATATTTCTGCGGAATCTATTTCTAAAACCTGCGGTTTATCAGCACCTGGTCCCGTTAACTTAGAAAAAGCACTACGCTTTAATGATCGTCTAGGCGGTCACTTGGTCAGTGGTCACGTTGACGGCTTGGGTACTGTGGCTATTTTTTCTGCTGTTAATGAAGACCCAGATGATGCATCAAGCTCTTGGCATTTGGCGATTGACGTTCCAGCTACGCTTGCCAAGTACCTCGCCTATAAAGGCTCCGTTGTCATTAATGGCACATCACTGACAGTCAATCAAGTCAATGACCTTGAGCGTAATGGAGACGCATTTACGCGAATTCATATTAATTTAATTCCACATACTATAGAGAACACCACCTTACAATTTTTACAAGCTGGTGATGCCGTCAATCTTGAGGTCGATCTCATCGCGCGGTATCTCGAAAGAATGTTAACTGTCAATACAAGTATGGGTCACACATCATGACAAATGAACTATCGCAATTTTTAAGTCCTACAACTGACATCATTGCCGATATGCGCGCAGGAAAAATGGTGATTTTGGTAGATGAAGAAGACCGTGAAAATGAAGGTGATCTTGTTATTGCAGCAGAGCATGTGACTGCGGATGTCATTAATTTTATGGCGCGTTTTGGTCGTGGGTTAATTTGTTTAACGCTCACAAGACAGCACTGTGAACAACTCAAACTACCTTTAATGGTGCGTGATAATGGCACATCGATGGGTACTAATTTTACGGTGTCGATTGAAGCCGCCCATGGCGTTACTACGGGTATCTCTGCAGCGGATCGTGCACATACTATACGCACGGCAGTTGCTAGAGACGCTGGTCCACAAAGTATTGTGCAACCTGGCCATATTTTCCCGCTCATGGCTCAACCTGGCGGTGTTTTAGTAAGGTCAGGTCATACGGAAGCTGGCTGTGATTTTGCGGCGCTTGCGGGCTGTAGTCCGGCATCAGTCATTTGTGAAATCATGAATGATGACGGCACCATGGCACGCCTTCCTGATTTAATCACTTTTGCGAAAGAACACCAACTCAAGATTGGTACTATTGTTGATTTAATTAAGTATCGTAGTCAGACCGAAAGTATGGTCAAGCCTATTGGCAAAAAAGTATTTAAAACCGCTTGGGGTGAATTTTTAGGCACGCTATATCAAGATGTACCCAACCAGCATTTACATCTGGCACTTTCGGTTGGAAAACCTACACCAAATGAAGTTACTCTCGTGCGCGTTCACGAACCCACCATATTTTTAGATTTTTTAGATCAGGGTATGCATTTTCATTCATGGCCTTTGGATAAAGCTTTAGAAAAAATTGCGAGTTCTCCTTGTGGTGTTGCGGTTTTACTAAATGTTGATTCTGATAAATCACAAGCACATCATTGGTTTAAAGAGTTTGAATCAAAGACGTCAGAAACGGCATCTTCACCAGCCATTCGTAAGCATGACTTCCGTTCCTACGGTATCGGCGCACAAATCCTCAAGGATCAGGGCGTTGGCAAAATGCAGCTGATGAATAAAGCAAGCATCTTGTCTGGCTTGGCAGCCTATCAACTGGAAATTGTTGGCTATGTAGAAGCAAAGTAATACTTGTTATATAGTCATACTTTATCGTCCACTTCACCTAAAGGAATTCAAATCATGATTGAAAATCAACCGAATGAAGAGCTAGGACAAATCGATTTTTTAGAACCTAACCTTGAAGGTGCTGAGCTAAGTATTGCGATTGTTCAAGCACGTTTTAATGAAGAACATTGCACAGCTCTTACGCAAAGTTGTATCTCGGAACTTTTACGTCTTGGTGTAACAACGGATGATATTTTGCTCACCACCGTTCCAGGAGCCCTCGAGATTCCTTTAGCCTTACAAAAATTAGCCGAGACTGGTGAGTTTGATGCGCTGATTGCTCTTGGTGCTGTGGTAAGGGGTGAGACATACCATTTTGAACTCGTTTCTAATGAGTCTGGTGCTGGTATTACACGCGTCAGTCTTGATCTTGGCATTCCGATTGCTAATGGGATTTTAACTGTTGATAACGATGCACAGGCCTTGGCGCGCGTTGTGCAAAAAGGTAAAGACTGTGCAATGGCAGCTGTTGAAATGGCTAATTTTTGCTTAACCATTCAGGATGGGGAAGATGCCTCCTAGTCCCTATCTTACTGAGCAGCACAAATTAGTTTCTTCTACACAGATTAAACGCTCTCTAACTCCTCGTCGTAGAGCAAGAGAATATGCCCTGCAAGGGATTTATCAGTGGTTGATGATTACAAAGTCTGGTGGGTTGCCAGCATCAAATGCAATTGCCAAACAGCTCGCTGAAGATCCAGCTTTTGCTAAAGCGCAATTTGAATTGTTTGAGTCTGTCTTTGAAGGCGTATGTCAGCATGCCGAAGTTTTACAGTCTGAAATCTCACTCCATCTTGATCGCCCACTCCAAGAACTATCGCCTATAGAACTGGGATGCATGATGATTGGTGCTTTTGAACTTCAATTTGATTTATCTACACCATACAAAGTTGCTATCAATGAAGCGGTGGAGCTCAGTAAAACATTTGGCGGTACCGATGGCCATAAGTACGTGAACGGTATCCTCGATCAAATCGCTCAAAAAGTCCGCGCGCCAGAAATTGCTGCTCAGCAATAAATAAAGCCCTTCAAAAGAAGGGCCTTATTTGGACAGTAAAACTACCGATTAAGATTCTTGCTCTTTTACTTCAGCAACTTCAATAGGCTGTGTTGGCTGAATAATAAGCTCTGTTGGTTTTTCAGGCTTGACTGTTAAGGGGGTTGGCGGTGGTAAAACTTTATTAAACTGCGCTGAGGAAACTTCCAAAGGTATTTCTTGGATTTGAGTATTCTTCAGAAGTGCGATTAATACCTCACGCTCGCGCATTACCTTACCAGCATATCCACCATCACCAACTACAGCACCACCTACGTAATAACGCAGTCCACCCTGCAAGGATCCAGCTTGGGCAATAAAGTACTTCAAAATATATGCCCCCACCCGAATATTGGCTTCAGGCTTAAATGCTGCCGCAGCGCCACCATAGGGTACAAACTTATCTAAGTGGACACGCGTTAAGACTTGCATTAAGCCTTGAGCACCCATATTACTTTGGATGTTCGGATTGAAGTTCGACTCAATGGCCATCACTGCCACTAATAAAACCGGGTCAAGATCTACTTCCTTAGCAACAACCATCGCGTGAGAAACGTACTGGTTGATCGCATTTGGATCCACACGGTACTTATTGGCCATAAAGTTAGCCACTTTTTGCTGTTCTGCAATGCTTGCCATCAAACGCGCATCTTGTGCGGCTGGATCTATTTTTCCGGGTATTTGTTTTGCCAAAGGCTCAATCGAGGGTACCGGCGCACGCAATACTTCTGGGCTGAGCAGGACATCTCTAGCTTGGCTAGAATCAACATTGCTTTTACCCATGGATACAGGCTTCATTTTGGGAGCGTCATTGCCCATGCTTTCAACATTGATATTTGCCAGTTCAAGACTTGGAGATATCGATTTTGCGAGTTCAGCACGGAGTGGCTCATTAACGGCTATCGCAACACCCATGAACACACCAATGATTGCTGCGGAGTTACCAACTCTTGCCAATGTCGTTTTAAGGCCAGTGTGGTTGTGAGCGCGATACACTTTATAATCTGACTTCTGAGCATAAGTGCTTAGCTTTTTACGAGCACCACCCAAGAGGTCCAAAGACTTCTTTTGCGTCTGTTCATAAAAGTTAATCAACTTTGTTTTCATTAATTCTTACCTGCTGCTTTGTTATTGAGTCCCAATATTAGGTCAGTCTTTATATCTCGTCAAGAATATAGAAGCTACTTGTAAGATCTAAAAGTAATTAAAATGTCAGTATTATTACTAGGTAAAGAGTTACTAACCATTATTATTATTGAATTCAATACCGAAAAATGTTAGTGGTCACTAATTTTATTATGTGAAAAACCCCATTTTTTTGGCTTATTTGAGGAAGTTTTTACACTGTGAAACATAAAAATGCTGATTTGCTTGTATGTTTCACAATATCTGTTTTATTTGCCCGCCACCGCTCTAGCAGTTGATGTCCTCTCATGTTAAATTAGTGTTTCTAATTATTAATCAAAAGCCTATTTAATAGGCTCCTTTTGGAGATCGTTTTATGAATGCACCTGAGCGCATGGCCTCACCATCTATTCCTTCACAACTGAAAAATCCTGCTTTGTTCCAAGAGCAAAGCTTTATTAACGGTGCCTGGAAATCATCTAAAAGTGGTGAG
>CANFUO010000082.1 GCA_947450225.1 Burkholderiaceae bacterium | reverse complement strand
TTGAATAAGATCTTCTTTTCTGCAGCCACGGCAGTTGATACTCCGCCTGAAGTAATTGTGGCTGCCGCGGCAGTCCCCAACCCTAATTTAATTGCACTCCGACGAGAAAGTTGCTCTTTATTTGCCATACTTACCTCCTTGTTGTATTCATTGATTATAAACTCTGATGATATGCGTCATTTTTTGATCTGATGTTCGATTTAAGCCTCAATCAGAAAATGATATGGTAAAACAAGGTTTTATCCCATCCATGACAACACTTAATTTCCATTGCTACCATTGTAATAGCGCCTTACTTCCCGAAAATTCTTTTTCGGAAGTATTGGGAGGGCAATTACGTAATTTTTGTTGTGCTGGTTGCCTAGCCATTGCTAAGACAATTCATGGTGAAGGCTTGGATATGTTTTATACGCGGCGAATTCAAGCAAATGAGAAGCCAGCCTCGAATGTAGTCAATGACACCATTCCTAGTAAATTATTGCCTTATGATGATCCATCTCTATTCGGAAGATTTACTCGTCCAACAGAAGATCTAAACTATGTAGAGACTACGTTAAAGTTAGAAAAGATTCGTTGCGCAGCATGTGTATGGCTTTGCGAACAGCATCTTCAAAGACTGACCGGAGTCAAATCAATTCAGATTAACTACGTTACGCAAAAAGTACGTATTGTTTTTTCTCCAGATAAGACGAGTTTGTCACGCCTACTTTTTGAAATTGAACGTATCGGCTATGAAGCCTGGCCCTTTGAGCCCTCAATCGCTTTTGAAAAGTCCAAAAAAGAACGTAGAAAATTGCTTACTAGGCTTGGTGTTGCTTTATTAGGAATGATGCAGGTGATGATGTATGCTTGGCCAACTTACGTCGGTAGTGGTGATTTAACTCCTGACTTCGATCTATTATTAAGTTGGACCAGCTGGCTTTTAACTGTCCCCGTGATTGTCTTTTCAGCGGCACCTATCTTTCAATCTGCTTGGCATAGCGTTCGTCAATTGACAACAACTCGTCAACTCAATATGGATGTGCCCATTGCACTTGCTTTAAGCCTCACCTTTTTAACAGGCACCATCAATACGCTTTTCAGATCTGGTCCGAGTTATTTTGATTCAATTACGATGTTCGTCGCTTTTATCTTATTAGCTCGCTATGTGGAACTATTGGCGAGACAAGATGCCCAATCAGGTGCTGAGGCTTTAGCAAAACAAATACCTGCGACTTGCGAAAAGTTGATGAACTTTCCAGATTCAGAAGAGGTCCAAATTATTCCCGTTGTAAATTGTCGTCTTAACGATATGATTCGTGTCTCACCTGGCGATCTCATCCCTGTCGATGCTGAGGTAGTTGGTTCGTCAAGTGAAGTTGATGAATCTTTATTGACTGGAGAAGCAAAGCCTATTTTGAAAGAGCCTGGCCATGAGGTATTTGCTGGCAGCCATAATATTGTAAATCCACTGTTCCTGCGAGTAAAAGCGGTTGGTCAATCGACGCGAATTGCCGGCATCGCATCCCTTCTTGATCAGGCATTAAGTGCTAAACCTACCCTACTCAGTAAGACAGAAACATGGGCTGGATATTTTGTGACGTTCCTGATGTTAAGCGCCTTCTCTTCAGCTATGTTTTGGTATTTTATCGATGCAAGTCGCGCTTGGACAGTACTTGTGGCAGTTTTGGTGGCTAGTTGTCCTTGCGCTCTATCTTTGGCCATTCCAACGGCACTCGCTGCCGCACAAGGGACTGCGACTAAATTGGGCTTACTCATCGTGCGGGGTCACGTGATGGAAACTTTAACGAAAGTATCTGATTTAGTCATCGACAAAACGGGCACGATTACTTTAGGCCAACCTCAGCTCATTGAAATCACTCATCTGCGTAATGGCATTTCTGCAGATCAAGCTTTGTCTATCGCAGCAGCGATGGAGATGGGACAAAAACATCCGCTTGCAATTTCACTTACAGGCTATGCAAGAGAGAAAAATCTATCGATTGAGGTATTGAATGAACCGGTGACTCATCAACTAGGTTCTGGTCTTCGCTGTGGTATTTATCGCTTAGGTAGCGCTTCATACGCAGGGGTTGATCCGGGGACGATACATGGTCAATATGGACAAGTGCATCTTAGCGATGATATCGGATTAATTGCTAGTTTTATTTTTAGGGATGAAGTTCGTCCAGGCTTGAGTGATTTATTAAATATTGCAAAGAAAAAAAATATTGTTGTTCATCTGGTTTCTGGTGATCATGTCCCTACTGTGTCTTGGTGGGCAAATCATGTTGGGATTACGCATTTTCAGGGCTCTTGTTCGCCTGAGGAAAAATACCACTATGTCAAAAATCTTCAGCAGCGTGGACATCGGGTCCTGGCGATTGGCGATGGGATTAATGATGCCCCTCTTTTAGCAATTGCTGATATCTCTATCGCGGTTGGGTCTGGAGCGCCCCTTGCAAATGCGGGTGCTGATGCCATATTAACAACACGTTCGTTAGCCCCTTTATCTAAAATAGTCCTACTTGCAAATAAGACACAAATGATTATCAAAATGAATTTAATTTGGGCTTTTTTATATAACCTTGTCATTATTCCTTTTGCAATGATGGGGTGGGTCAATCCGTGGATTGCAGGTATTGGTATGTCAGCATCTTCTCTATTAGTCACCTTAAACGCTTGGCGCCTGCGAAAAGTGTAGACTCATACAATGGAAAGTCTATACATTCTGATTCCCTTGTCGTTGGCTCTAGTCGGTTTTATCGTCTGGATTCTTCATTGGGCAATTAAGAATGATCAATTTGATGATCTTTCTGGTCCCGGGGATGCGATTTTGATGGACAACGACACCCCTTCAGATAAAAAGTAATCCTTTTTGACCGATGTTTGGTCTTCTTTATTCACGTATTTGTTAAAAATTCTATCTTTAGTGATATAGAGTTTGATTTACATCAAACTCTCTTGGCAGGCACTATTCGACAATCGAAGGTGTTTCTAGGCATTTCGTACTTAATCGGCCAACAAGAGGGAGAGACCATGGGGATTACCGTGGGTAACAATCAAGAATTTTTCAATTACAAGGTAGTTAGCCAGTTTGCTATCGTGACCGTATTGTGGGGTATTGTAGGCATGCTTGTGGGGGTTATTTTGGCCGCCCAGTTGGTTTGGCCAGAGATTACTTTTAATATTCCGTGGTTGAGTTATGGCCGTCTTCGCCCACTGCATACCAATGCCGTTATTTTTGCTTTTGGTGGCTCAGCCTTGTTCGCGACTTCCTACTACATTGTTCAAAGAACTTGCCAGGTGCGTCTGTTTTGCGACAAGCTGGCTGCTTTTACTTTTTGGGGTTGGCAAGCAGTAATTGTGGCTGCCGTGATTACCTTACCCCTAGGTATTACAACATCAAAAGAGTATGCGGAACTTGAGTGGCCTATTGATATTCTGATTACGGTTGTTTGGGTTGCCTATGCAATCGTTTTCTTTGGCACCCTCATGAAACGTAAAACAAAACATATTTATGTTTCTAATTGGTTTTTTGGTGCATATATCTTAACCATTGCTATTTTGCATATTGTGAATAATCTGGAAATGCCCGCTAGTCTTTTTAAATCATATTCAGCCTATGCCGGAGCACAAGACGCAATGATTCAGTGGTGGTATGGACATAATGCGGTTGGCTTTTTTCTGACGACGAGCTTTTTGGGCATGATGTATTACTTTATTCCTAAGCAAGCAGAGCGCCCTATTTATTCCTATCGTCTTTCTATCGTTCACTTTTGGGCTTTAAATTTTACGTATATGTGGGCCGGTCCTCATCATTTACAACACACTTCATTACCGGATTGGACTCAATCCCTTGGTACAGTTTTCTCGATCATCTTATTAGCTCCTTCTTGGGGTGGCATGATCAACGGCATTATGACTTTGTCAGGTGCTTGGGATAAGTTACGTCGCGACCCTATTCTTAAGTTCATGGTCGTGGCGCTTTCTTTTTATGGTATGTCGACATTTGAAGGCTCCATGATGTCGATTAAAACAGTCAATAGCCTTGCGCACTACACCGATTGGATTATTGGTCATGTTCACTCAGGCGCGTTAGGTTGGGTGGCAATGATTTCAATTGGCTCTCTGTATTACCTTATTCCTCGTTTGGTCGGTCAGAAAGACATGCATAGTACTAAGCTCATCGAATTACATTTTTGGATAGCAACCATCGGGGTGGTTATTTATATCGCCGCAATGTGGATCGCGGGTGTCATGCAGGGTCTCATGTGGCGCGCCTTTGAGGCAGATGGTACTTTAACCTACTCATTTGTTGAGAGTGTTAAAGCTACTTTCCCATTCTATTTGATTCGCTTAATTGGTGGTTCATGCTTTCTAGTCGGGATGTTAATCATGGCTTATAACGTCTTCAAAACTGTAATCAACAAAAAATTTATAGATGCGCCTATTCCACAATTACCTGTGGCTGCTCATTAAGGATAAGAATATGTCAGATCAACCTCGATTTTTCTCCCATGCAACGATTGAACGTAATGTGGGTTGGTTAATTGCTGCGACCATCTTTGTGGTTGCAATCGCCGGCCTTGTACAAATTGTGCCATTGTTTTTTCAACATTCAACTACTGAACCTAGCCCTAATGTAACCCCCTATTCGGCTTTACGACTTGCCGGTCGCGATATTTATCAACGCGAGGGTTGTGTTGGTTGCCATTCACAACAAATTCGTACGCTGCGGTCTGAAGTAGAGCGTTATGGCCCTTACTCTTTAGCAGGAGAGTCAGTCTACGATCATCCATTTTTGTGGGGCAGCAAACGAACAGGTCCTGATCTTTCTCGTGTTGGCGCTCGTTATTCAGACGCTTGGCATCAAACCCATTTAAATAATCCTCGTTCTGTAGTTCCAGAATCAAATATGCCTGCTTATCCATGGCTTGAGAAAAGCATGGCGGACAAGGATTCTATCCAAGCACATATGACTGCACTGCGCCGTGTGGGAGTTCCTTATTCTGATGAACAAATTGCCAATGCACCAAAAGAACTTGAGGACAAAACTGAAGCTGATGCCCTGATTGCTTATTTGCAAGGTCTAGGCACTAATCGTAGATACATGATGATCGATGAAACAACGTCTAAATAACTAAAAGTCAACTATGCAAAACCTTGTTCCCTACCTTACCGCTTTAGTAACGATCCTTGGCATTGTGTTTTTTTTAGGTATTGTGTGGTGGGCTTGGTCATCCAAACAAAAAAATGCTAACGATGAATCAGCCAAACTCCCTTTCGAATTACCCGATGAATTTAGTAAGGAAAAATCATGAGTGACTTTTTTAATTCCGGTTGGAGTAACTATATCTCTATTATTACTGTAGTTGGTATTTTTGCCTGTCTTTGGTTGCTGTTTAGTCAAAGAACCATTAAAGTCATTCGAGAAAAAGATGGCTCCATCGCTGAGGATACTGGTCATGTTTGGGATGAGGATTTACGTGAATTAAATAATCCACTACCCCGTTGGTGGATGTTGATGTTTTTGTTTTCTTGTTTTTTTGGTTTAATTTATCTCGTTATTTACCCAGGTCTTGGCTCTAACCCAGGAACTCTTGGATACTCTACAAAAAGTGAGCTCATCCAATCGATGGAGGCGGCAAATAATGAACTTAAACCCGTATACGATAAATATATGGGGATGAGCATTGAGGAAGTTGCAGCAGACCCTCAAGCTAAAGTGATGGGACAACGCCTTTATCTCAATTCATGCGCGCAGTGTCATGGTTCAGATGCGGGAGGATCTATAGGTTTTCCAAATTTAACCGACAATGATTGGCTCTATGGTGGCACTCCTGAAGCTATTAAAACTACCATCATGAATGGTCGTGGGGGAATCATGCCCTCTTTTATTCAACTACCAGCAAAAGATATTGTCAATGTAGCGAGTTATGTAAGAGCCCTTTCTGGTCTAACTTCTGATAGTTTTAAAGCGACTCAAGGTGAAATTATTTTCAGAAACAACTGCGTTAGCTGTCATGGCTCTAATGGCAAAGGTAATCAACTACTCGGTGCGCCTAATTTAACAGATAAGGTGTGGCTCTACGGGGCTTCTCAAGCTACTATTATTGAAACCTTGACAAAAGGGCGTCAAGGTATGATGCCCGCTCAGGACAAAGTGTTAAGTCCAGAAAAAATTCATCTTTTAACTGCCTATATTTGGGGCTTATCAAATCAAAAATCTAACATGGCAAAATAGTAGTGGATCCTATTTCGTCTATTGGCGGCAAGCCTGTTCCTATAGAAGTCATTGAAGAATCTTTATATGAGATTCGTAATAAAATTCACCCGCGGTCTGTATCTGGTCTGTTTGCCCGCTGGCGTTTGATTCTTGTCGTTTTAACCCAAATATTATTTTATGGATTACCTTGGTTATCTTGGAATGGTCGTCAAGCTTTGTTGTTTGATTTGGTCCAACGTAAATTCTATATTTTCGGTCTAGTACTGTGGCCACAAGACATTATTTATTTAACACTCTTGTTAATTATTTCTGCATTATCACTATTCCTCTTTACCGCTGTTGCTGGCCGATTATTTTGCGGGTACGCTTGTCCACAAACGGTTTATACCGAAATATTTATGTGGGTCGAACACAAGATTGAGGGTGATCGTTTTGCCAGAATTCGTTTAGATGAACAAAAGTGGCCCTGGAGCCTTCGAAAATTTAGAATTAAAGCTAGCAAACATTTTATTTGGTTGTTGATAGCTTTCTTTACAGGCTTTACTTTTGTTGGCTACTTCACTCCCATCCATGTTTTAAGCGACAAATTAATGCAATTCTCGTTAGGGCCTTGGCAAACCTTTTGGCTCCTTTTTTATGGATTTGCGACATGGGGTAATGCGGGATTTATGCGTGAACAAGTCTGTAAATATATGTGCCCCTATGCACGCTTCCAAAGTGTGATGGTCGATAAAGATACCTTCGTTGTTACCTATGATAAGGTTCGTGGCGAACCCAGAGGGAGTCGAAATAAGTCCGATGATCACAATGCCATGGGACTTGGAGATTGTGTGAACTGTAGTATTTGCGTTCAAGCCTGTCCAACTGGCATCGACATTCGTGAAGGCTTGCAGTACATGTGTATCGGTTGTGGCGCTTGTATTGATGCCTGTGATCAAGTGATGGACAAGATCAATTATCCAAAAGGCTTAATTCGGTACACCACAGAGCGCGCCATCGAGAATCAAGAACTCAATCCAAGCGTCATCCAACATATCTTACGACCGCGCGTTATTATCTATGGCACTATCATCGCGGTCATTGTTTCTCTATTTTTATATTCTTTAGCGACCCGTAATCCTTTACGTGTCGATGTGATGCGAGATCGTGGGTCTCTTGCTCGTGAGGTAGATGGTATTCGCTTAGAAAATATTTATCGAATTCAAATCATGAATTCCTCAGAATACCCAATGACAGTTACATTAAAAGCCGAAGGTTTAAATCATTTATCTATCTTGAACTCCCAAGGACAAGTAGTAGAGAACATTAAAGTAGCTCCAGCAAGTAATCAACTTATACCAATCAAAGTAAGCTCTTTAATTGGCGAAAATGAACCAGGGAATCACCCTATTCATTTTGATGTATCAGCGCAGGAAATACGAAAAAACAAAACGATAGTAAGAAAACGCCACGAAAAATCGACCTTTATTATTCCCCAATAGAACTCAATTTAAAAGGAGTGTATCAAGATGCCTAAGCAAGAAATCATAAACCCCTGGTGGAAACAGTTGTGGCCCTGGCTTTTAATCAGCGGCCCAGCAATTGCGATGCTTGGCTGTGCAATAACTATTTGGTTAGCATTCACATCTTATCCAGATCTATCTATTCGTGATGGTGTACTTAAGCAGGGTCTAAAAGTTGAACAGGTGCGTAAATGAAATATCGATTCCTGATATGGATTTTATGGCCTTCTTTTTTGGTGGCTATTTTAGCGGTCGGTTTTTTATTTAGCTTTATTCATCCTGAGGATATCCTTTTTTTTGGTCATCATCCTGATATTTCTGATGAGGGAATTTATACGCTCGGCTTTCTGTTTATTTGGCTTTTTTGTGCACTTTCAAGTACTTTAACGATTTATATTCTGCCAAGCATGAACCCCATGCATAATTAAAATGATATCGACCTTACATTAATTTAGGGATTTTTTTGCAATTTTTTTATTCCACTCTTACTTTGTCTTTTTCATTTTTGCTGAACGGATTGCTTGATGTTAACGACGACATTGCTTTTAGGCGTTTTTTTAGGTGCGCTAGTTAGTGGCTGGCACTGTGCACTAATGTGCGGTGGTATCGCAGCAGCTGTTGAGGGGCCAACTACTCATAAAATTATTTTTCAGAGTCCAAAAAATCTTTTTTTGCTTCAACTCATCATGCATATGGGGCGTTTAACAACCTATGTACTTCTTGGCGGCCTTGCTGCTTGGATTGGCATGCAACTGTGGCAACAAGATATTGTGGCAATCCAACGTCCTTTATTTGCCTTGACTGCCCTTTTATTAGTGGTAATGGGGGTTCGTTTATTACGACAGGATAAGGTCCGTGGCTTTGGGTTAGGTAAAAAATGGGGAGGGATGCTAGCGTCCTATTGGTCGAAGTATTTAGGTGATCTCGGCCGAGCACCATCAAGGTGGTTTAGTGGAATGCTGTGGGGCCTTGTTCCTTGCGGACTGGTCTATAGCGTATTACCTTTATCTTTTTTATCAGGTAATGTCTTTACTGGGGGACTCTTGATGCTGGCATTTGGATTAGGTACTTTACCAAACCTACTTCTTATCTCTAAGCTGTCCGCAGTTATGGCCCAATTTGGACGCCATATTTGGGTGCGATTTACCGCATCAGCTTTATTCATCTGCTCGGGTCTTTTTGGGTTATATAGAGCTTGGGATTTACCTCAATCCCTTCTAAAGCAGGGATTTTGCTTATCTTAATGTCAGTACCCTAAGGCTTAATGTATATCAAATGCTCTTTAAACTGATTCATATCCCAGATTGCCAGCAACTCCGAGGACCTTGGGTTCATTAATTTTTACTGCCTTTACTGTTTTTATATCTCGCAAATGATGCGCAATAACATCCCATATTGGCTCTCCACCAATATCTTTAGACGCTACACTCACGGGTGCCCATCCAGCCACTTTATAGGTTTTATTTGCATCAATTAACTGGCCATGTAAGCGCATGTCTGAAATACGCTTGCCCATTCCTTCTTTGGGACGAATGCTATATTGCAGTCCACCTACACGTACCATGTCCCCGCCTTGTTGATAGTATGGGTCTGGGTTAAATAAGTTATCTGCCACATCTTCTAATATGGTTTTAATCAT
>CANFUO010000081.1 GCA_947450225.1 Burkholderiaceae bacterium | reverse complement strand
GTATTGGCGTCGGCATGGATGACTGTTTTTCCTTGATATCGTTGTAAGGTATAGGTTGTTTTATTTTTAGTGGGTGTGAGCGACCAGGGATACCAACCACTTAATGTGTACTCATGGTCTTTACCACCCTTTGTCGATACTGGCATTTGCGAGAACTTGATAAGGTCTTCTTGTTCTGTTGATTGTGTTCCGGGTTGATAGGTAGTTGTACACCCACTCATGAAGATTAGGGCACAGATACTGATGACAAAAGTAATTCTCATGGATACATACTCTTGGGTAATATGGCCCACATCCGGCCGACTTGCTTCATCTTGCCAGCGCTGTTACCCGCACTGTCACCTGATCCCCAAAAATAATCCGCACGCACGCCACCAATAATTGCTGAACCAGTATCTTGGGCAAACACAAGTCGTTGTAAGGGCTTTGTAGTTTGTGGATCTGTGCTCGATAAAAATACTGGCGCACCCCTAGGTATCGATTGCCAATCTACAGCAATGCTTCTTCCTGCAGTTAAGGGTACACCAATACTGCCAATCGGACCTTCTACTAAAGATGTTGAACTCTCTATAATTTTAAAAAATACAAAGCGTGGATTTGCGTTGAGCATTTCTTTTTCACGGCTTGGATTTTTTTTGGCCCATTCTGAAATCCCTTGCATACTCGCCTGGGCATAGGTAAGTTGATTTTGACTAATTAACCACTGCCCTAAAGAAGCGTAAGGCTGATTATTTGAACCAGAAAATCCAAGTCGTAGAATCTTTTTATTTTCAAGTACGATTTTTCCTGAACCTTGTATTTGCATAAAGGCTGCAGCAACTGGATCTTCAACCCAGGCGATTTCTAAACCTTTTAATGCGCCTGACTGCATGAGTTCTGCACGTGTGGGTCTTAACTTACTGGGGGATGCATACCAACTTGGTGGAAGCTTGTACAGGGGCGCTTGATAAACGCCTTGTCTAGTCAAGGAACCTTTTAAAACTGGCTCATAGTATCCAGTGATCAAACCTTGATTGCTGCCTTTTGCAGATTGATTTTGATCTTTTGCTTGACGTATTTCCCATACTTGAAAATATTTCTCAAAAAAATCCTTAATTGCTTTTTTTTCACCAAAATTGATTTTTTGTGAATCTTTACAGGCCTGCTGCCATTCTTTTTGATTCGATTGATTAAAGTATTGACAACTCCGCTGCCATGCATGCCAGGCATCATCTAAATCGTCGTTTTCCCAGTTCGGTAAATTTTTCCAACTACTTAAAAAATAATGCGCAGCAGTATATTGTTTAAATTGATCACTCGGTACAGATGCTACTGGTTCTATAACTGGATCTTGGCGATGCGAGCTCGAACCGCATCCTGACAGTAAAATAGATAGCCAAGTCACTCCACTTAATACCATGGCTTTACATATTGTCTTCATGCAAAAAGGATCTCGCACATGTCAGAATTATTAGATGAATACCCGATGTTATTGTTAGTCGCAGAAGCTGGCGTGGCTCTTTGCATTTTAATTTTTATCGTTGTCTGGACTATGATGGGTCGAAAAAAATAACCTTGTGGTTTTAATGCAATATTCTTGGCATAGTCAAAGCAAACTCGGGTATGGGCACTTCAAACATCTCCGCTGATTCTGAAATACAGTAATACGTTCCCTTCATTGTGCCTAACGGGGTTGGTATTGTTGCCCAACTGGTGTATTCAAAAGCTTGTCCACCCTTGAGTAATGGTTGTTGACCAACTACACCTAAACCCTTGATTTCTTGAGTATTTCCTTCCGAATCAGTGATCACCCATTGCCGGGCGATTAATTGAAAAGGTGTTTCTCCATCGTTTTTAATGCTGAGTGTATAAGCAAAATGAAATTGCCCCTGCTCAGGATGGGATTCTTCTTCTAAGAATTGAACTTGTACGGAGATTTGCGCAGAAAATTGGGTCATTTGCTTATTTTCATAGAACTACTCACTAATTGCAATGAATCATTGTGGTGGTCTCACGTTAAAATAGAAATATGTCAAATAAATTGCCTCCTATCATCGCTCCTTCTCTTCTTGCAGCTGATTTTGCTCGTTTAGGTGAGGAAGTTCATAACGTTCTGCAAGCCGGTGCCGACTGGATTCACTTTGATGTGATGGATAACCATTTTGTGCCTAATTTAACGATTGGCCCTCTTGTTTGTGAGGCTATTAGGCCCCATGCCCAAAAAGATGGTCAAGCTGTTTGTATTGATGTCCATTTAATGATTGAACCAGTTGACAGGATCATCCCCGACTTCGTTAAGGCGGGTGCTAATTTAATTAGCTTCCATCCAGAAGCCAGTCCTCACATCGACCGAACATTGGGGCTTATCAAAGAGCTTGGATGTCAAAGTGGCTTAGTGCTCAATCCTGCTACACCTCTTCAATATCTCGATTTTGTTCTCGATAAGATCGATTTAGTTTTATTGATGTCAGTCAATCCTGGTTTTGGTGGACAACAATTTATTCCGTCTACGTTTGAAAAAATCAAACAAACCAAAAGTATTCTTGATGCTTATGCCCAAAAAAGCAGCCGCCATATCCGACTCGAAGTAGATGGCGGCATCAATACTAAAAATATTGCTGCTGTTTATGCTGCTGGTGCAGATACCTTTGTGGCTGGTTCAGCTATTTTTGGTAAACCTGATTACGCAAGCATTATCTCCACAATGAGACAAGAACTGGCAGCCGTAAAATGACCCCTGCCGAATTTAAAGACCTTGCAGCGCAAGGATTTAACCGTATTCCCCTCGTTTGCGAAACGCTCGCAGATCTTGAAACGCCTCTTTCTTTATACATTAAATTAACGCAAGCATTAGGCTCTACCAATACGTTTTTATTAGAGTCTGTTGTAGGTGGTGAACGGTTTGGAAGATATTCAATTATCGGTTTACCGGCAAATACTTTGATTCGGTCTGTGGGCACACCAAGCGCGCCTCAAAATGAAGTTGTAACCCATGGCGTGGTGGTTGAAACAAATCATGATCATCCCTTGGCATTTATCGAAGAGTTTCAAAGTCGATTCAAGGCTGCTCTGTTGCCAGGGCTTCCTCGCTTTTGCGGAGGTCTAGCCGGCTACTTTGGCTATGATACGGTGCGTTATATTGAGCCTAAGTTAGCTCATTCCACACCCAAGGATGAATTGCATTTGCCGGATATTCAGCTCTTGCTAACTGAAGAGTTGGCGGTGATTGATAACTTGGCGGGTAAGTTATATTTAATTGTCTACGCAAATACTGATCATCCTCATGCTTATGAAGAGGCACAAAAACGCTTACACCTTCTTTTAAACAGTCTTGATCAACCCGTCAAGAATGAGAAATCATTACCGACCCAAAAGACAACGCCGGTGCGTCATTTTGGTAAAGAAGAATTTATCAATAAAGTTAACTTAACTAAAGAATATATTCTTGCTGGTGATTGTATGCAGGTGGTTTTTGGTCAGCGGATTAGCCAACCGTATACCGATTCACCTCTCACACTGTATCGCGCTCTTCGTTCTCTCAATCCGTCTCCTTATCTTTATTTTTATGATTTTGGTGATCATCAATTAGTTGGTTCTTCTCCCGAGATTTTGGTGCGCCAAGAAAAAGTTGCTGGCACAGACGGCTCTGCTGATCATCGAACGGTAACTGTAAGGCCCTTGGCCGGTACTCGTCCTCGTGGTAAAACTCCAGAACTTGACGCTGCACTGGCAAAAGAATTATTGGCTGACCCTAAAGAAATTGCCGAACACGTCATGCTCATTGACTTAGCCCGAAATGATATTGGTCGTATTGCAAAGATCGGTTCTGTCAAAGTAACGGAAAAAATGGCGATTGAAAAATATTCTCATGTCCAACACATTGTGAGCTCAGTCGAAGGTGAACTGCGCGATGATGTCACCAATATGGATGTATTGCGGGCAACTTTTCCGGCGGGTACTCTTTCCGGCGCGCCGAAAATTCGGGCGATGGAAATTATTGATGAAATGGAAATTACCAAGCGTGGTCCTTATGGTGGCGCTGCTGGTTATTTATCCTTCTCTGGCGAAATGGATGTCGCGATCATTATTAGAACTGGTGTGATTAAAGATGGCTGGGTTCACTCTCAAGCAGGAGCAGGTATCGTTGCTGACTCCAATCCCGAATCAGAATATTTAGAAACCGAGGCTAAAGCTCGGGCAGTGCTTCGCGCGGCTGAACTTGTGCAAGGAGGACTCCATGCTCCTCATGATTGATAACTACGATTCATTTACGTATAACTTGGTTCAATATTTTGGTGAATTAGGCGCTGATGTACAGGTGTTTCGTAATGACGAGATTACTCTAGATGAGATTGCTTCTCTTGCCCCATCGCATCTCTGTATTTCACCAGGGCCATGTAGTCCTAGCCAAGCAGGTATTTCTATTGCAGCCATTCAACATTTTGCTGGAAAAATTCCTATTCTGGGGGTGTGCCTTGGACACCAAGCCATTGGTGAAGCATTTGGTGGAGATGTGATCCGCGCAAGACAGGTGATGCATGGCAAGGTAGATACGATTTATTCTAAAAGACGTGGTATTTTTCAAGGACTACCCGCCTCCTTTCAAGTAACGCGTTATCACTCTCTTGCTATTGCTAAAGATACATTACCCGCCTGCTTAGAAGTAACTGCTGTCACAGATGATGAAGAAATCATGGGCGTACGTCATAAAACATTAGCTGTTGAAGGCGTTCAATTCCATCCCGAATCTATATTGTCTGAATATGGTCACGAACTGTTGAATAATTTCCTTAAAATTAAAAATTAAATTAGGTACGCTATGGCCATTACTCCACAAGAAGCATTACTCCGCTGTATTGAACACCGTGAGATTTTTCATGATGAAATGCTTGAACTCATGCGTTCTATTATGCGCGGCGAACTTTCAAGTAATTTAACTTCTGCACTACTTGTTGGTTTGCGCACGAAGAAAGAAACCATTGGCGAGATTACTGCTGCAGCTATGGTGATGCGTGAATTCGCTACGCAAGTGCAAATGACTGACAATGCCCATTTTGTTGATATCGTCGGTACAGGCGGTGATGGCTCCCATAGTTTTAATATTTCTACTACAGCCATGTTTGTGGTCGCCGCTGCTGGTGCCAAAGTTGCCAAACATGGCAATCGTGGTGTTAGTAGCAAATCTGGTAGTGCTGATGTTTTAGAGTCTCTTGGTGCAGTCATCAATCTTCAAGCGGATCAAGTTGCGCAGTGTTTGGAAAAGACTGGTATCGGGTTTATGTTTGCCCCGAATCATCACCCAGCGATGAAAAATGTTGCGAGTGTTCGAAAAGAATTAGGCATACGTACTATTTTTAATATTTTAGGTCCGCTGACGAATCCTGCAAACGCTCCACATATGTTGATGGGTGTGTTTCACGCAGATTTAGTCGGTATTCAAGTACGGGTATTACAACGCTTAGGTTTAAAACATGCTCTGGTTGTGTATGGCAAAGATGGTCTTGATGAAATCTCTTTAGGTGCTTCAACACTCGTGGGTGAGCTCAAAAATAATGAAATTATTGAATATGAGATTCATCCAGAAGACTTTGGTATGTCGATGGTCGGAACACGAGCCTTTAAGGTGGCCGATGCCTCTGAATCGCAGGCGATGTTACGCGATGTTTTAAATAATGTTGATGGTCCTGCGCGAGATATTGTTTGCCTCAATGCTGGTGCTGCATTATATGCCGCTGATTTAGCCAGTTCTATTCAAGCTGGAATCACTCTGGCTCAATCTGTCATTGCAGATGGTAGCGCCAAGAAAAAATTAGATCTTTTTATTCAAACAACGAAGTCTCTCGCTCAATAATTTATGTCGGATATTCTGCAACGTATTTTAGAAACAAAAAAACACGAAGTGGCTTTGGCAAAGTCACAAATCCCCTTTTTAGAAATTGAGAAGCAAGCTCTCGATAGTATTTTTGATGAGCACTTAAAGCCTAGGGGCTTTTATCAGGCGATTGAAGATAAGATAACCCAAGGCTATGCAGGTGTCATTGCAGAGATCAAGCAAGCAAGTCCGAGTAAAGGTATTTTGCGGTCGCCCTTTCATCCAGCTGAGATTGCTCTTAGCTATGCCACTCATGGGGCTGCGTGTCTCTCTGTGCTCACTGATGTTGAATACTTCAAAGGCTGTACACAGTTTTTAATCGAGGCGAGAGGCGCTTGCTCACTGCCAGTTATTCGTAAAGATTTTATGATTGATCCTTATCAAATCTTTGAAGCACGCGCTATGGGGGCTGACGCAATTTTATTAATTGTTGCGGCACTCTCCGATGCTCAATTAAATGAGTTTGAAGATATAGCTTTGAAGCTGGGAATGGATGTTTTAGTCGAAGTACATGACGGCGCTGAGCTCAAGCGTGCTCTGAAGCTCAATTCGCCTTTGCTGGGCATTAATAATCGCAATTTAAAAACCTTTGAAGTGTCGATTCAAAATACAACTTGTCTTTTAGATCAGATTCCAAAAAGCAAACGCGTGGTTACTGAAAGTGGCATTTTGCAACAGTCTGATGTTGATTTTTTACGTCAGCATCATGTCCACGCCTTTTTAGTGGGCGAGGCATTTATGCGCGCACCCTCACCAGGTAAAGCCCTCGAGCAATTATTTTATTAGTAAATTAATCTCTTTAGCGACTGCTAATGATGCAGTTAAACCTGGTGATTCGAAACCAAATAAGTTAATCAATCCCGCAACGCCGTGTGTCGTCTCACCATCGATTTTAAAGTCTGGCCACACTTTTCCGTCATAGTGTATTTTGGGTCTTACCCCTGAATAATCAGGACTTAATGCACCCTCAGGTAAGCCTGGCCAATATTGGCGGATTTGATTTTCAAAATGAGCCGCTCGTTCTGGATTGACAGAGTAATCGATATCTGTTTCCAGTTTGGTTTCCAGATACTCAACATCGGGACCAAATTTTGCACGCCCATTTAAGTCTAGGGTGAGATGCACGCCCAATCCCGCTTGTTCTGGAACAGGGTAAATTAAATGTCGAAAAGGTGTTTTTCCCATGAGAGAAAAATAATTCCCTTTAACAAAGAGGTTTTCAGGTATTGATTCTAGGCGTATCCCAGTTATTTTTTTTGCAACTTCAACTGCACCTAATCCTCCAGCATTAATTAATGTGTCACAACTTAACTCAAATGGTTCTTGTGGCTGGGCATCGCTATTGCAGGTAACTAACAGTCGCCCCTGATGCGCTAATGGACTGGCCCCAAGAAATCGTGTTTGATAGGCAATCATGCCACCGGCATTTTCAAAATCGCCCAGCAGTGACAACATATAGGCATGGCTATCAATAATGCCTGTCGTGCCTGAATAAATAGCTTGTGTGCCGTTCAGTTCTGGTTCTAATGCATGTATTTCTGTCGCGGTTTTTCGCTGCAGTCCCTTCACACCATTGTCTTGTGCTCGCTGCAAAATCTTTTCGAGCTGCAGATTTTCTTGCTCGTTCGTGGCAACAATGAGTTTGCCATAATTGTTAAACGCAATACCTCGATCTTTTGCGTATGCATACAGCAAGTGATTGCCTTCTAGGCAATACTTAGCTTTTAATGAATCGGTTGGATAGTAAATGCCTGCATGTATCACTTCACTATTGCGTGAACTGGTCGCCATGCCAAAGCTTTTTTCTTTTTCAATGAGAAGAACAGATTTACCGCTTTGGGCTATTTCTCGTGCAGTGGCTAGTCCAATTACCCCTGCACCAATGATCACGACATCAATGTGATCCATACCGCTTTGGTTAGACGTTAAATAAGAAATTCAGTACGTCACCATCTTTAACGGTATATTCTTTGCCCTCTGCGCGCATCTTGCCTGCTTCTTTGGCACCCTGCTCACCTTTGTATTGAATAAAGTCTTCAAAGGCAATCGTTTGCGCACGAATAAAGCCTTTTTCAAAATCGGTATGAATAACTCCAGCCGCTTGTGGCGCTGTATCGCCAATATGAATCGTCCATGCTCTGACTTCTTTAACACCTGCCGTAAAGTAGGTTTGTAATCCAAGCAGGCCAAATCCCGCCCGAATGACACGATCTAGGCCGGGTTCAGTCATGCCCATATCAGTTAAGAACTCTTGTTTATCAGCGTCGTCGAGGTCGGCGATTTCCGCTTCAATCGCCGCACATACTGCCACGACCGGTGCACCTTCTTTTAAGGCGTGTTGTTTGACAACATCAAGGTGTGGATTATTTTCAAAACCACCTTCGATAACATTAGCAACATACATGACTGGTTTGGCTGTAATCAGACAAAACGGCTTTAATAAAAGAAGGTCTTCTTGACTCAATCCCAATGAACGAACTGGCTGAGCCTCATTTAAGTGAGCAGACACTTTCACTAAAATGGCTAATAACTGTGAAGCTTCTTTATCATTTCCTGATTTAGCAGCTTTAGTATATTTAGAAACGGCTTTATCAACGGTTGCCAAATCAGATAAAGCCAACTCCGTATCAATCACAGCAATATCGTCAATTGGGTTGACGCGACCGGCCACGTGAATGACGTTATCGTCTTCGAAGCAACGCACCACATGGGTGATCGCATCGGTTTCTCGGATATTAGCCAAAAACTGATTGCCTAATCCTTCCCCCTTCGAGGCGCCGGCAACTAAACCGGCAATATCCACAAACTCCACAATTGCTGAGACAATACGTTCAGGGTTAACAATTTGTGAGAGTTGGGCTAAGCGAGGGTCTGGAACTTCAACCACACCAACGTTTGGCTCAATTGTGCAAAAAGGATAGTTCTCCGCCGCTATACCCGCTTTGGTAAGTGCGTTAAACAGTGTAGATTTGCCGACGTTAGGCAGGCCGACGATGCCGCATTTCAATGACATAAGTGATATTGTAATAACAACATATGATGAGTGAACAAGATTTAATCGTTTTAGGTGGCGGTATTGTTGGTAAAACTGCCGCCTTAGCCTTTTCACAACAGGGGTTGAGGGTTCTTCACATTGCCCCTATTTTAGAGTCGAAACAGGCTGCCTTTGGAACACCCCCTTCGGAAAATGAGTGGAAAAGTCGCGTTTATGCTATTTCTTCGAGCTCGGAGTCGCTCCTTCGGCAGTTACAAGTTTGGGATGCAATACCACCCAATCGCATGCAAGCAATTAGTGATATGCGGATCTTTGGTGATAGTGGTCTGCCTAAAGATCAATTGCAGTTTTCAGCGTTCGAAGGTGCCGTTCCTCAACTTGCCTGGATGATTGAAGCGCAACAGATTGAACTTGCCGTGGATATGGCGTCTCGCTTTTCACAATCCTTAGTTCGATTACAAACCGAAGTACTTGATATTCAAATTGATCAAGGACATACCTTGGTTAAAACGGCGGATGGTGATTTTAAAACGCAGTTAGTAATTGCCGCTGATGGTGCAAATTCACCCACAAGGGAACGCTTTGGTATTGAAGTCGATATAGAAGAATATGGACACAGTGCTGTAATTGCCAATCTTGCCTG
>CANFUO010000080.1 GCA_947450225.1 Burkholderiaceae bacterium | reverse complement strand
ATTTTTAAAAATAATGGGAATGAAAGATATAACATCAAACCGATGACTGGGAACAGAAAAAATAGCAGTCCAAAAATATCTACATATACCTTGGCTCTACTACTTAATCTGCCATAGATGAGATCAACCCGGACATGCTCATTCACGCGGAGGACTTGAGCAGCCCCTAACATAACGCAAGCAGCAAACATGTACCACTGAATCTCAAGCCAAGCATTAGAGCTATAGTCGAATGCGTATCTCATGACTACATTGCCTGCACTGATAATGCAGGATAAAAATACTGCCCATTTGGCAATCTGCCCAAAAAAATCAGATAACTGATCGATTCGGTGCGCTATTTGAAGAAAACGTTCCATATATTTTTTGTTCTTATAGTTTTTTATATAACTTATCTAGCTCTATTGTTAGACGAAAACACCAATTGGCTTATTTGCGCAATTCCACACCTTCATGCTGTAGTAACCATGTCTTAATATTGCGATGATAACCCTCTTCATCATGGTGAGCAAATCCCCCAATCCCGGTGGCAGAGATTACACGGTGGCAGGGTACAACTAGTGGGTAGGGATTTGCACCACAGGCACCGCCAATAGCGCGGGGAGCACTTT
This sequence comes from Burkholderiaceae bacterium, assembly GCA_947450225.1. GTDB lineage: Bacteria > Pseudomonadota > Gammaproteobacteria > Burkholderiales > Burkholderiaceae > Polynucleobacter. The sequence continues at coordinate 8,952 of CANFUO010000080.1, read as the reverse complement.
TTAATTTCGTGGCTAACTCACCATAAGTCCATGCTTGCCCGCGTGGGATTTTTTCAATGGCTTGCCATACTTTATTCTGATAAAGGCTACCTTTCGGTATCATCGGCAAATCAAATTGCATATTAGGGTTTGTAAAATAATGCTTGATTTGATCTGTTGCTTCTTGCGCTAATGCATTTTGTGGCTTTAGTAATGGCACATGTTTGGCTACATAGAAAATCTCGCTAATCATCAAGCTTTGTTCATGCACCGCTGTTTTAATCCCTAGTTTGCCAAATGGTGCAGATATCACCGCCGCCCATTCCTCGCTTTGATCTTCTGTTTTTTTTAAGAGACTTAACTTATTCATTCTTAGCGGTTGGACGATCAGCCAATCCAGCAATGTAGTCTGAAAGAATCACGATATCGGCATCTGTAAGGGCAGACGCCGCCGAAGACATATTGCCGTCCATGTCAGATCTTGTTTGTGCTTTGAAGCCACGAAGTTGCATAATGAGATATTGATGTTGCTGTCCAGCGATTCGTGGAATATGTTGTAATCCGAGCATCTGAGGTCCATGACATTGCGTGCAATTATATTTATTTGCTAATTCAGGTCCTAAGCTTGCGTTTTGAGCACTGGTTATGTGCGTGCTAGTTCTTTTTTCAGCCGAAAAATATGCGGCTAAGTTGTTCATGTCTGCGTTAGTTAACTCTGCTGCAATAGGCGACATAATGGGATTTTTACGATTCCCCTCCCGGTAACGATAAAGCGCTGTTGAAATAGCCTGAGCAGGCTGCCCAGATAGGGAAGGAAACTCTGAAATAATGGAGTTTCCATTTGGCCCATGACAAGCAATACAAGTCTGAGCTTTTGCTTTTCCAGCTTCAATATTAGCGGCGTAATTATTTGTAGAAAAACATAAAAACACAACCCCCACTATTGTGGAGGTTGTGATATTTTGATGCAAAAAAGTAAACATGCTATTGCCACTAACTTTAAGGTTTTTTATACGATACTCGGTAAATAATTCCATTGTAATCATCTGAAACTAACATTGCTCCGTCCGGCATGACAAGTAGATCGACTGGCCTACCCCACATTGGAGGATCACCTTTTTCGTCAAACAAGAAGCCAGTTAAAAACGGCTCATACTTAGTGACTTTTCCCTTCGCATCCAAGGTAACGCGCATCACATCATAACCCTGCTTGGTACTTCTATTCCATGAGCCATGACGCGCTATAAATAGACTATTTCTATACTCTGCCGGGAATTGTGTTCCTGTATAAAAATGCAAACCTAGTGGCGCTACGTGCGCACCTAATTTAAGTGCAGGTGGTGTGAATTGGTCACAGCTTGCATACTTTCCATACTGTGGATCTGGAATGTCGCCTTGATGACAGAAAGGGTAACCAAAGTCTTCTCCATGTTTAGAGACAACATTTAACTCATCTTCTGGCTTATCATCACCCATCCAATCTCTACCGTGTTCTGTAAACCACAGTTTTTTAGTAACCGGGTGAAAGTCCATTCCTACTGAATTTCGTACACCAGTTGCAACTTTTTCTAAGCGACCATTTTTAGGATCAACGCGCATGATAGTACCTTGCACATAATTTGGAATCGTTATATTTTGTGGAGAACCAATATTAAAGTAGAGCTTCTTGTCTGGTCCTACAGCTAAATATTTCCAAAAGTGGCCAGGTCCATTGGTTGGATCTAAGCCATCAACGACTAAAACACCTTCTGGTGGATTGTCTAAACGATCCTCAATATTTTCATATTTCTTGATTTGTGTTCGCTCTGCCACATATAAAGTACCATCTAAAAATGCGATACCATTCGGAGCGGTTAAACCCTTCAGAATTTTTTTAACTTCTCGTTTGCCATCTTTCTCTACAACCGCATAGACGTCATTCGCCGCTAAGTTACTTACAAAAATGGTTCCCTTTGAGCCCCTAGCTAATGACCGTGCATTAGGTACTTCAGCCCATACATTGATACTAAATCCAGCCGGCAATTTAAGCTTAGACATTTGTAATTCGCTGATATCAACCCCTGTTAATTTTGGAATAAAAGGGTGTAGGGTTGATTTTGCATCAGCTTCGCTTCTTCCTTGAAGCCATCTTGGAGGAGGCTCTTCTGTTTTTTGTTGCGCAAAGGCTGGTATAGCCAAGGTTAATATTAAAGATGCTATGATCTTTTTCTTCATCGTTTATGTCCCCCAAAGTACGTTTTTTATATTTAAAATCTGCAATATGACTACGAACAATCAAAATACAGCATTTAACACTAATGTATGAGTAGTGAAAACCCTTGAATGCTGATGTCTCAGAATGAATAACTCGCATTTATGCCTACAAACCAATTTCGTCCAGGTGAGGGCTCAAAATATTGGTTGCTCGCTTGATTAATAATGACAGACCCAACGTAATAGGTATCAAATAGATTGTTTAAGCGTGCTGTTTCAGTGATTTTCCAACGCTGATATTCCTGCCTTGCGAATGCGCGAAAATTACTGATGACATAACCGCTAGCACTAGCATTGGTTGTATTGATGTCGTTCGCATACATGTTACTTGCGGCCAAAAGCTCTATTCCTACATTCATCGAATGATCAGCGGGACGCCACGCTAACTCCCCAAATAATCGGTGGACGGATACCCCGGGAATACTTGAGCCTGCAGTAACGCTATTTCCTGACACCGTTGTGTAGTCTTGCGTAACTTGAGCAAGCGTATAGGTATAAGCCCAGTTCGTATATAGATGCATGGGTAAATCAATATGCCCAGAAAGTTCTATGCCAGAGCGCCCAGTATTATTGGCGTTTTGATAGACCGTTTTTCCGGAGATATTATTTAAAGCCACAATCTCATTAGTACTTTTTGCCAAGAATAATGCAATGTTGAAATGTCCATATTCTGGAATAATACTTTTCCAACCAATTTCATATTGCGTAGTTGTTGCCGCTTCCAACATATTTGGATTAGAAACGGTCGCTGTACATGATGCGCTTGCACAGCTGTACTTAATTTGATTGAGGGTGGGTGTGTCATAGCCTATCCCTACTGACGCATATAAACGATTATAGGTATTTAACAAAAAACTGGCTGAGGCCATCGGTAAAGTTTGACTGTAGGACTTATTAGTATAGGCCCAGGTATTTAAATTATCACTCCCACTGAGTTCCGTTGCTGTATGCCTAAGTCCTAAAGTAACATTGACCCGTTCCATAGGATCAAACTCTAACTGTAGATATTGGTCTATGTTATTTGCTTGATATTTGGCGTCTGTATTAATTGATGTTTTCTTACCAGAGCAATTGACTAATTCTCCATAAGCATTGCAATAGCCCATGCTGTGATCGTTGTCGTTGCCGTAATTAATTCCTAGAGTCATTCTCACTGGCATTTCATTGATGAGTGTTTTTACTTGATATTGACCATCAAAGCCATAATATGATCGATCTAAGCTTATAGCGCCATTCACAAAGGGTACTGTCGTTGTAGATGGTGCTTGATATTGAAACTGGTTTCTAGTTCCAGAATAGGCCACCAACTTTAAATTGTTATCACTATCTATTTTGTGTTGTAACTCAAGCCCGCCTTGCAATTGGGTAACTGTTTTTCGTGTATTCCACGTAATTGCATTACTTCCTGCGCCTTGTGGATCTGTGATTAATTGTGACGCCGTTAAGCCCAAGGGGTCACTAGCAAACAGGTTGACTCGGTTGCCAATGAAAGTGATTTTTGTATCTTGACCAGCACCGAAGGTTATTTTGGCATTCTCGTTATCTCGGCTTGCATCGCTATGGCTTCTTGAACCGTTTGTATTGAGATTATTGATATCGAGTAAGTAATTTACTCCGCCCTCATCACCACTTGCTTTAATGCCAACTTTATTTGTATTAAATGAGCCATATGAAGCGTATGGGGTGATTGCTGTACCAGGCTCTCCTTTTTCAGAATAAATATTGATAACCCCCCCAGCTGAATTACCGTAGAGAACTGAAAATGGACCTCGTAACACTTCGATATGATCTGTTGAACTTAAATCGATGTGCGATAGTTGACTTTGTCCATCAGGCATCGTCGCCGGAATACCGTCTACATAGACTTTTATTCCTCGCGCTCCAAATGCTGAATTCGCACCAAATCCCCTGATAGAGATCATTGTGTCTTGCGCATAGTTTTGTCGATTGAGCGCAAGTACTCCAGGCACTCTACTTAAAGATTCAGATATATTTATCTGTTGCTGAGTTTCTTGAATATCGCTTCTTTTAATGAGGTCGACAGATGAAGATGTTTCGAATGGGGTTTGATAAAAGCGTGATGAACTGATGACCATTTCTTCTACATTTGGTGCTGTAATACCATTCGTTTGACTATGCACTTGAGTTACTCCGCAAGTGAGCATCACTCCTACGATCTTAAATAGCTTGTAATTTTTATTCTGGTAGAACATTGGTCTCTTTATTATTCAAATACGTTTTATTCTATTCGGTATTGCTCATCGCAACATCCTAGTCTTCCCTAATTCTCATCATTTTTTCATCACTTTCAGTTACACTTATTTCATTCAAAACAACTTCGGAGTTTTTATTATGGGACAAGCTTTATCACTTACCGCAGCAGATGGTCATCAGTTTGAGGCCTATGAAACAACGCCAAGTAAAAGCATCATCGGCGCCCTTGTTTTAGTCCAAGAGATATTTGGAGTAAATACTCACATTCAGGCAACGGCTGATTTATATGCATCTTTAGGATATAAAGTCGTCGCCATACCCACAATGGACCGGGTTCAAAAGAATGTTAATTTGGGATACACCCCTGAGGATATGCAAGCAGGTTCTGCTCTCAAAGCTGCCGTAGAGAGCCTTCCCAATCAAGTAGTTTTGTTAGATATTCAAGCTGCGATTGATTACTTACAACAATTTGGCAAGGTCGGGATTTTTGGTTTTTGTTATGGCGGCCTCCTCACTTGGCGGAGTGCCTGCCAATTGTCTGGTTTGTCGGCGGCAGTTCCCTACTATGGTGGCGGCGTTCAAAATGAATCGAACTTGATCCCCAAATGTCCAGTCATGGCCCATTTTGCCCAAGAAGATGCGTATATCCCTTTGGATACTGTTGAAGCACTTAAAAAAGCGCGCCCTGAAATAGCTGTTAATGTTTTTCCAGGCAATCATGGCTTCAATTGTGATCACCGTGCGTCTTACTTTGGACAATCAGCACAACTCGCAAGAACCATGACCTTAGATTTTTTCGCGAAGCATTTGGCACAATAACTCAACTGGTTTGTAGGACCCCCTCCACTAAAGTATCCAATTTATCAAGGGTTTGATATAGTTTGTATTCAATTACTCTGAAATACTTTTAAATCTATGGATACTTTGTTGGAAGACTGGCCATGGTGGGCTCAAGTGGCAGCAGTTCTCCTTTTGTTGGCAACATCTGCTTTTTTTTCGATTACAGAAACAAGCATGATGGCAGCCAATCGCCATCGCTTAAAACATAAAGCTAATCAGGGTCATCAAGGTGCTAAGTTAGCTACTGGCCTCTTAGGTAGAACGGAGGAACTCTTGTCCGTTATTCTCATTGGGAATAACGTCATTAATACCTTTGTGCCGGTTCTTGTTGCTGGTATAGCCCTCAATGCTTTTGGTAATAGTGGTTCAGTGCTGTCTTTGACTACCGCTGTTGTCGCATTTCTCATCATTATCTTTTGTGAGATCACCCCAAAGGTGATTGGTGCGGCATTTCCAGACAAAATTGCTTCCACTGTGAGCTGGGTTATCCGTCCTTTGGTTTGGGTTATGACTCCCCTCGTCATGTTCGTGAATATTTTTGTTTCTGCTTTATTAAAAATCATGCGCTTAGATACCAAGAACTCTGTTGATAACCGCCTCAGTCCAGAGGAGCTCAGAAGTCTAGTGCTAGAAACGAGTCACTTTATTCCCTCGCAACATCGTAATATTTTGGTTAATTTATTTAATCTAGAACACATTACTGTCGATGATGTCATGACTCCTCGTGCGCGTATGGAAACTCTGGATTTATCTCGCCCCATTCTTGAGGTGCTCCACCAAATGGAAACCTGTTATCACCACCATCTACCAACCACGGATCAAGACCCAGACCGTGTCATTGGTATTTTGTCAGTGCGTAAGGCTGTGTCTTTGATCGGGGATACAAATATTACGCATGATCAATTCAAGGCTTTGTTGAATGAACCTTATTTCATTCCAAGTGGTACTCAAGTTTTACAGCAAATTAGGTTCTTCCAAGACCTGCAACAACGTATTGGTCTAGTGGTCGATGAGTATGGTGTGGTTATCGGCTTGGTGACGATTGAGGATATTGTGGAAGAGCTTATTGGTGAATTTACAACTTCCCTGCCAAGCCTTGCGAATAAAACGCAATGGTTAAAAGACAATACCTATATAGCCTCCGGTAGCTCTAATTTAAGAGATCTGAATCGTCTATTAGGCCTGCATTTGCCTACCGATGGCCCAAGAACTCTGAATGGTCTTTTGATCGATATCTTGGAAGAAATTCCGGATAATGACATCAGCTTAAAAGTTGCTGATTGCGTCATGGAGATTATCCAATTTGATCAACAGTCAATCAAAACTGTTCGAATCCACCGCCCAACAACACTGCTTACCCCAACAAAATAGTATGCTTGGCTATGCCATCTACTGTAGTGTGATTATTCTCATACTCATGATCTTAGGCTATATCGATTTAAAAACATTGCGTTTACCGAATGCGTTGACACTGACATTGATAGCACTTGGTCTTGCTATTCATCTAACAGGCTATGGTTTTTGTTCTTTTGGGTCTAGTCTTGCCGGAGCAGTTTTTGGTATCGGGCTCATTTATGGTTTCAATTTTTTATATATGGTTTTTTTCAAAAAGAGTGGCATAGGGATGGGGGATGCAAAACTCCTGAGTGGTCTTGGCGCAGTATTCGGCTGGCCAGCAGTCTTTCCCTTGTTGTTTTGCGCTGCTATTGCATGCTTATTCATGATGTTACTGCAAGGTAAATACAAAGACTTTGCTTCTATAATTGCATTTGGCCCCTATTTGTGTGGTGTAGGGATTTGTATGGCAATCTACCAATATTGGTCCTTGAATTCATGAATCCCTTATTAGAAGCAGCAGCGAAGGTTGTCCTGACCGGTGGTATCGGTAGTGGCAAAAGTGCCGCTGGACTCGCTTTTGAGAAGTTGGGTATTCCAATCATTGATAGCGATGCCATCGCGCATGCCATTACAGCCCCAGGTGGCCTTGCTATTCCTCTGCTTGTAAGTGCCTTTGGTCAGGACTTTATTACTCCCGAAGGCTCTCTTGATCGCCCAAAGATGAGGTCTTTGGTGTTTAATGACCCGGCTTGTTTGAAGCAATTAGAAGCTATTACCCACCCCCTTATACGGGAGTTAAGTGAGCAAGCCGCTCTTAATGCTTTAACTACAAATCCTCCGTATCTTATTTTTATGATCCCATTGTTGTTTGAGTCTACTGGCTGGCAAGGTCGTTTTAATAAAATTATCGTTGTGGATTGCACGATTGATCATCAAATTCAAAGGGTGATTCTGCGTAACCAACTCCAGCAAGAGGAAATTGAAAAAATTATTGCTACCCAAGCCCCAAGAGCAATGCGGCTTCAATATGCGGATTATGTGCTGGAGAACAATAAAACACTGAATGATCTTCAAGAACAGGTGCTTCATACGCATCAAAAAATACTCCAAGATCTCCAATTATCATAGGGTTTATATGGACTTTTTTTTGCTTGTGAAAAAAAAGTCCTGTTTATTTAATTTTGATCTTAGAATATCAATATCTAAAAAAATAAATTAATTAAATTGCTCATTTACGAATACCCTTTCAATGAAACTGTTCGCAGTTTATTAAGACTAGAATATTTATTCGAAAGGCTAAGTGTTTTCATTAATTCCGACCACCCTGAGCATCATTTAACAGCTATTAGCCTTATTTTTGATATTGGTGAGGTCACCTCTCGTGCAGACTTAAAATCCAGTCTTCTCAAAGAATTAGAGCGTCAACGCGTGTTACTCAACTCGTTTCGATCACAAACCTCTGTCAATACCGAAGCACTTGAATCTACTATTACGGAAATCGAAACCTGCCTTATCTCTTTAAGTAATTTAGTTGGCAAACCAAGTGCCATCATGAATGAAAGTGAATGGCTCAGTATGATCAGGACGCGCTTAAGTGTGCCAGGAGCAACTAGCCCTATCGATTTACCTAGTTTTTATAGTTGGCAACAGCTCCCTCCCGAAGTTCGTAGAGCTCAGTTAATGTCCTATACACCTGCCTTTGCTGACTGGAAATTGACTTGCGATTTGTATTTAAGACTTCTACGCAACTCTTCTGAGTTTTACGGCGCGGCCTCTGATAATGGCGCATTCCAACAGATGCTATCTGGAAAAACCTATCAATTGGTGCGTGTGCGGATTGATCAAAATGATCTTATCCCTGAAATTAGTGCCAATAAACACATGTTGTGGATTCGTTTTTTACAAAATTCCACAACAGGCAAACCTCAAGCTTTTACCCAGAATGTCACTTTTGATTTAAATCTGTGTAATCTTTAAATCGGATTTTTGAGTAGTTTTTCAATAATCGTGATTGTCGCGGGGAGTAATGGCTCAACATCGGCAATCGGACTAGACTGCAATCCTTGCCAATAGAGCTCCTGTCCTTCTAATCCACTGGCTTGACCTTGCCACTCTTTCACAACACATAAATGAAGTCGTACATAGGCATGCGGGTAGTCATGCTCAATCACTCCCCAAGCCTGACTTCCTAGAATCTGTATACCTAACTCTTCTTGCAACTCTCTTTTTAGCGCTTGGTGAACGGTTTCCCCTTGCTCAAGCTTTCCTCCTGGGAATTCCCAATAATGAGCGTAAGGCTTGCCCTCGGGACGCTTTGCTAATAAGAAT
>CANFUO010000079.1 GCA_947450225.1 Burkholderiaceae bacterium | reverse complement strand
TTCCAGCTGCACCAGAGTTTTGCAAGTAAGATACCGAAGCATCTAAAGTACCAAACAAGGTAACGCTAGATTGTGCTTGTGCTGCGCTTGCAAATGCGCCTAAGGCGGCGAGTGCGAATAGCGATTTTTTCATTCGTAAATCTCCATATCTTACAAATGACACTAAAAAATATAAGAATGGCAATCAAATAAATAGATAGTAAGTAATTGAATTTAAATAGTATTTTATAAATAATGGTCATAACTTAAAAATATTTTGATGCAATGCAACAAAATGCTTGCAAATTCATTTAAAAAGGTTTAAATTTATTGCAGTGCAACAAATTATTTTTCAACTCATAAGGAGCTTTACGATGAACTACGAACAAATGGCATCAAAATTAAACGAATTCAATGCAAAAAATATTCAGAGCTTAATCGCCCTAACTGAGAAATCAGTAGAGCGTTCACACAAGTTATCAGAAATCAATTTTGAAACAACAAAATCGATTTTGAATGAAGTGAATGGTACTGTTGCCAATGTAATGTCTGCAAAAGATCCACAAGCTTTGATGGCAATGACACAAGACGGTTCTTTAGATCAATTTGCGGGTAAATTACTCGCGCATCAACAAGCTGTATCTAAAGTTGTGCGTGAAGCTGGTGAAGAAATCGCAAACATGACTGAAGTTGGCGTTGAGCAGATCAAAGTGAGCCTCAAAGACTGGATGGATGCATTAGCTGCTAATGCTCCAGCTGGATCAGATGCAATCGTTAGCGCCATGAAAACATCTTTAGAGTCAACTTTGCAAGGTGTTGGTCAAATCCAAGCTGCTGCTAAAGAAGTTGCTTCTAATGTTGAGCAAACAACTGAGCAAGCTGTTAAAGCGTTTCAAGGTCAAGTTGCTACAGCAAAAAAGACTGTTGCTACAAAGACAACACGCGCAACTGCACGTAAGTAATTGAAGTAGTAGTAAACACAAACCCTTCTAGAGGAATCTAGAAGGGTTTTTATTCGTCTAGCGTTTTTTCAATCAAGGCATTTGGTAAGGACTTATTCGGCTTAACGCCTAGTTCTTTGACGCGCTCAGCAGTGCGAACTAAATTACCATTACCGGTAGAAAGCTTTTTATATGCTTCATCATAGTTTTTCTGTGATTGAGTAAGGCTTTTTCCAACGCCATCTAAGTCCTCAACAAAACCAACAAATTTATCGTACATCACCGCACATAACCTGGCAATTTCTAAAGCATTGCGATTTTGGTTTTCTTGACGCCACACATGAGCAATCGTTCTTACGGTTGCATGCAGGGTGCTTGGGCAAACTAAAACAATATTTTTCGTTAAAGCTTCTTGAAATAAGTTCGACTGATGACTTATAGCAGCTAAAAAGGCGGGCTCTATTGGTATAAACATCAGCACAAAATCAATAGCACCCAGGCCATACAAGGTTTGATAGTTTTTGGCGGATAAACCACTCATGTGGGCACGAATAGAGTTTATGTGCGCAGTCATTTCTAGTTTTTGTTGATCTGGGTCATCCGTTTGAACAGAGCGGGTATAGGCAGCAATGGACACCTTACTATCGATCACCACATGTTTATTCTCCGGCAAATGAATCACTACGTCGGGATAGACGACATTACCGTGTTCGTTACGCTGTGTATCTTGAACATCGAATTCATGACCTTTGCGTAAACCGCAATTTTCAAGAATCGTTTCTAAAACTAATTCTCCCCAATTGCCTTGAGCTTTCGAGTCACCACGAAGAGCCTTGGTAAGGGCATTGGCATCATTGCTCATTTTGACGTTTAAAGCAGTTAAATTATGGATTTCGGCTTGTAAAGAGGCGCGTTCTTTAACTTCTTCAGAATAAACATCATCCACGCGTTTTCTGAAATCAGAAATCTTTTCTTGTAACGGTTTAAGTATTAAATCAAGATTTTGTTGATTTTGACTGGCAAAACGTTGGGACTTTTCTTCTAAGATTTCTTGAGCAAGTGTTTTGAAATGGTCTGTTAGTTGTTTCTTACTGTCATTGAACTGTTCTAATTTTTCTTGGGAAAGACGCTTTTCAGATTCAAGATCAGCGGTCATTTTGGTAAGTTGATTGGATAGAACAGAAATCTCGGTTTGCCAGTCCTTTGCTTTCAATTCCATGGAACTCAGCGAAGCATTACTCTTTTGATAAGAAAGTGCGAAGAAAAGTGCTGCGGAAAAAGAGACGCAGGCAAGAATCAATAAAACCCAAGATATATTTGTCATTTCCATAAGAAATCTTAACTGATTTTTAATTGACCGTAGAAAACAAAAAAGCGTGGCATAACCACGCTTCTATCCTTAGAAAACAAGATTAAGCAGTTAAAACGTTTTGTAATTCACCGCTTTCATACATTTCCATCATGATGTCTGAGCCACCGATAAATTCACCTTTAACATACAACTGAGGAATCGTTGGCCAATTCGTAAACTCTTTAATTCCCTGACGAATCTCATCATCGGATAAAACATCAACAGTAAATGGCTGCTTAATACCACAGGCATTCAGAATCTGAATCGCACGACCAGAGAATCCACATTGTGGAAACTGAGCATTACCCTTCATGAATAAAACAACTGGATGAGATGTAACAATTTCTTTAATACGAGCTTGAGAGTCCATTGAAATTCTCCAAAAATCAAATAATTATTCATTTTAACGCTTTTCAAACAGATTAGTCGATTGACGATATCCAATCGTCACACGATCATTGCCACCCAAATCAGGGAGTGTTTGCACCCCTGAATAACCATACTGCAATAGTAGGCTTTGCAGTGCTGATTTTTGTTGATAGCCATGTTCAAGAAGTATTACTCCGCGGGGGTTTAAAAACCCGACGCTATCTCGAATTAATGTTCGATACGCTTGTAAGCCATCAGCACCATCTGTCAAAGCTGATGGCGGCTCAAAACGTAAATCACCTTGCAAAAGATGGTGATCATCGCTTGCAATATAAGGTGGATTACTAAGAATGACATCAAATCTGTCTTGCGTTAGATCTGAAAACCAATCGCTTTTGATGAAATTCACAAAAGATAAAGAAAGTTCCCCTGCATTTTGGCGTGCAACTGCTAGCGCTTGATCACTGATATCAGTACCGGTGAACGCGATTAAATCAGCTAGCCCCTGTTCCTGAAAGTGACGAGCTAGAGCCAAAATAATGGCGCCACTTCCGGTGCCTAAGTCGATGATGCTAAGACGTTGTGCTTTTGTAAAAACTTTCGTTTTAAGAGCCCTGGTGATTTGCTCAATGGCGGATTCAACTAAAAGTTCGGTCTCAGGTCGCGGTATCAATACGGCAGGATTGACATATAAATCGAGATTGTAGAAAGCTTTTGTTTCAGTCAGATAAGCCACAGGAGTGCCAGCCACTCTGGCTAGCTCAAAGCGTTTCCAAGCATCGATCACTTCTTGGGGTAGAGCTTCATTATCTTTTGAGATGAGTTGCTCTTTAGACCAGCCAAGATGTTTAAGACATACACAGTGCATCAGCACTTTAGCATCAACACGGTCTAGAGAAGTTGTTTGTAGGAGGCTTTTAACAGTATCCAAGGGGTGTTCACTTAGGATTCACCGAGGGTGGCGAGGAGTTCTGCTTGGTGTTCTGAGGTGAGCGCATTAATCAGTTCGTTGATATCACCATCCATCATTGCATCGATCTTATACAGAGTTAGGTTAATGCGGTGATCGGAGATACGACCTTGCGGAAAATTATATGTTCGTATCCTATCGCTGCGATCTCCAGAGCCAATCAAACTTTTTCGCTCAGAGGCTTCTTTATTGTGTTGTGCACGCATTCTGACATCCATAATGCGTGACACAAGCACTTTCATGGCTTGATCTTTATTCCGGTGCTGACTTCGGTCATCTTGACACTCGACCACAATACCGGTGGGTAGGTGCGTAATACGCACCGCTGAGTCTGTTTTATTAATATGTTGACCACCTGCACCAGAAGCTCTAAAGGTATCGATACGCAACTCACTGGGGTTAATTTGTACAGCCTCAACCTCATCTGCTTCAGGGAGAACTGCAACCGTACAGGCGGAGGTATGGATACGTCCTTGCGTCTCTGTTTGGGGAACACGTTGCACGCGATGACCACCAGACTCAAACTTCAGTTGGGAATATACCTTATCACCTTCAAGACGGAGGATGACTTCTTTATAACCGCCAAGATCCGACTCACTCGCACTGATGACTTCAGTTTTCCAACCAATACGCTCGGCAAAGCGCGTATACATTCGCAGTAAGTCTGCAGCAAATAAGGCACTTTCGTCGCCACCTGTGCCAGCCCTAATTTCAAGAAAAACGTTTTTCTCATCATTTGGATCTTTAGGTAATAGGAGTTTTTGTAATTCTCCCTCTAAAGCCTCCATGCGAAGTCTTGCTGCTTTAATTTCTTCCTCAGCAAAACTTCTAGAATCTGGATCACCGCGCATATCAATAGCCGCAAGTTCATCTTCTTCGGCAGCTTGATACTGGGCAAACTTAGCAACAACAGGATCAATTTCAGAATGTTCGCGCGTATATTTACGAAACTGATCCATATTTTGCGTGACGTCTTCACGCGACAATAACGAATTGAGTTCTAAGAGCCGGCTTTGTAAATGCTCCAGCTTGGATTTCATGCTTTGTTTCATTTATTTTTCGAGGTGATTAGAGCGAAATAGCTCTGGCAGTAACTTTATTAAAATTTCTCGATCAGGCCCTTGCAGATGTTGCAAAGCGTGGAGGGAGCCGTGTAAAAACTTATTCGTTAACCCTTGGGCCAAGGCATCAAGCACTTCTTGAGGATCCTCGCCTTTGGAAATTCTTTTTTTAGCGCGCTCAAGTTCCAATTGTTGTAATTGATGACCGCGTTGGCGTAATTCCTGAATCAGGGGAACATGATCTCTTGTTTCTATCCAATGCATAAAGTGGGCTACTCGCGTTTCAATGATGGCTTCAGCTTGACCAACTGCCGCTTGTCGATTACCTAACCCGGATTGAACCACCTCTCCTAAGTCATCTACCGTATAGAGATAGACATCATTGAGCCTGCCAACTTCAGGTTCAATATCACGAGGAACGGCAAGATCAATCATCACAATGGGTTTACGACGTCTTTTCTTGACGGCGTTTTCTACCATTCCCAAACCAATGATGGGGAGTGAGCTCGCCGTACACGAAATCACAATATCAAAATCAGCTAAATGGATTGGAAGATCAGATAAGCGAATCGACTCGGTTTCTAATCCTTGAATAGAAAGTGTATCGGCTAATTCTTGACCTCGCTCTAATGTACGATTCGCAACGCCAACATGCTTGGGGTGTTTTGCGGCAAAATGAACACTACACAGTTGAATCATCTCACCAGCACCAATGAAGAGTATTTTTTGCGCGCTAATTTCCCCAAAGACCCGCTCCGCAAGACGAACTGCCGCAGCTGCCATAGAGATAGAACTAGCGCCGATGGCAGTCGTGCCCCGCACTTCTTTAGCAACCGCAAACGATTTCTGAAAGAGCTGATTCAAATACGTTCCAAGTGCACCAACTTCATCGGCTTGACGCACAGCGTCCTTCATCTGCCCCAAAATTTGCGTCTCACCCAGCACCATGGAGTCGAGTCCACTGGCAACCCGAAACGCATGGCGGACTGCTTGTGACTGTGGCAAGGTATAAATATGCGGCTGTAAGTCTTCAGAGGATAAACCTTGAGAACCAGAAAGCCAGTCAACGGAGGCATTTTTAAGAATATCGATACTCGGATTCTCGTTACAGGCGCAATAGATTTCCGTGCGATTACAGGTCGACAAAATAGTCGCTTCAGTAAAGTGCATAGGGGCTTTGCTGCCAATATACGACCTAAAATCATGTAATGCTGAACTTAAGATCTCAGGACCAAAGGCAACACGTTCCCTTACCTCAATGGGGGCGGTATGGTGATTAATACCTAGGGTAAGTAATTGCATAATCTGAATTATAAAGATGCAAGGTCATTTTTATTAAAAAAAGGTGATATTTGCATGAAGAAGGCATTTTACTAACTTATCAATTACCTCGTTAGCCATGATGTAGACCACTGAATTGGTGTTTTGTGGTGCTCGATAAGCCAATCATTCGTTTTTTTAAAGTGACCACAGCCCCTTTGATCGCCTTTATAGAGAAAAGGCTCTGCAGTTTGATAAGCCCCCAGGCCAGAGGGGTGGGATGCAGAAAGAACTAAAGATTGAGGATTTGGCGCAATCAACGCAGATTTCTTTTGAGCCACTTTTCCCCATAGCAACCAAACAACGGCATGTTGTTGGCTAAGCGCCTGAATAATGGCATCCGTGAGCAATTGCCAGCCCCACGCCTGATGGCTATGGGCATTACCCATATTGACGGTTAAACAGGTATTGAGAAGTAAAACACCTTGCTTTGCCCAAGAGATGAGATTTCCGTGAGGTAATGGATCAAAGTTATCTAAAACAAGGGCTTTACTGATATTACGCAGTGAACTGGGGAAAGCTCTCGATGAGGTGGCGATATGTTCTGGAATAGAAAATGCCAGTCCTTGCGCAAGACCGGGGCTATGGTAGGGATCTTGACCAAGAAGGACAACTTTGACTGCATTCACCGGAGTTTGAATCAGTGCATTAAATACATCCTCATAGGCAGGATAAATCTCAGAAGGATTTTGAGATCTGGCATTTTTTTCTAACTCAGCGATGCGAGATAAAGCTTGTTGATGATTCTGATCCGACAAAAATTCGTGAAGTAAATTTTGATAATCTTTGGGGATGCGATCAACTAGCGCAGTTAAAAGAGGCACTGGGTACCTATCTTAAGCAGATGCGTTGGGTACTATTTGCCATTTAGCGAGCTTACGCGCATCCTTTGTGACGACACACTCATGCAAGATATCTTGCCGAAACACCATCAAACTGATCGACTGGTGCGAAAATCTATCCAATAGGCTACTGAAGGTACTCGGCGTTATGCGTTCACGATTGATGCTGACGAGTAGATCCCCGGCGGCGATACCAGCTTTGTGTGCACCACCATCATCAAACACATGGGTTATTTTGACCAAAGCATCTTGGGTTGTCGTTCGAACACCCAAACGCTGTAAGGCTAATTCAGAGGAGGTTAACGGCTGCTCTTGTAAGACCCAATTTTGTTGGGCTAACAGATCTCCTAGAGGGAGATCTTCTGTGCCTAAAATAAATCGTTTCTCAAACTGATTCCAAGTGGACTTGAACTCGGCCCCAATGGCAAGAAGAACAACATCCTTAAAGCCATCTTCGGCAAGACCAATGCCATGACCCTTCAGATCACCATGTTGTTGCCATAACACTCTCATGACGTCATCTAGAGATTTATGCTGTTGTGTGAATTGACGAATAAGTAAGTCAAGCGCAAGTGCAATTAAAGAGCCTTTAGCGTAATAACTGACTACAGCATTGGGCGTATTTTCATCCATTAAATAATATTTAGTCCAAGCATCATAAGAGCTTTGTGCAAGCGATTGCTTTAATCTGCCAGTAGATTTGAGGACTTGATTGATAGTTTTATTTAAGCGCTCAAGGTAGCTCTCTAGAGAGATTACTTTGCTTCTGAGTAAATGTAAGTCGTCATAGTAACTTGTAAAGCCTTCAAATAACCAGAGTAAATGTGTGTGGTTACGCACTTGTAACTGATACGGCTGAAATGCAAGGGGTTGAATATTTTTAACATTCCACGCATGGAAATACTCATGACTACACAGACCTAAAAAGTCCTCATAAGAGGATTGAACAAGTGTTAACTCTGAGTAGGGTAAATCAGATCGTTTACATAGCAGTGCAGTTGAATTGCGATGCTCAAGGCCGCCATACCCATTAGCACTGACATTGACATGAAAAATATAATGTTGAAAAGGAGCTTTCTTAGCATTAGGTTCAAAAAATGCAATTTGACTTTGAGTGATGGCTTTTAAATCCCTCGCTAAGCGAGTGGTATCGATAGCATCCGTTGCCCCTTGAATGACCATCATATGGGGGATATCACAAGATTTCCAGGTAAGGACCTGGAAATGACCCAGACTTACCGGATGGTCGATTAATTCAGCATAATTTTTTGCAAAATAGCTACCAAACCCATCTTTGTGAATGTTCATGGGCGCCATTGAAGTGATCACTGACCAAGAGTTGAGCCATGACGTTTTTTCAATATGGACTAAGCAGGGTTCATTCGTAAACCCAAGCGCTTGCAAACATAAACTGCTGTGATTATAAAAGCCACGAAATTGATCAAGATAAGCAGTTCTGACAGATTGATCAAAAGCATACATTTTGGCACTAATTAAAATCGGTTTTTTCGTTGTATGAATCTGCCATGTATTGCTATCGCAAGACTCCATCAACAAGGGCGAGATCAGATGTCGTTTGTCATTGATTTCGTATGCATGAATCTGCACGATCTGTTTGCTAAAGTCACGAATCATATAACTACCCGGAATCCATGCAGGCATTTGAACTTGCTGCAAAGATTGTGGCTGCCAAATAATTAAATCGACCTCAAAATAATGCCCTAGTGGATCTGCCGGGCGGATGAAGTATTCAATATTGGCTTTCATGACTTATTTCACATTAGTCTTATTCAGAGACGCTAATTTTTTTTCAAGATCATCTTTAGATGCAGCGCCAGGGATTCTATTCCCATCGGTAAAGAAAATAGCTGGCGTACCTGTAATACCTAATTTTTTAGCAAGAGCGACATTCTTATCTAGGGGAGTAGTGCAATCTGTTTTAGTTGGTAAAGGAGTTTGCATGGTCATCCAATTCACCCAAGTTTTTGAGGGGTCATTTGCACACCAAATTGCTTTGGATTTTGTAGTTGAATCCGGGGATAGAATGGGGGTTAAGAAGGTATAGACGGTGATGTTCTCCATGTTTTGAAACGTTTTTTCAAGAGTTTTGCAGTACCCACAATTCGGATCTGCAAAAACAGCCATTTTTCTTGAGCCATCACCCCGCACAAACTTAACTGAATCTTGAAGTGGTAAATCACTAAATTGGATACGGTTCATTTCTTCTTCACGCGCATCCGTTAAGTTGATGCCTGTTTTTAAATCGGTAATACTTCCTTGGATTAAAAACTTTGCTTGCGCATCGACATAAATGATCGATGAATTTGCAACAACTTCATAAATGCCAGGGATAGGACTTGGCGTGATACTTTTGATTTGTATTTTTGAGCCAAACTGTTTTTGTAGTTCAGCTTTAATTTTATCGTTTGACTGTGCAAAAGAAAATTGACAAACCAGGAGTCCTAGCGATATCAATAGTTGTGGCAGTATTTTCATGAAAATCCTTATTTGAAGCAAATCATACTATTTAACCAAGCGCTCTGGCAATCAGTTGACGTTTAAAAAATTGATGTTGATTGACAATCCGCATTCCTGTATTTCTGAGCCAGCGCATGGTTGGGGTGGAATTTAAAAATAACTGATGTAAGTGATGCGTGACCGATAGGAGAGCATCCACATCACCGGCGCGCATCCGCTCATACCGCCTGAGCAAAATAGGGTCACTTATTTTCCTGAAACTTTCCTTGTCCGCAAACACTTGATACAAATCAGCAATATCTCTCAAGCCCAGGTTAAGGCCTTGTCCAGCCAGAGGGTGCATGACATGGGCGGCATCACCTAATAAAACAATTCTTGGATCATGTGATGGGCCAATCATTTGTTTTGCTCGCACCTTTTTGAGGGGGTAGGACTGTGCACCTGATAGTAAGCTTAAATCACCTAGTTCTTTTTCAACTGCACCATGCGCCGCTTGACTAATCTGTGCACAAAACTCTACAGGATCGTTTTGGGCAAGGTTTATGAGCGTATTTGCGTGTGCATGACTGGTAGACCAGACTACAGATACTCTTTTACCTGGCATCGGCAATA
>CANFUO010000078.1 GCA_947450225.1 Burkholderiaceae bacterium | reverse complement strand
GCACTAGCAGCTTCAGCAGCATTTTTGGGAGAGGCGGGCAGATCTTTTGGATCAGATGGAGCGCTATGTTGGGGTGGTAGAAATGGAGCCTACTGGTTAAAGGCTAATGGCTGCGACATCATTTCCAGTATTGCTACAGATTACGCTTATCCTAAGAGTGAAGGAGGGCATACGTCGCCATTTAAAACAGATCCCTATACAGCGATGTTATGGCAATACCATGTGGCCAAAGAAACCTATGGCAGCAAAGAAGAGCTTGAGTATTTTTTTATATACGCAAACTTAGCTGTTAAGAAAAACCGTACTTTTTCCGGCAATATCATGTGCTCAGGAAAGAATGACAATGTGGCGGGTGGTGTACAAGCCTTACGTCAATCATTGACTGCTTCACCTTATATGGGCGTTTGCCAATTTAAGAAATGGCAATTAGATGCTAATCAATTAGATATCGTCAGTTATTCTGATGCGGGCATACATGCGGAAGTGCTAGAAAAAAATGGTTCAAAAATGCAAAGTAAAAATCCTAAACTATTTGCCATTATTGATCCTGTGAGTATGCGGGAACTTGCCATTGCTGCAGGCAAGGAACTTAAGATCAATATCACCGATGAAAAAGAGATGACGAAATTAATTGATGATACTTACGATAAATTAAAAGTAAATTTAGCGATTAAATAAATTATTTCGATGAAGAAGAGTTTGGGATAAGATCTATTTTATAAGGCTTAAACTCTTTTGGCTCAATGGTCATTGGTAGATAATTGCCCTTAGACCATAAGCTACTGTATTCCTTATAGCGTGGGCTTTGAACCCAGCCGGATTGACCACCAAAACCAATAAAAATTGAAGCATTGAGTTGCGATAAGTCATAAATAGCTCTCATGCCAGGAGCAACACTGGATCCATAAGGTTCTTTAGTATTGCTAAAACTCATCTTACCTACATTGACAGTTTGACCATCACCAGCAGAGCCTACTTTTAAATTAAAGAATGAACTTAAAAAAGGCAGCTGGCCAAAAGGTTTATGCGCGCCGATAGCAGGATGTGCATCACTCCATTGCCATTTTTGGATATCTTTACCATAGCGCTTATCAAGATACGTTAGTGCTTTATCGAAGGCGACATTACTCAGTTCTGCACAGTTCTTTATTTCCGGATTATTTGTTGACTGGCACCACTGTGCAGGATGATGTTCAATCACATTCAAAAGACCATCTCGTAATCCTCTTTGAGAATATATCTTCTCAAAAGAAGTACCTAGTGGCGAGGTAAATACCAAACGAGTCATTTGATCGACCCAAGCATTAAAGATGAGAGCCCCATTACTATTGGCCTGCATATCGCCATCAAAATCTTTCACCACAAGCAATACGGCTCCTGCAAGAGGGTGGGAAGACTGACTATGTTTGAAAAGAGTGAGTAGGGGTTTAGCTGCTAATGAAACCGTATCATTTTGTATTGCAATCATAGAATTCATATCATGACGCGTATTCTTTTTGAGTAATTCTTCGATTCGATTTGCACGGTAGGGCATTGTCCAATCGTTCGTCAACGTAAATGGCGCGGCAGGATCCTCAACCTTTTGATTTGCAGTCACAATCCAGGGTTTCTCAGGAGAGTAATTATGAGGAAGATCACTCGGTTTGAGATATTCCTTCCAGTCATTACTAGCATCCCAGCCAAAGCTTGGCGCAACCCCCATCAACCCTTGGTCCTTCATGCGCTTTGGCGCCACTCCTGCAACTTGAAAAGCAATACGGCCATCTGTATCAGCCATGACAACATTTTGCATAGGGGCATAGTAGTTCTCTAAAGATGCGCGTAGCTCTTCGAGACTGCTTGCTTTATTCATATCAATTAATGCGCGTATGGACTGGTTTTGCGGATCAAGAGCAGTCCATCGCAGAGCCAGAACAAAACGTTTCGTATCAAGCACTTTTGCAGCTTCAGGGTAGGCATCAGAAATAACGGGGCCATGGCGGGTTTCACGAACTACAAAATGAATGGGATCAGCACCCTTGACTAAAATACTCTCCCGACGGACTTTAAATGCTTCGTAGCCTTTTGGGGTTTTATATTGGATCGCGTTTTGTGGATGAATCGCCTCTATATAAAGATCTTGTACATCGGGGGCGGTATTGGTAAAGCTCCATGCCAGTTTTGGCGTGTAACCAAGAACTACACCAGGTAAGCCAGGAATCGTTCCCCCAATCACATTTAAGTCTTTTGCTTGCAGATGAGCGAAGTACCAAGTGGATGGACTTGATAAACCAAGATGAGGATCATTTGCTAAAAAAGGTTTTTTACTTTGTGTATGTGATCCCAAAACTGCCCAATTATTAGAACCTTTACCTTCAGATGCTTCTGGTAACCAAGCAGAGAGATGATCAACAGACTTCACTTCAGATTGCGCAGACTCTTTTGGTAAAAAGATATTGGCATCTTGATACAGCTTTGCAAAATCGATCTTCGTTGCAGGTTGCTCACCCACATAAGGGGGCATGACTTGCCAGATTTTTTCTGTTGAGAGATGCCTAGAAAGGGCTAACCTAGAAAACTCACGACCCCAGTTATCACCTAAATCCAGAGCCATCATCAAAGACCAAGACACACTATCAATTGGCGTCCAAAGCGAGGGTTTTGAGTTCGTTAACAAAAACTCAATCGGCAATGCCCATCCCAAATCGGCAAAACCGGCATTAATACCATTACAGTAGGCTTCCAACGCAAGTTGCGTAGAGCTCGGTAAGTTTTCGTATTGGGTTCTAGCGGCGCGTCGAATACCAATGGTTTTCATGAACCGATCGATACCAACTGTTTTTTCGCCAAGGATTTCAGATAAAGTGCCTGAGGCTAAGCGACGATTAAACTCCATTTGCCAAGTACGCTCGCGGGCATGCAGATAACCCAAGGCAAAATAAGCATCATTGGCATACTGAGCCTTGATATGTGCCACGTCACTTTGATCAAACACAATATTCGTTTTATCTCGTAAATAGGGACTTTTAAATGAGCCGTTAGGTACGCTTTTGACATCAAAAGAATAGAACGCAATTAAAGACCCAATGAGTAATCCAATGGCAAGGACTAGCCAAAAGAAGTATTTACCTAAACGAAAGAAGAAGGAGAGAAGGGGTGAAAAGTTCATGGTAAAAGATAGGATAGTTGGTTGATTGTAAGCCTCTTTAATAACATAATGGATGTCCGATAGAAAATCCGAGCAAGATAATATGTAAAATTTAAGTTCGAAACTTAAATTTTACATATATTGATATAAATTCAATTATTTCAGTAACTTACGCTTAGGTCGACAATTCAATTTGAGGGCTAAAATAGAAAAAAGGGGGCATATGCCCCCTTAGATGTATCAAAAATAAGCCTAGTGACTACCACCTAAGTATGCGGCGATAACGGCCGGATCATTCTTGAGTTGTGCGGCAGGGCCATGAACTTTGATATGACCATTTTCGAGCACATAACCATAATCTGCCACATTGAGAGCGGCTGCTGCAAACTGCTCAACGAGAAGCATTGTCACACCTTCACTTTTGAGACGTTGGATTGTTTTAAACACCTCATCGACCAAAATTGGGGCAAGGCCCATTGAAGGCTCATCTAACAAGAACACATCCGGATTAAGCATGACGGCGCGAGCCATCGCAAGCATTTGTTGCTCACCACCAGATAAGGTTCCGGCCAATTGAGTACGTCTTTCTTTTAAGCGTGGGAACAGCTCCATTGCTTTTTCAAGATCATGTTTCACATCACCTTTTGGACGACTTCCAGTGAGACGAGGAAAAGCGCCCAACAATAAATTATCTGTCACAGACATCGTAGAAAAAACACGACGCCCCTCAGGGGAGTGGGCAAGACCTAGACGAGCCACACGATGGGAGTCATAGCCAGTAATATTTTCAGAACCTAAAGTAATTTCCCCTGAAGTAGGTTTAATCATGCCAGTAATGGCACGCATGGTGGTGGTTTTACCTGCACCATTTGAACCAATGAGGGTAATGATTTGACTCTTCGGTACTTCGATATTAATGCCATGTAAGACTTCAACCTTACCGTAGCCTGCTTTGAGATTTTTAATGGATAACATAAGATTCCCTTTATTTGGCGCTTAAGCTGACTGACCGCCTAAATAGGCCTCAATGACTTTTTCATCTTTTTGAATTTCTTGAGCAACACCCTCGGCAATTTTTTGCCCAAAATCAAGAACCGAAATCTTGTCACAAACACTCATGACCACATCCATATGATGCTCAATCAAAATAATCGTAATACCATGATCACGAATCTTTCTAATGACCGTGAGTAATTCTTTGATGTCAGGAGCTGTTAAACCAGCCGCAGGCTCATCTAATAACAAAAGATTCGGATCGAGGGCGAGTGCACGAGCAATTTCTAACATGCGTTGTTTACCATAGGGTAAATTACGCGCTTCTTCATTGGCTAATTTATCTAAACCGACAAAATGAAGTAGACCTAAAGCACGTTCACGAGCAGAGGCTTCTTCTTTAGTAAAGCGAGGTAAATGCAGTGCCACGTCCAAGAGATTTGAGTTAAAGCTATGGTGCAAACCAACTAAAATATTTTCAAGAGCAGTCATCTCACCAAAAAGCTGAACGTTTTGGAAAGTTCTAGCGATTCCAGATAAAGCAATTTCTGAAGAGGTTTTACCAACCACGCTATTACTCTCAAACTTGACATCCCCAGCGGTAGGAATATAAATACCTGTTAGCACATTCATCATCGTGCTTTTGCCAGAGCCGTTAGGGCCGATGAGACCATGAATCGTGCCACGTTTGATCGTGATATCGACATTATTCAAGGCTTTTAAACCACCGAATTGCATCAAGATAGATTCAATCGTGAGGATTGGTGCGGTTGTATCTTTGACCGCAGCCTGATGAATCACGTTTATAGACGTTTCCCCAGCAGTTGCTGAAAGATCTTGTGCTTGAACCACTTTGGCTCTCAGAGCACTAGTAAAGTTACGGAAGAACCCAACGATACCCTCTTGCAAGTAGTAGACCACCAATAGGATCATGACACCAAAAATACTCAGGCGCCAATCTGTAATATTCTCAAGCCATAAAGAGAAGAGAGCTAAAGCAATCGTTCCAACGACCGGTGCAAAGACTTTTTTACGTGTGGTAATACCTTTGGATAGAGCAAGGGCAGAGCCAAGAGTCACCAACACAGCAAGGGCAATAGCAACCATTCTGAACAGATTAATATCATCTAGCAACTTCGGTAGAAGAACGATAATCACCGCACCAAGAATAGCGCCAAGACGTGATTTACGACCGCCCATGATAATACCGAGAAGAAACAATACGGTTAATTCGTTGTTATACGTATTCGGAGAAATATACTTCTCAGAGTAGGCATACATTGAACCAGCAAAGCCAGCAAAACCAGCACTAATCACAAAGGCATACACCTTATAACGATAGACTGAAACACCCATGCAATCGCAGGCCACAGGACTATCACGCAAGGCCTCAAAAGCACGGCCAAGTTGGGACTTTAAGATACGGTGCACGACAATTAAAGCCACGATCATAGCTATAGCGCTCACCCAATAGAACTCTCGCTCACCCATTTCAACACCGAGGAATTCAGGTTTTAAGAGTTTGATACCCATTGGACCTTCAGTTAAGAAGCTCATCTCATTAATCAGAATTTGTAAAATAGTGCCGAACGCTAAAGTGACCATCGCTAAATAAGGACCGATCACCTTCAATGCTGGTAGCGCTAGCAAGCCACCAAAAAAAGCGGTCACGATGATACTTGCCGGTACAGTAACAAAAAAAGGCATTCCTAAGTGGAAGAAAAGAACACCAGTGGTATAGGCACCGACACCAAATAGACCTGCATGACCTAAAGAAACCTGACCGGTATAGCCAACCACGATATCTAAGCCAAAGAGCAAAATGATATAGATGAGGATCGTTGTACCTAAATGAATGTAGTAATCATTATTTAAGAAGATCGGAAACGCAAAGATTGCAACGATAGCTAAAGCGATAGCAATAATTTTTGATGAATTCATAGACTTAAACTTTCTTGATCGCAGTTTTACCAAATAAGCCAGATGGTTTGAGAGCGAGGACGAGCAGGAGGAGCAATAGGCCAGGAACATCTTTATATCCTGTCGAGATATAAAAGCCCGTCGTGGTTTCAGCGATACCTAAAATGAGGCCGCCGATAATAATTCCAAAGCCACTGGAAAGACCCCCAATAATTGCCACAGCAAACGCTTTTAAGCCCAAAGAGGCACCCATGGTGGCACCCGTTAAAGTTAAAGGAGAGATGAGAACACCAGCAAAAGCAGCGGTAATGGAGGATAGGGCGTAAGAAAACATAATGACAACACCCGTATTAATACCCATCAGACTAGCAGCGTCACGATCATTGGAAGTGGCGACAACAGCCTTACCATAAATTGTTTTACGGTTAAACCACTCCACCAGCAACATCATGAGAAGAGCACCAACAACGACCAGAACTTCCATCGGGAGGATATTAGCGCCTAAAAATTGAAAAGGTTCTTCAGGCAGTGGGGACGGAAAACGCAGATCATCACGACCCCATACGTTTTCTGCAACGTTTTTGAAGATAATCCCCAAAGCAATCGTCGACATGATCCAACCAAACTCAGATTTGATCTTAATCGCTGGCCTAACGCCAACCACCTCAACCAAACTACCCTGGAGTGCGCCAAATATACATACGAGGGGAATCATGAGCCAAAAGTTGATTCCCAAAGTATCAACGCAGGTTAAGCCCACAAGAGCGCCAAGCATTAAAGCTTCACCCTGGCCAAAGTTTAAAGTACCAGAAGTGGCAAATGTGAGTTGATAGCCAAAGGCGACCACCGCATAAATCATGCCAAGTGCAATGCCACTAAAGATTAATTGAATCAGAATTTCCATGGATTTTTCCGAGAGTTCTAAACGCCAACAAAGTTACAAAATGATCGATAAGTCGGAATTATAATAATAAAAGTAACAGAAAAACAAAAAAGCGCTACGAAAAGTAGCGCTTTAATGAGTTTTTAAGACTTACTTCTTCTTTTTCAAGCGAATATCGGAACCTTTATCAGCATCTTCTTGATAGGCATAAACCACTTTACCGTTCTTCACTTCACCCATTACAGGGATGTTATCAGTAATAGCTTCATGATCCGTTTTGCTAAATGGCTTGTCATAGACAGTTACGATACCGACCAGCTTTTCGTTCAGATTTTCTAAAGCTTCACGAATTTTTTCGCCATCGGTAGAGCCTGCTTGTCTGATGGCAGAAGCCAATAAGTAAACTGAGTCATAACCTTGGGCAGCGGATACCGGTGAATCGATACGATTATTCTTTGGCTTGAATTCCTTGAGGTAAGCATCAATAAAGGCCTTACGCTTTTGGGTATTAGCTTCTTGAATAAAGGTTTGTGGCATACGAGCGCCTTCACCATTTTTGCCGGCTGTATCGATGAAGTTCGCCATAGAAAGCGTCCATGAACCGATTAAAGGCTTTTTCCAACCTAATTTAGCCATACCATTAGCGATTTGAGCCAGTTCAGGTCCAATTGCGTAGGTCAAAATCACTTCGGCGCCAGCTTCTTTAGCCTTTAATAGCTGAGAAGTCATGTCAGTGTCTTTAATATTGAATTTCTCAATCGCTACAGGAGTAATACCTTTGGCTGTCAGGGCTTTCATTAAGTCAGTTTTGCCGAGTTCACCGTAGTTAGTGGAGTCATGCAAAATCGCCACTTTTTTGAAGCCACGCTTATCAATTGCTTCTGTCACAATCATAGGAGCTTGGATTTCATCACGAGCAGCGTTACGGAAAATATAGTTCGCTGGCTCTTTATCGAATTGGCGAGTAACAACAGTACCAGTAGCCACGTTATTAAAGACAGGGATCTTAGCTTCTTGATAAATACGCTGCGCGGCTAGAGCCACACCAGTATTGATAAAGCCTACGTCAGCAACGATTTTTTCTTTATTGACCAGTTCTTGAGCAATCGTAATACCACGGGCGTTGTCAGCCTGGTCATCACGCTCAATGAGTTCAATTTGACGACCTAAGACACCACCAGTTGAGTTAATTTCTTTGGCAGCAAGACGAACACCATCTCGCATACTCACACCCATAGAGGAAGAGCCGCCCGTGAATGGGCCTGTTACACCAATTTTGATCGTTTGGGCAAATGCAGGAGCGCTCAATAAAGAAGCGGCTATAGCGATTGCTGACAGTTGGATTTTAAATTTCATACATTCTCCACATAAGTTACAAAAAAATAGACTTGTTTTTCAACAGGCGTATTTACATAAAGTAAAAATTTACTGAAATATCATTGTAACCACAAGAATTTATTAAAACACTAAGGGTTTGCCCCCTCAAAGTATGTTAAGATTACGCCTTCGCGTGCCCGAGTGGTGAAATCGGTAGACACAGCAGACTTAAAATCTGCCGCATATAAAACATGCATGCCGGTTCGATTCCGGCCTCGGGCACCATAGTTGAATAAAACCCCCTTTTTTCATAGGGGGTTTTAGTTTAAAACCCCATTGCGAGGCATACCCACAGGGTTCTCTCGACACCTTATTCAATAACCAACATTAATTACAAGTGTTTATCAGTAAACCCAACTGTTCAAGTAGGTACTTTTAAAGGGCAGGGTGCTGACGGATATATTCTCTTAATACGCTATCGATTTTCGATTGCCAGCCTTTCCCAGATGCTTTAAAGGTCGATATGACATCAGCTGACAGGCGGATAGACGTTTGTATTTTAGTTGGAGCAATTTGTGCTCCTCGAGTAGCTCTCGATTTGAGCTTTTCTTGTAATGACATTGGTAATTGATCAAAGCGTTTTGCGCTTTTCATCATTTCAGCAGTCCACTCCATATCGTCTTCATCTAATTTAGGTTTTTTGTTCATATATTTTTTCCTCTCTAGAATTTGCTTTTCTAAAGCTAATCACACGAATTCCATCCACGGTCTCAGTAAATACTAAAACATGAAGTCTGTTCTCTAAGAGTCCGATTGCCCGAATTCTAAGTTCTCCATAGTCTATGCGTTTATCTACTTCATAAAAGGCATTTTCAAAATCAAAGTCTACAACTTGATCAAAGGAAAGATTGCGACCCTGAATATTGCGATAGTTTTTGATGGGGTCATATGAAATATCCATACATCAAATTGTATCTACTATTAGATGGTAACTGAAATTTTGATAAATAACAATAGCTTAAATAATGTTATTAGAAATGAATGAAAAAACTACCAGAAACATCATTTAATTCGCATATATAGGGATACATTGATCAAGATCACAGCAGTGACTCCAAGATTAATTATTTGGGTAGATTAAGTTTATGGAAAGTCTTTAAAGGCGGCAGGTATACGACATTTACAACGGATTCTGGAGATGATCCTTATACCTACTTATCAGAAACCGGATCGAAAAGGTTTGCTTTAGATCTTGGTGTTACTACTAAAGTTTCTAAAACAAGTTCAGTAAATATTAGTATTGGCGGTGAAAATTCGATTAATGACGCCAATTACTATTCTTACTATGGAAGATTGACTTATTAAAGTAGGTTTTAGATCAATAATTTGATCTCTAGAAAGCTTGATTATTTCAATTGATTGATTGTTACATTAGGAAGTGTGGCACATTGGCCATGATTTCTTGATATATTGTGATTATCTCCTTTATATTCTGGAAAATACATGTTAAAGAGTCGATTGAAAAGATTTTTAGGGTTAATTCTTACGAGTTCTCTAGTTTTGCCATTCATCTCGCCATCATTTGGACAAACAACGAATGATTTAAATAACATCATTAATCACCCCTTACGTTCTGAACAAGACCGAAATATTGACTCAAAGAGAATGCCCCTCCAGATGTTGCAGTTCATTGGAGCAAAGCCAGGGATGAAAGTCTTGGATATTTTTTCTGGGGGTGGTCATACGGCGCAATTACTGGCACTCTCTGTTGCACCGAACGGCAAGGTTTTTGCCTTCAATTTAAAACCTAATGAGAGGTTAATGGAACGCATTCAACGTCAACCACAATCTAATATTGTGCCCATTGTTTTAGCAATTGAAGATTTAAGCAATGAGCCTAATGGATCATTTGATCTCATTACGATTATTAATTCTTATCACGATATGGTGAACGCCAAACCTGAAATAGAAGTTGT
>CANFUO010000077.1 GCA_947450225.1 Burkholderiaceae bacterium | reverse complement strand
GGTAAATTAGAGCAAGCCAAACGCAGTGCGGTCGATATTATTAACCGACTGCACGACCATGACAGCGTCAGTGTTATCTCCTATGACGATACCGTTGAAGTACATTTAGAACTCATGCCAGTTCCGTCAGCTAGGATTTTTATTGAACATCATTTGGATCAGATTTACACACGAGGTGGAACCAACCTGCATGCCGGATGGCTCAAAGGAGCTGAGACACTCGCACCAAGATCGAATGGTAATGAGTTATGTCGTGTGATTCTCCTCTCGGATGGACAAGCCAATGTAGGCATTACCAGAACAGATCGCATCTGTGATCAAGTCGCTGAACTTGCACGTGCTGGTATTACCACCACAACCGTTGGCATTGGTTTAGATTTCAATGAAGAGTTGATGACCGCCATGGCAAATGCAGGGCAGGGCAATGCTTGGTATGGTGAGCGAGTAGAAGATCTCCAAGATTCCTTTGATTCAGAAATGAGCTTTTTGACGCATTTGGTATTTAAACAAGTCCAAGTGATAGCCCATTACACCGGGCATGGATTAAAAATGCGCAATGATATCCAAAGCGCAGCACCGCATATGTGGCGTGTCTCAGGACTTGCGTATGGCTCAGAGAAGTGGCTAGCTTTTAGCATCCCGATGCAAGATGCGATTCATGCACAATCACGCGCTCATTTGCGTGATGAAGCACAGGGAGGCATCATTGATTTCGAGATCGTACTCACCAACCATGACAACCAAAGTGTTTCTGTACATGCCAAGTTAATGCCATTGCCTGTCGTAGATCTTGAACAGTATCAAGCTGCCTCAGAAGATGAGCTTGTTGGTCGACGGTTCCAAGAAGTCGAGATGGCAGATCTACAAAGAGAAGCCAGAAATTATGTCAAAGACCGTAATTGGGAAGCAGTCGAGCGAATGATTAATGATCTTGATCGCCAATCGATTGACAATCCTTGGGTCCAAAAAACTATCCAATATTTACGCAAACTCATGGACGAGCGTGATCATCTGCGGATGGAAAAAGAGTTGATGTACTCCGTGCACATGATGAAGGGTCGTTCCGTTGCGCTAGATGAAGGTGTCTCTTATAGTATGAATATGGAATCGATAAAACCAGCATTTTTGAGAAGAAAAACACATCAAGGACGTAATCAAGATTCACAAAGTTAAACTGCAAAAAGTTATATATTAAAAGGCTTACTGCTGGTGGGGTAAGCCTTTTTCATTGCTCTTCGAAATCGATATACTCATAGTATTTTTTGGAGGAGAGATGGATAAAACACGCATTTTTATGCACGGTAGAAGTCAAGCAGTACGGTTGTCTAAGGCATACCGATTTAAAGAGAAAGAGGTAACGATTCAGCATTTTGCTGGCGGGGTTTTACTGCTTCCCACGAAAAGATTATTTGCGAATATTTGTGCTGCCCTAGAGTGTCTTGAACCAGGCAGCAAAGTCAAACGTGAACAACCAAATGAACAAACAAGGGAGGAGATAAAGCCATGATCATATTAGATACGAGTATGTGTATTTATATTATTAATCAGCGACCATCCAAAGTGTTGAGTCGGTTTCGTGAATTCGATCATGAACAAATTGGCATATCGAGTGTGAGTGCTGCAGAATTAAGTTTTGGTGTCGAACATTCTGGCTCAGTCAACGGTAAACAATTTTTAGATATGTTTTTAGCGACGCTAAAAATTTATCCGTTTGATGAGGAATGTATTTGGAAGTATGGCAAGCTAAGGGCTTTTTTAGAAAAAAAAGGTCAACCCATTGGAACTTTAGACACCATGATTGCTGCCCATGCTTTGGCTTTAAATATGCTACTCGTCACCAATCATGAGGATGAGTTTTCAGGAGTGCCTGGATTAAAAACTGAAAACTGGGGATGAGTCAAAAAACTCTCGCGTAAACTGATGAATTGATAGACATGGGGGCTTTATACGATGCGTTAGCCTACAGGAAACTTTAGACGCACGATGATTGCTCCCCATGCCTCGCTTGCAACTCAAGATGAGTTTTGAGACTAGTTGAGATATTTAATAATTCTTATGAGGCTTTACTACTGCAGTCAAATAAAGGAGAGAAATGATGGGAATGCCTGTTAGGATTGATAAATTGCTTTACGAGCAAGCTAAGACTGAATCAAAAATCGAACACCGCACCATTGCTGGTCAAATCGAATTTTGGGCAATGGTTGGCCGAGCCGCTCTTGACAATCCAGATTTGCCTGTTAGCTTTGTTGCGGAATCTCTATTGGCACTTTCTGAAGCAAGAGATAGCTTGACACCATTTACCCCGAGAAAAATGACGAAGAACTGATGACTTACCAAGTTTTACAAACTAAAAGATTTAGTCGTGCCTACAAAAAACTTCATGAGTCAAATAACTCTCATATTAAATATAAGCGAAACCCAAGTGAATCATATGGTGTTGACAAAATTTGTTAGTGATTTTTTGGCTGATCATCCTGATAACTGACTTAACTCAGGCAATCATTATCGTTGTTGCTTCTACCATTCTAGACATTGGCATCGCTTTTTTAACATTAAGCATTGCTGAACTGATAGCTTCAAATGCTGAAGTAGATTGACGTGTAAAGTCTAGAGCCAAACGACCATGAACTCCAATGCCAATAAGAGCATCATCACAACCTGCTTCATAAAGAGTATCGAGATGCTGCCCTGGACTAGAGGCATGATCTGGTAAGTCATATTTCAAGACGAAGGAATAATTTTTCATTGATCCTTCCTTTTTAAAGACAGATGTTATTTTAAGGATATCTTTTCATTCACCTTTTATCTATTTTGATAATATGGTTTTCCCTGTGCTTTGAAAGTCTGCCTCAATCGGGAGGTCATGAGTCATTGACTTGAAATCATTCAATGCTCCAAAGATAAAAAGCGAGAATTGTTTTACAATCCTCGCTTTTTTTATTCTCCTCCAGCGTTGGAGAAGATTAACCCTCAATCAATTACTGATGTAACTCAGCAGCTTCTTGCACTACTAGTGGATCTAATGTTTTAAGAGGAGCAGCTTTTGCTTTTGTACCAGGCATCAACTCAAAATCAGGAGTAAAGCTTGTCAAACTACTACGCAAATCATCAAAAGCTTGACGATTACCTTCAAACTTCGCCTTACCTTCTTGAATCAGTTGATCAAAGGTTTTAGTACCACCCATGACAGAGTTCAAGTCAGCGCGATTTAACGTAATCGAAAGATCCGGATTTTTCGCTTGCTGACCTTTGATATTGGTTAGAGCAGAATTACTTAATTCCACAACAAACTTCTCACCATTGTCAGGAGTGACAAGATTAATCACTGATTTTTTACCCACTACCTTTTTACTATCCATGGAGATAGCAAGAGAGTTGAGCCATAACTCAGTAGGCATGCCACGAATCATGTCAGGACCACTCGCTTTAGGAGGAGTCCCAGCAGGCATACCATGACGAAGTTCGTAAGCAGCGCCTAGGAAACTATTACGCACACTTGGACTTTCTTTTTGATAACCAATTTGTTCAAACAGATCAGCGAGTAAATCTTTAGCTGCTGTATTCGTGGGTTCAGCGTAGACCAATTTATTGACAATCTCAACACCTTGAAAATATTTACCTTGGTTATAGAGCTGCTTACCTTTAGCAATAATTTTTGCACTACCCCCCATCATTTCCACATACAAAGGCGCAGAATCTTTTGGTGACAGTGGCATTAAGGTAGCTGGATTGCCATCCCAGTAACCGATGTAACGGTTAATTACCGCGCGGCTATTGTGTTCTTCAGAGCCGTGGTAGCTATGCGCTGCCCATTTATTTTTCAAACTCTCAGGCAGTTTATAGACGTTCTGAATCTCATTAATTGTGACACCCTGATTGGCTTGATGAAGTACTTCATTATTTAAGTAAGCGTAGGTATCACGCTGCGTTCTCATTACATCTTGAATACGTGCATTTCCAAAACGTGGCCATGAGTGCGATGCGAACATCACTTCAGCATCTGTGCCATAACGATAGAGGGCATTATTAATATTCTTGGACCAAGCAAGCGCATCACGCACGAGTGCACCACGCAGCGTATAAATATTGTGAATCGTACCCGTAATGTTTTCAGCAGCCCAGAACGCTTTCATTTCCGGGAAATAGGTATTCATTTCCGCAGGTGCTTCAGTACCAGGCGTATTTTGGAACTCCATTTTGACGCCATCGATTACCATTTCTTCAAACGGTTGAGAAATGTATTTAGTCGGTTCAATCAAACCTAAATTACCAGCGGCAGTATTTTTACCAATCGATTGATCGACGTGACCAAAAGGGCTTCTTGGTAATAAAACACCATATTGGAAAAACATTCTGCGCGTCATTGCATTACCAGCGTACACATTCTCAGCAACTGCAGCTTCCATAAAGCCAGCTGGAGCAATGATTTGAACTTTGCCGCTCTTGACATCCGCCTCATCCACTACACCACGCACACCACCAAAGTGATCGCCATGCGAGTGCGAGTACACCACGGCAACAACCGGACGCTTACCAAGTTTTTCATTAATGAAGTCTAAGGCAGCTTTAGCAGTTTCTTTCGCAGTTAAAGGATCAAACACAATCCAACCCGTATTAGTTTTTACAAAACTAATATTCGCTAAATCAAAACCACGAACTTGATAAATTTTGCCAGGCAGAACTTCGTAAAGACCATAGGCCATATTGAGAACCGCTTGACGTTGCAGAGAAGGGTGGATGCTATCGAAGGTTTTACCTTGTAATAAAAAATCATAACTACCCATATCCCAAGCAACGTTACCAGCTTCTGCTTTAATTGTTTTATAAGGAGGAGCAGCGATAAAACCTTTTTTTGCCTCTTCAATATCCGTTTTATCTTCAAAGGGTAGCGTCTTGCGGGACATTTCTTGCATTTTTATGGTGTAGCTCGAAGGATACTTTCCCTTTTTATCAAAGTGCTTTCCTTCCATCGCTCCAGGGTCGCTGACGATAGCGCCACCACCAGCAGCAAATGCAGTTGATGTCGATAGACTGAGAACTATTAATAAGGCTTTTTGCAGTTTTGTCATAGTGATTTTCATAAAAAAATTGTTTATTGAAATTTTGTCATTCCAAATATAGTGTATTTTTGTGATTATTTGTTTACATTTTGATGTAAGTCATTCATTAATATATAAATTTTACGAATATTCAGTCAAAAACCCCTATCGAACGGAGGATATGAGACAGATAAAAGAAGTGTTGTATTAAAAAAGTCGCAACTTAAGTAATTGATTTTAAATAAAATAATCTTAATTTAGACGAATTTAAAGGATATTTAAAAAAAGTCGCGACTATTTTTAAATGTCCTTTAAAATAGTGCAATGGAACGATATATTCAAGCGCATGTTTTATCTGATATTAAAAAAAAGTTAGTCATCCTGACTGGACCGCGCCAGGTGGGTAAAACTTACCTGAGTTGTCAATTGACGGCTAACTTTCAAAACCCTATTTATCTCAACTGGGACGTACCAACTGATCGCGTTACCTTAAATCATCAATCCTGGGATATTCGACATGATCTGATTGTGATGGATGAGATTCATAAAATGACTCATTGGAAACAATGGCTCAAGGGAGTAACAGACGCAAGGCCGCCAGGGACCGCATTATTAGTCACAGGTAGCGCGCGGATGGAAACATTCCGTCAAGCAGGCGAGTCTTTGGCCGGGCGATATTATTCCTATAAATTTCATCCTATATCTGTAAAAGAGTTGTGTACCGAATCCAAAATTAAGCCACGAGAAGCGCTCGATCATCTTTTAGAGCGGGGTGGATTTCCAGAGCCTTGTTTAGCAGAGAACAAGTTAGATGCTGATCGATGGCGAATCAAGTACGCCCAAGATTTGATTCGAGAAGATATTTTAGATTTTTCCCGTATTCATGAGTTGAATGCCATGAAGCTTTTTTTGGAAATTCTTCGAGACCGTGTCGGTTCACCCCTATCTTTGCTCTCGATCAGCAGAGATATCGGTATTTCCTCGGTCACTTTAGGGAAATATTTAGATATTCTTCAAGCGCTATTTGTAGTTTTTCCCATTCATCCACTCAATAAAAATATTGCTCGATCACTATCAAAATCTCCAAAGGTTTATTTCTATGATCAAGGATTAGTAAGAGGGAATGAAGGAGTAAAGTTAGAGAATGCTGTGGCATGTATGTTGCTTAAACATGTGGATTTCATTAGGGACACAAAAGGATTAGAGACTGGCTTGCATTATTTACGAACCAAGGATGGTGCTGAAATTGATTTTGCAATAACCACAGATAATCCACTCACGCATCGCCATGAACTGACACACCTCATTGAAGTTAAATGCAGTGACAATACGCCGCACGCAACCCTCATTCGTTTTGCGAAACAGTTTCCTGAGGCAAAGGCAGTACAACTCGTTTATAACCTGAGAGTATCACTAAAAACCAAAGGCATCATCATTGATGACATGGCGAGTTATTTGTCTGAGTTAGAAGCTTAGGCTCATTCTAGATTGACTTCACACGTAAAGTAATAAGTATGTTTTTTTCATGCTTGATTTATATTTATTTGTACAAACTCATCAATGCACTTTCTGCCTGTATGGTCTTTGATACTCAAAGAAGACTCATCTGTATTTAAAATATCCAGATGAAAAGCAAAGGAGTTGTTGGGTGAAAAAAAGTCATTTACATGGAGAAGAAATCTTAGAAAGTTCAGGGAATATATATGCGGATTTAGGTCTAGAAGATCCCGCAAAACTAAAGATTAAATCAGATGTAGTGATTCAGATGATGAGGGTAATAAAGCATTTAAACCTCACACAAGATCAAGCAGCCAAACGAATGGGTATTTCTCAACCAAATCTTTCTGGAATGATTCGAGGCAATTTCTCAAAATTATCAGAAAGAGATTTGATCGATTATTTAACTCGACTGAGTTGATACTTCTATGTCATGTTTGGCAACATGGCTTTATTCAATTAAACAACATCAATGCTTACTGAACCGTCGTGCCCGTTTCTTTAATCACGCGGTCCCATTTTTTAATTTCTATTTGAATATATTTAGCAAACGATTCAGAAGAACCGCCAACAGGCTCAAATCCTAAAGATAAAAGACGTTCCTTAAATTCTGCTTGTGCTAACAAACCCGTGATATCACTATTGACCTTTTGGATCACCGCACTCGGAGTGCCAGCAGGCGCAAAAAGACCCACCCACGTATAGTCCTCAAAACCAGGATAGCCAGACTCCGCTAAAGTAGGAACATCAGGAAGGACCGCCATCCGCTTCGCACTCGTTACCGCTAAACCTTTAATACGACCAGCCTTCATCATTTGCAAAGAAGGTGGCATCGAGACACTGGTTAAATCAACATCAGCAGCAACTAAAGCATTAATGGCAGGACCAGCACCGTTGTATGGAATCGGCACAATATCCACCTTACTCATTACCTTAAAGACATACTCCGCTGCCAGATGCGCTGTAGTGCCCGGACCAGGAGAGCCATAACTCAGACGACTACTTTTGGCTTTAACTAATGCCTCTTGTAAAGTATTTACACCCAGCTTATTACTACTGGCAATAATATTTGGGCTCCATGCGACATTAATCACACCCGTAATATTTTTTTCTAATTCATAACCGGGATTGGTAAAGAGCGAGGTATTAACGGCAATTGAAGATGTATTGAGTAAAAACGTATAACCATCAGGCGCTGATTTGGCAACGATGGCAGTACCAATGTTGCTACTCGCACCAGGACGATTCTCAATCACAACCGGTTGACCCCACAGCGCACTGAGTTTTTGACCAAGCAGTCGACCCATAATGTCAGCGATAC
The DNA here is from genome assembly GCA_947450225.1 of Burkholderiaceae bacterium. Taxonomy (GTDB): domain Bacteria; phylum Pseudomonadota; class Gammaproteobacteria; order Burkholderiales; family Burkholderiaceae; genus Polynucleobacter. The sequence continues at coordinate 2,524 of CANFUO010000077.1, read as the reverse complement.
CACCAGGTGCCCAAGGAATCACTAATTTAACAGGACGATCAGGATAAGACTGAGCCCAGGCAGGGGATAGAGAAACAGCACACAAGCATAAGATAAGACAAAGCCATACTTTTTTCATCAGATCCCCCAGGGATTTTTAATCTGTTAAAACAGCAAAAAAAATTATTTATTCTTTAAATGATCTCGCAACAGCATTCCATAACCAGGCAATGAATCAATATGACCTAGTATTTTGAGCGCACCCCAAAGACTGACTTGATTGGTAGTGAGAACAGGCTTGCCTGTTTTTTGTTCGAGCTTGTCAATGACTTCCATCGTGTACCAATTACCACAAGCAAGCATGATCGCATCGATATCAGGACGATCTAGTTCTAGGGCCATATCATAAGCAGTCGAAGAATCAAGACGACCAATATCTAAGTTTTTAGCAATACCAAGCGCTTTATGCTGCGGCACTTCAATACCATTGGCCTCTAAAAAGCTCACACTAAAGCCATTGATTTCATCCGTCCAAGGAGCACAGAATGCAAGACGCTTCACACCCAATAAATTGAGTGCTTCAATCGTGGCAGTTGCTGCAGTAGTAGCAGGTTTGCCAGAAGCATCTTCCATCATTTTTTTGAGGGTTTTATCGTAACCTAAGCCTTTACGCGATGACGGTGCCGTTAATCCAAGTAAGAGAACATCGACATCAGCATCCGCAAGCGTGGCAGATGCTTCACCTAATTTTTCGACGATTTTGATCGTCGATTCTGCCTCTACGTGCGTGAGCTTTAAACGTGAAATGTGTAAAGAAGTTCCCTTTGGTAATGCGTCATAGAATTCTCGTTCTTGAACGGTATTCGATGAGGGGATTAAAGAACCAATCCGTTTTAAAACATGCGTATTTGACTGACTACTAGCCATTGATCTGTCTCCTTGATATTTTTTTGATTTATATACCATCATAAAGTGTTTTTAATGTAGATTCTATTTTTTGTTATTCGTAATCCAGTGAATAATATTTAAATGAACGGCCAAATATATAAATTAAACTCATAAAAGGGATTGACTAAAACTCAATTGAGATACATAATTGAAGTAATTTGACCAATCTAACGGAGTTTAATATGACAGCACAAACTTCTATGCTACACATTCGCGTAGATGATGATACGAAGGAGCAGGCTACTGAAGCACTATCTTATATGGGGCTCTCTATGTCTGATGCTGTTCGTTTATTTTTACGTCGCGTAGTAATTGATCAAGCATTTCCTCTTGAATTAAAGGTCCCCAATGCTGAGACTCTAGCAGCAATGGCAGAGTCTCGTATGATGATGGCAAAACATATATCAAGATTCAATTCTGAAACAGAACTATTCGCTGATCTTGAAAAAAACAGCAGTAAGTAAAAAGGCGAAATTACCACGAGCCGCGGATTTCACTAAGTTTTTTGAAAAAGACTGGATCCGTCTTTCGCATTCGGGTCGATATGACATGGTCAGACTTAAGCAGGTAATGATGTTGCTAATTGCAAATGATGAACCTCTTGGCCCAGAGTGGTTAGATCATTGTTTGCGTGGAAATTGGGCTGATCATCGTGAATGCCATGTTGGAGGAGATTTTTTGTTGATTTATCAAGCAACAGTAAATGCCATTAACTTTGTTCGAGCTGGAACTCATTCGGAGCTTTTCGGTAGTTGAGGTGTGAAAAAGCGAGTTGTCAATTTCCTACTCGATTCCGAATCCCCTTATTTTTGATCATATGCTTAACAGAACTAAAGGCATAAAAGCCTTGATATGCCCTAATTGTTCGATGAATCAATCGTTTATAATCACCATACTTACTCAAACTAGCGCTAAAAACTAGGAAAATATGCCCGTAGTTACCTTACCCGATGGCTCAAGCCGTCAATATGATGCACCCCTAACCGTTGCCGACGTAGCGCTTAGCATAGGCTCAGGCCTAGCCAAAGCAGCGCTTGCCGGCAAGGTCAACCAACAGCTCGTTGATCTGAGTTATCTGATTGATCAAGATGTAGAACTCGCCATAGTGACTGATAAAGATCCAGACGGATTAGAAGTCATCCGTCACTCTACAGCGCACTTACTCGCCTACGCCGTCAAAGAAATGTTTCCAGATGCACAGGTCACGATTGGCCCTGTGATTGACAACGGTTTTTATTATGACTTTGCGTATTCAAGACCATTCACTCCAGAAGATCTTCTCGCCATAGAAAAACGCATGGCAGAGATTGCAAAAAAAGATGAAAAAGTGACACGCACTGTTGTGCCACGAGATGAAGCGATTAAATATTTCAAAGGCTTAGGTGAACATTACAAAGCAGAATTGATTGAACGCATTCCGCAAGGAGAAGATGTTTCTTTATATGCAAAAGGCAACTTCACTGATTTATGTCGCGGACCTCACGTACCCAGTACAGGCAAACTCAAAGTCTTCAAACTCATGAAGGTCGCCGGTGCTTATTGGCGTGGTGATTCGAAAAATGAAATGCTCCAGCGGATCTACGGCACAGCATGGACT
>CANFUO010000076.1 GCA_947450225.1 Burkholderiaceae bacterium | reverse complement strand
GAACGTATGGTTTTAATGGATCAGGATCATTTGCCCTTGCCTACTGAACTTGCCAAACAATATATACAGTCGTTTGATCACTTTAAATAATGGATGCCATGTCTCCTTTACCTCATTATCGATGGTTGCTCAGTCGCCCTTGGCGATTACTTGCTTTTGGGTTTGGTAGCGGCCTAAGTAGCATTGGTCCTGGTACTGTGGGTACGCTGTGGGCCTGGGCTTTTGCTTTACTTTGTCCGATGATTTTTTCTGGATTTTCTGTTGTGGAGATTTTTGTAGTATTGATTGTCGGGTTTTTGTGCGGGGTTTGGGCCTGCGGAAAAGCTGGCGCTGAATTAGGTGTGTTTGATCACTCTGGAATGGTTTGGGATGAAATCATCGCTTTTTGGCTCGTTCTAGTTTTTATTTTTCCGGCTTCGTGGAAAATGCAGTGTCTGGCTTTTGTGTTGTTTCGTTTTTTTGATATCGCTAAACCTGGTCCTATTAGGTGGATTGATGGCTATTTTAAAACTTGGCAAGGCGTTGGTTTTTTTGGCAAATGGCCAAATACTTTTCGAGGCTTTGGTGTCATGATTGATGACATCTTGGCAGCTTTTTTTACTTTAATTGTTTTATCCGTATTTTTTAAGTTAGGTTTTTAATTCATGAATCAAACTCCTCTTCACGTTAATGTGAATCAATTAGCGCAGTTTTTAATATCCCATCACCTAACTTTATGCACTGCAGAATCTTGCACTGGTGGTATGGTTGCCGCGGCCCTTACAGATCTTTCAGGTTCTAGTAGTTGGTTTGAACGTGGTTTTGTGACTTACAGCAATGAATCCAAACATGCGCATTTGGGTGTGCCGATGGATTTAATTCAGACGCATGGCGCAGTCAGTGTCAGCGTCGCTCAAGAAATGGCTGCTGGCGCTCTCAAAGCTAGTGGTGCACAAGTCTCTCTAGCGATTACTGGTGTGGCTGGGCCCACTGGTGGAAGTCTTGAAAAACCCGTTGGCTACGTATGCTTTGCATGGGCGATTGAACACAATGGTGTGGTGCAAGTCGACAGTGAAGGCGTGGCTTTGTTGAGCCCTCAAGATACGATTACTGATCAAACGCGTTTGCATGTGCGTACTCTAGCTCGCGATTATGCGATTGCGGGTCTAATTGCACGGCTTGAAAAAACCTTTAATTAATTAGGGGTATCCGTAATACGCGATTGTTCTTGGTTTAGTTTCAATTAACTACAATCGTGACTCATTCCTATTGCAAGCTTGTTTTGGGTTTCTGATTACTAGCACTAGCTAAAGCAAAGGGCTTTCGCTGATATTGACGATCTTTACCTTGACACAATACTTACCTTAATATAAAAAGTAAGGCTAATCATGAGTACGGCAACAGTAACATCTAAGGGACGTATCACCATACCAGTTGCAGTTCGGACTGCGTTGGGAATTGACTTCGGAAGTCGTATCGAATTTGTTGAGCTGGAGAGTGGGCAGTTTATGATCGTTCCAGCTGTAATCCCGATTCAAACTCTAAAGGGTGTGTTACGAAAACCTTTGGCTCCTGTCACCATAGAACAAATGAATATGGCAATTACAGCCATTTATAAGGACTATTTTTTAACTGTCCATAGTGAAAATTAAATCCATCTTTATAAAAAATAGTTCGTGGTTTTGACTTAGCCACAAAAATCTTTTCGTAAAAAAGCAAAGGCCTCCGAAGAGGCCCTGCGCCTGACAGTCGAAACCACCAGGGAAGTAGATTAATCATTTTAGTATCTAGCACCCCAAAATTCAATACCTCTTATGATTTTTTGTTATTCATACATTACGGATGCTGTCCCGTGTTGCAATGGCTGCTGCTCGAGCGGCTGTTGCAAAATCTTGATCTTTACTTGCATATAAAATCGCTCGCGATGAATTAATCAAGAGATTGGTATGATTGCCTGCTTGGACAGTGGCTATTGTGTCACCACCCTGTGCACCGATCCCAGGTATGAGAAGGGGCATTGCATCGCCAACAATCTCACGAACTTTCGCAATTTCTGCAGGGAACGTAGCTCCAACGACAAGGCCGACTTGTCCTGTGGTGTTCCATTCATGTGCGGCTAAGTGGGCTACTTTTTCAAAGAGCTTTTGGGGTGCTGCTTGTCCCACTTCCAAAAACTGTAAATCCGACCCTCCGGGATTGGAGGTTCTACACAGAATAAAGACACCACGATCTGTATATTGAAGATAGGGCTCGATCGAATCAAACCCCATGTAGGGATTGACGGTGACGGCGTCCGCTTGGTATCTTTCGAATGCTTCCTTGGCATAGTGGGTCGCTGTTGAACCTATATCTCCTCGCTTGGCGTCTAAAATAACGGGGATTTCTGGGTAGTTTTGGTGGATGTAGTCAATTAACTGCTCTAACTGATCTTCGGCTCTTTGCGAGGCAAAATAGGCTATTTGTGGTTTATAGGCACACACGATATCAGCGGTTGCATCTACGATTTCTCGACAAAAAGCATACATGGCGCCACCATGCCCTTTTATCGATGCCGGGAGCTTGGATGCGTCTGGGTCTAGGCCTACGCATAACATGGTGTTTAGCTCTTTAGCGCGTCTTTGGTACTTTTGTACAAAGCCATTAACACTACTTTTGTCAGGGTAATTTGGAATAGTGCTCATAAAATTGTTCCTAGTTCTTTTTATTAATATAAACTCTCTTATGATTCTAGTTGAGAAGTATTTTTTGGGCCCACAAGATGATTAATTTATTCACCCTCCAAAACGGCCGTTTAGCTCAAGAACAAGTGGAAGATCGTAATGAACTTCTTAAGTATCATGACCCTATTTGGATTGATGCTATTGAGCCTGATGATGAAGAGCTAAGCTGGATTAAAGAAGCTTTTGGGGTTACTTTGCCTGAGCTCGAAGAATTAGGTGATTTGGAAGCTTCTGCCCGTTATTTTGAGGGTGAGGATGGCTACCTTCATATTCGTACCGATTTTTTACTCGATGAGGATGATGTTTCGCGTAACGTACGCGTCGCGTTTATCCTGACAAACAACACTTTATTTTCGATTCATGATGAGGATTTGCCTGTTTTCCGCTTGGTGCGGATGCGCGCTCGTCTGCGCCCTGGTTCTGTCAATGATGCAAAAGATGTTCTTTTAGATTTGTATTCAACTGACGCTGAATATTCGGCTGACTCCCTAGAAGAGGTTTATGAAAGTCTTGAAGAAGCAGGTAAGGTCGTGCTTGCTGATACGGTGACCGATCAAATTGCTGCAACTGTTCTTGAAACGATCGCGAAGGAAGAGGATGTGAACGGTCGTATTCGCCGTAATGTGATGGATACACGTCGCGCCCTGTCTTATTTAATGCGCAGTAAACTCCTATCTGATTTGCAACAGGAAGAAGCTCGCCTGATTTTGCGTGACATCGACTCCCTAGAAAACCACACCGCATTTTTGTTCGATAAGATTAACTTCTTAATGGATGCTACGGTCGGTTTTATTAATATTAATCAAAATAAGATTATTAAGATCTTTGCGGTGGTATCCGTTGGTCTCATGCCTCCAACGCTCTTGGCGAGTATTTGGGGGATGAACTTTGAATTTATGCCTGAACTGAAATTAGCCATCGGCTATCCTGTTGCGATTTTAATGATGGTGATTTCTACAATTGCTCCGCTATGGTATTTCAAACGCAAAGGCTGGATGGACTAAGGTTAATGAGCCGACTTGCTATGGGTCGGCTTCTTTACGTTCTACCTTTTGCGAATCATCTCTAAAACACTGGCTGTATTTAATTGGTGTTGATTTTCTAAGTGTCGCCAAACTTCAAAAGCTTCTGCCGCCTGCTCAACGAGCATCCCTAGTCCATCTTTGACGTGATAATTTACACGTGCCATTTGTAGCATAAATGCTGTGGGTTTGCCGTATACCATGTCATATGCCAAGCCTTCATTTGCTTGCTGGATGGTCTGCGCTAGATGTTGTGCTTGCTCCTCGGTGAATGGAGAGGCTCCTTCTAGTCCTGAGGATGTGCCATTAATGATGATGGTAAAGCTCTGCTGGAGTTGCTCTATATCTTTCAGAGCAATCGCCTCGAGCGATATATTCGCTGCCTTGGCTTGTGGCAAAAAACGCTCTACAATTTTTTGCGCCTTCTCTTGTGTGCGATTGGCAATCACAATCTGCACGGGCTGTTTTTGGAGAAGAGGCAAGATGACGCCTTGCACTGCTCCTCCTGCGCCAATCACCAAAATTCTTTGCCCTTTAATTTTGATCGGGTGGTTTTCAATATCTCGGACTAATCCTACTCCGTCAGAATTATCTCCATAGTATTTGCCGTCTTCTTGCCAAAGAATATTGACTACACCCGCTGCAGTTGCTCGTTCACTCAGGTGGTGACAAAGTTCAAATGCGCGTGATTTAAATGGCACTGTCACGTTCAGACCTTTTCCGCCGTGCTGAAAAAAGGTTTCTACTGTTTTTTCAAATGCGTCTGTTTCTGAAAATAGTTTGCCGTAATACACACTTTGTTGCGCTTGTTTGGCAAACTGCGCATGTATTAGCGGCGATAGGCTGTGCGCTACGGGATTGCCAATAACCCCATAGACATCCTGTTTTGGATGTTCGCGTGGGTCAAGGTTTGTATCAATCGTGTTCATGGATTTGGCGTTGTCATTTTTAATTCTAATTGAGTTTCGCTCCCGCCTTTGATAAACGCAAAACTGGCAATCCATTCAATGACGTCGAGTTGCGAGCGCATACCTGATGAGAATTTTCCAAATGGTGCGCTAGCTTGAATAATCGCAATGGTCTGTCGGTCAAGTTCAGCATTACCGGATGAGCGCTCAACTTTGGGTTTAGTCGTGATTTTTCCTTCACGATCTATGCTTACTGAAATAATGACACTGCCATAGAGTGGTTTGCCCTGCGCTCTTGGAAAATAAGTGGTGCCGTACGCTTCTACTTTATTACGCATGGCGTTGTAGTACTCAGCATAAATTACCGATTTCGCACTTGTCGATGTCAATATCGCTTTTCTGGGTCTTTGACTCTCAAGTTCCATCCGTTTTGCTAACTCAGCTTCGAGTGGGTCGGTATATTCTTTTTCTACAGCAGTTTTACCCGGGGCGGTCTTTTTATGTTGACTGCCATCGTCACGGAGTGAACTTAAAAGTCGTTGTTGTTCTTCTTGTAGAAAATTTAATTTTTCTACTATTCCAGGCACCATGGGGGATGTGGTGCTTGCCGTAGCTGGCGCTTCTTGTTGACCCCCGCCATTTAAGTTATGTTGGGCCAAACGTTTTGGATTGACTGGCGCTACCTGGCTTTGACTGTTCACTAAGACTACCGCTAATGGCGCTTTGAGCTGTTTTGGCTCTATTGGCTGCTCTGGCTTTTTCATCACCAAGAAGATGGCGTGAATCGCACAGGATGCCAGTACGGCTATGACCATCGATCTCTTGTACCACTGTTTGAGATCTAATGGCGAGCTATCGATGAGATCATTCAGTGGCAGTGCTGTCATTGCTTTGATTCGGAACTGTTTCAGTATTCAGCTCAACGACGGGCTCGATGATTTCTTCTTCGAGTTCAGTTTGTGTATCAAGCACTTCTGATTGTTGATCTAGTATCTGTACTACTCTGACTGACGCTGTAAGAAGCAAAAGGTCAACGCTCATTACTGACACTTCAACTCTTGCTCCTCGCGGCGCTTGTTGTAACTCGGGCACTTGCAAACGCAGTGGGATAGGCTCTACTCTGACCATGCCTTCTTTTTGCACGCGCACGACACCATTCCACGGTAAGCCCTGTGTCTGTAGATAGCGTAAGCACCAGTATTTTTCAGCAATTTGTTGGTAGGTGTTGTAAGCGGTGTAAGTCGCATCAAACTCTGCACAGAGTGCCATGATTTTTGTATCTTTTGGCACAAATGGCGCTACGAGTTTAGCCATGACACCCTGCTTGATATAAGCAATTAATTGCCATTGATTGACTAAATCAGCATAGCGTCGCAGTGGCGATGTGCACCAAGCGTAGTTTTCCACACCTAGTCCTTCATGTCGGCAGGGTGTAGTTTGCATCCTTGTTCTTTGTGCTCCCCATCCTTGTTGGGCACGGTAGATGGCTGGTAAATCATGTTGGGCGAGGATACTACCCCAAGTTTGATTACTGTAAATCATCCACTCGGCAACAATGGAGTCAATCACTGAACCTCTTTGGCGTGAACTAATGATCGGTCGCCATGCTTGATCATCAAGTCCTGCGCTAAATAAGTCTTCTGGTGATACTTTGTTGCCGTCTTGTGTTTGAATGTCGAAATTAAAATCTCTTGCTAGACTTCCTGGCTCCGGTGGTCCTAGTTTTTCTTCTCGCTGTCCAGCGGCAATCCGGATCTGCTGCCGTTGTCCATGCAATTTTTGCGCAGCTCGCCAGAGAATCGATAGCTCACGACGATACAAAATGTCGCTGCGCGCTAAATCTTCAATCGTGTCTTCGTCTATTAAATGCTCTATCTCACCTAATCGTAAATTGCGCTCTACGAAAACTTGTTCTATGGCTGATCTTGGCGGAATTGTAGTATCGATGTCCCCGTTTTCATCAACCGTGACATATAAAGATATCGCTGGTCTATGTCCACCGGCCTCTAATGAAAAGATATCAATCACAGAGCTTGGCAACATTGTAATTTTCCCGCCTGGGAAATACACTGTCGACATGCGCTTCTGGGCAATTTGATCAAGAACATCTCCGGGTACCATCGCAAGTCCTGGTGCTGCAATATGTATGCCGATTTGATATTTTTTATCTGGTAATGCGCTTACTGAAAATGCATCATCGATTTCGGTAGTACTTGCATCATCAATTGAGAATGCCTTTACTTCTGCCGTTGGTAACTCTTGAGCAATTTTTTGCCAATTAGCTACCGATACAACTGCCTCTGGTGCAAACCCAATCCCTTTACTGAAATACTCTTTTAAAAATTTACCTTGATGTATCTCAAGGGGTGAGTGGATGGCTCCAAGTTGCAGTAATAACTGCGCTGGAGTGATGCCTTGTTGATGACTAACCGAGTGAATCGCTTTATAAGCAATACCATTTTTATCGGGGCTCCATAAGAGTTGTTGTGTGAGCTGTGCAATCCCTTCAGGCAATTGACCAGCTAACATCTGAGCTTCCCACTCTAGTTGTAATTGCGCTTCTTTGCGCTTGCGCTCAACCGATGCTAAGGCAGCTTTTAACTGCTCCTCTGGCGCTCTCATGAACTGGCCGCGACCTTTACGTCGAAAATAGATTGGCGCGGCTTGCAATGCCATGGCTAAGGCAATAATTTGCGTGGCTTGCACGCCTTCGCCAAAATAGTCTTTTGCGATGTCTGCAAATTTAAATTCTTCTTCTGGTGCACATTCCCACAAAAAATCCATATCGATTTCTTGTGCAATGGCTTGGGACTCAAGGAAATTTTTATCTAAATCCGTACTCGTCCAGCTATACCAGACATCTTTTGCTTTTAATTTGATACGTTTACCAAATTGGGTTTGAGCCGCATGGTTATCCGCACTTGGTATGTAGGCGCCTATCGCAGTGGCTCCTTTAATCTCGCCACCTTCTTCATAAATTAAGTGCATAGTTACGCTAAGGCCTTGAGTAATTGTTGGTGGACGCCACCAAATCCGCCATTACTCATAACTAAAATGTGATCGCCCGGTTGCGCGATAGCTTGAATAGCGTTGACCAAGGCATCTAACTGATCAAAAGTCTTTGCCTTTTGTTCTATTGGCATCATTGCTTCGTGTAAGTCCCAGCCCAGCGCTGACTTACCTTCTTTAGCGCCGTATGCAAATACCAAATCTGCTTGTGCAAGGCTCTCGGGTAGTTGTTGTTTCATGACTCCTAGCTTCATCGTATTTGAGCGGGGCTCAAGGACTGCGATTAAGCGCTGTGACCCAATGCGTCTACGCAGTCCATCAATGGTTGTTGCAATTGCGGTGGGATGATGCGCAAAGTCATCATAGACTGCGATGTCATTGACCTTGCCGACCAACTCTAACCTGCGCTTGACGTTTTTAAAACCACCTAATGCCTTCGCGCTTGCCTCTGGACTAACGCCAACATGCTCAGCTGCTGCAATTGCTGCGAGGGCATTCATCTGATTGTGACGCCCAGCAACGTTCGCTAATGGATCCCACTCGACTTTGGCTACAGGCTTACCTAATTTTTTAACCATAAAGTTATCATTCTCAAGACCTTCAAATGACCAGGTAGAGTCTTGACCTTGATTGCCAAAATATTCAATCGGGCTCCATGCCCCCTTTTGCATGACTTCTTTTAATGCTAGTGCATCACCATTCACAATTAATCTTCCCTGTGCAGGGACAGTCCTGACCAAATGATGAAATTGCGTTTGTATCGCCGCTAAATCAGGAAAAATATCAGCATGATCAAATTCGAGATTATTTAAAATCGCCGTGCTCGATCTGTAGTGGACAAACTTACTGCGCTTATCAAAAAAAGCGGTGTCGTACTCGTCTGCCTCAATCACAAAGAGTGGTCGCGCTAATTTGCATTGACCAATGCGGGCTGAAACATCAAAATTATTGGGTACTCCACCTACAAGGTAACTTGGAGATAGACCATTGGCCTCCAATATCCAGGTCAACATCGCGGTTGTCGTAGTTTTACCGTGTGTACCAGCGACTGATAAAACATGGTGATGTTGCAAAATCTGCTCCCCCAGCCATTGTGGTCCAGAGATATACGGTAATCCTGCGTTTAAAATAGCTTCCATGAGTGGATTACCCCTAGAAACGACATTACCAATGACAAACAAGTCCGGCTTGAGCGACAATTGGTCTGCAGCAAAGCCTTCTATTAAGGAAATGCCGGAAGCCTCCAGTTGCGTACTCATCGGTGGATAAACATTGGCGTCGCAGCCAGTTACCTGATGACCCGCTTGGCGTGCGATGGCGGCTATACCTCCCATGAAGGTGCCACAAATACCGAGAATATGTAAGTGCATAGTGTAATTTTATCGAAGGAATTGGAATGACTGAAGAATTAAATCGAAAAGAAGCGTTAAAAAAGCAATTTCCACTCCTTTTGATGCTCGCCATCATTGGCATTGTGAGTTTATGTATTGGTCTGGCCGCTTCTTATTTTCGTCATCAAGATACACAAGTTCATTTAAGCTCTGAAGTGTATCAAGGTTTTATTCAAGCCAACTGGAATGACCCTGCAGGAAACCCGATTAATTCAAGTGAGTGGAAAAACAAATATTTAGTGGTTAATTTTTGGGCTTCTTGGTGCCCTCCTTGCGTTGAGGAAATGCCGCGCCTTGCCCAGTTAAGCAAAGATGTTGATCCCAATAAAGTCACTGTTATTGGGATTGGGATTGATTCACCAAGTAATATTCGCGAGTTTTTAACCAAAACACCCATGCCCTATCAGATTGTTGTAGGTGGTATTGAAGGGAGTGAATGGGGAAGAAAATTAGGGAACAGTCAAGGCGCCCTTCCCTTTACGGTCCTGATTGACCCTCAAGGTCATATTGTTTTCTCGAAATTAGGAAAAATAACCGAAGATGACGTAAATAAATCAATTTTAAGTGCAATTAAATAGATTTTAAGGTCACATATCGTATTTTAATGTATGAAAACTTAGGTTTTTTATGCATTTTTTGAAAATATAACCAATTTTAGGTATTTGTTCGACTATACTTAATGAATTCAAATTGACTCTTCCCAAGGAAATCGCCGAAGATGAGCGCAGATAAACACCAAATAGGTTCCGTTCTTGTTTTACAAGGGCCTAATCTTAATTTACTAGGGACTCGTGAGCCAGAAATCTATGGCAAAGAAACTCTAGATGACATCCATCAACAACTCTTGTCTCAAGCGAATGCTGCTCAAGTCCACCTTGTGACCTATCAGAGTAATCACGAAGGTGAGATGATTGATCGTATTCAGGCGGCCAAATCTGAGGGCGTGCAATTTATCATCCTCAATCCAGGTGGCTACTCACATACGAGTGTGGCCATTCGCGATGCGCTTGTGGGTGTCAATATCCCATTTATTGAAGTGCACTTATCTAATATCCATCAAAGAGAAGCGTTTAGGCATCATTCTTACTTCTCGGACGTGGCCATTGGTGTGATTTGCGGACTGGGCTCTATTGGTTACCAGCTAGCCCTTGAGGCTGTCATTGCAAAGTTAAAAAATAAGTAGTTCCCCCTCGTTATTCATTATTAATAAGGATGTCTCATGGATTTGAGAAAACTCAAAACGTTAATTGATTTAGTCGCAGAGTCTGGAATTTCTGAATTGGAAATCTCTGAAGGTGAAGAAAAAGTTCGCATCGTGAACCAACGTGCTGCTCATGGACAACAGGTTCAACAGGTCTATATTCCACCAGCTATGCCAAATCAAATGGCTTTTGATCAAGAACTTAGTTCTTCTGTACCTGCGGTGGCTTCTCCATCAACT
>CANFUO010000075.1 GCA_947450225.1 Burkholderiaceae bacterium | reverse complement strand
GACAAAAATCCGTTAACTTCCCTGGCGCTATTAATACACCCCCGGCATGCATCCCGACGTTTCTTGTAATACCTTCTAGCTGGATGGCGTGGTCAATTAAAGTTTTAGCTTCTTCATTATTTCGATATAAATCACTTAAGTCCGGTGTGCTTTTAATCGCTTCTTCAATCGTAATTTGCGCCCCTGGCTTGGCTTCAATTAGCTTGGATATACCATCTACAAATCCATAGGGTTGTTGTAATACTCTTCCAACATCCTTTATCGCTCCCCGAGCAGCCATCGTGCCAAAAGTTGCAATTTGACTCACGGCTTCATGTCCATACTTATCTTTGACATACTGAATAACCCGGTCCCGCCCAAGCTGACAAAAATCAATATCAAAGTCTGGCATTGAAACCCGCTCAGGATTTAAAAATCGCTCAAAGAGCAAGTTATAACGCAGTGGGTCTAGATCAGTAATACCTAATGAGTAGGCCACTAAAGAGCCTGCGCCTGACCCTCTTCCTGGACCAACAGGCACACCATTATTTTTGGCCCATGAAATAAAGTCAGCCACAATTAAAAAGTATCCAGGAAAGCCCATTTGAACAATGGTTTTAATTTCAAAATCTAATCGCTCTATATATCGAGATTGCTCCACAGAGCGCTGCTCTTCCTCTGGGTAGAGATGTTGTAAGCGTTCTTCTAAGCCTATTTTTGACTGTCTTTCTAAATAGATTTCTAGGGAAAGATTATCCGGCGTTGGAAAATCTGGCAACTTGGGCTTACCTAATTGCAACATTAGATTACAGCGCTTAGCAATTTCTACTGAATTACTTATGGCACTCGGTATGTCTGCAAATAATTCCTGCATTTGTTCACCCGTTTTGAAGTACTGCTCAGGGGTAAACCGTACAACACGTTTGGGGTTTCCTAATTGATCACCATCGGCAACACATACTCGAATCTCATGCGCTCTAAAATCATCTGGCTGCATAAATTGAATGGGATGTGTTGCTACTAATGGAATTTTTAATCGACTTGCCAATCCAGCCGCTAAATGAATATATCGTTCTTCTTGGTCATTGCCTACCCGTTGGATTTCTATATAAAAATGATTCGGGAATATCGATTGCCAGTGCTTGGCATGTTCTTCTGCTAATTCAATTTGATCTGCAAGTAGAGCATTACCGATATCACCTTGCATAGCACCTGACAAAAAGATCAATCCTTCGGATAGCAGAAATGGCTCTTTTACAGCCAGCGTGGATGAACTTTGTAAATGAAACCAACTCGGATGAATTTCGTGATGTCCAAGGTGCTGGTTTTCAGTCATAGCCTTGGATAAAAGTTCGCAAAGGTTCAAATAGCCCTTCATGTTTTTTACGAGTAATAGGCCGCGATGTGACTTATTACTTTGACTTGGATGCGAAATCCATATGTCTGCTCCCGCAATCGGCTTTAAACCAGCATCTCTCGCCTTTGAGTAAAATTTAATTAACCCAAAGAAATTCATGAGGTCCGTTAATGCGAGCCCCCCCATCTGATCAGTTACCGCTTTCTGTATGGCCGGCTCTAGGCGAACGATGCCATCCACAACGGAATATTCAGAGTGCAGACGTAAATGAACAAAATTTGGACTTGGCATACTTTCTATTTTAACGATGTCTTAACAATGCCCCTATTATTTGCATTATGCAGTTAAGGACATCGAGCTTGGCTTAGATCGCCCGCATCTACAAATAACATTCGCAGAGTCAAGCCCGAGCTGTAAAAGCTTAGTTAACTAATTATTGAGGTTTTTTGATGCCGCCGAGTAATGCTCCAATGGTTTTATTGGTACTAGGCGCTTTGACAATCGATTGCGGTGCAACAACGCCGGCAACTGTAGTTTCTTTGGAGTCCGACTGGTACGGCATATAAAAGAATGGGTCTGAGTTTTCTTGAGGTCGACTGCTTGGAAGGGGTATACGGATCAGAGGTTTTTTTGTTAGCTTTTCTATTTCTGCAAGTAACTTTAATTCTGAACCATCGACTAAGGCAATAGCGTCACCCTTTGCTCCAGCTCTACCAGTTCTTCCAATCCGGTGAATATAGTCCTCGGCATTGAAAGGTAATTCATAATTAATCACACATGGCATGCTTGGAATGTCCAAGCCCCTGGCTGCGACATCTGTAGCCACTAGTGCATCAATCTCACCTTTTTTGAACTGGTCCAAAATACTCATGCGCTCAACTTGACTTTTATCTCCATGGATGGCCTCTGCCTTAATTCCATGTTGGCTAAGCGCTCGTGACAGTCGCGCACAACCAATGCGACTATTTGCAAAAATAATGCATTGTGAGGGCAACCCCTTCACTTGTCGTTGTTTTAAGATATCTAGTAACACCTTTAATTTATTCGACGAATCGACTAAATGAACCATCTGCGTGACGGTATCAGCTGTCTGATTTTGCCTAGAAACTTCAATAATGACTGGATCTTTCAGGTATTGCTGGGCTAATTTTTTAATTTCTGGTGAAAAGGTTGCAGAAAATAATAAGGTTTGTCTTGAGCCTGTTGGAATTAATGACATGATTCGCTGTAAATCAGGCAAGAAACCCATATCTAACATGCGATCTGCTTCATCTAAAACTAATATTTGAACTTGAGATAAATTTGCGTTTTTTTGCGATAAGTGATCAAGCAAACGTCCTGGGGTGGCAATTAATAATTCTACTCCGGCCCTTAATGCTTGTTTTTGGGAAGATATATCTACGCCACCAAAAACCACAGCCGTTCTCAAGTCGGTATATTTGGAGTACTTAAAAGCGTTTTCTGCGACCTGGTCACTTAATTCTCTTGTAGGTGTTAAGACCAAAGCACGTATTGGATGTCTTGCTGGTGATGAGCTTGTGTTGGCAAAGGGGACAATTTTCTCGAGAATAGGCAAAACAAACGCTGCTGTTTTACCGGTTCCAGTTTGTGCTGCACCCATAACGTCCTTGCCGGCCAATACATGAGGGATCGCCTGCTCTTGAATAGGCGTTGGATGCATATAACCCTGCTCCTGAACTGCTTGCAGTATCTTTTGGCATAAGCCAAGTTGCGTAAAGTCAGGTTTTGCAGGAGGCAGGTGAGTTGTGGAAAGTTCTACGTCGCTTTCCACGTTCAACTCAGTGCTAGGGGTTTGATTAAATTCGTTCACAGCCCTCTATTATGAGGCTAATTCTTATTTCAAGCCCAAACTGGCGATTCCAGCCTTAGCAATCAGGGCATCATCAGAGGATTTAACACCTGAAACACCTACTGCACCGATGGTGTGACCATCAACAACAATATTGACGCCCCCCTCTAAGACACCATGTAAAACAGGGGTGGCAGCCAAGAATGCTGTTCTGCCGTTATTGATAATATCTTCATATACCTTTGATTCACGACGACCAAGTGCTGCGGCACGCGCTTTTTCTTGAGAAATGTATGCGGTCACTGGAGCAGCACCATCACGACGCAATAGACCTAATAAATGTCCGCCGTCATCCACGATGGAAATAGTCACAGCAAAGCTTTCCTGAGCAGCATATTTTTCTGCAGCAGCGAGGATTGAGGCAACATCTTGTTGAGTAAGGTATGTTCGATTTGCAGGCATTATTTTCTCCATTGAATGATTTGGTTTATTTTAACCAAACTTTTGAAAATCCAAAAAGACGGCGTATCCACCCCAATGAATACGCCGTTAACGCCAACTAAAATCGTTATGCCACTTTTTGTTGCTGACTAACTTTCAACACGGCTTGTGGAAATGACTTTTTACCAATTTGGATATGCAAGAAAAACACAATGCCAGTTAAGCTTCCCGATACAAGATGTAAAAGATGCGCCTGCTCATGGATTACTCCACGTCCATAGAACAAAGCCAAAATAGATGCAATTAACATGAAAGATGTGACGATAAAAGCACTCCCCATCCAAACGTTTTTCTTCATTCTTAGGCTTAATTGAACGTGATGGTACATAGCCATACCTAATATGAGCAAGAACAAATGTCCCACAATGCCATGCATACTTATTAATAAACCTAGTGCTTGGATTGGTTGACCAAGCATATCTTCAGATATAAACCAAACTAATCCCGAACCCACGCTGAGCAATACTCCCATCAAGGTTAAATTTTTATGCCACTGACTCATCTTGCCGATTTTTGATACGGTTAACTGCTGTTTACTTTCCATATTTCACTCCACAATAATTGGTATGGCCCCGAATTTTTTAAAATAAGGGGCATAAATATTCTTCTCAATTGCTAAAACTTTCGTTAAGCTGTCCGCCACTACGCAAGTCGGTGCAACGATTGAATAGCTCAAATCATCTTCTATATATTTCCTTGTTTTTGGATTTATCAAATAAGACTTTCCTCCTTTCATATTTTTACGACCAAATCGTGTTGACGAGCTTGCAATAGCTCCATCTCTTAACTCACCCAAGTGAATATAGGTACCTTCATTTGCTATTTCTCTTAAATTAATGGCATGCGCTTGTTGGCCAATCACACGCAAGTCTCCTCCTGCATTAATGACTGCATCTTCAATGCCAAAATTTTTTAAAATATCAACCCCTCGATCTACTGCGTAACCTTTAGCTATTCCTCCTAAATCGAGTGATATCGGCTCATGAAGAGACACTTCATGGTTATCTAATAATTCAATCGAACGAATACTTGCGTGGCTGCAATGACACTTCCTGATCGAATGAAATGGGTCATATTGACCTACGCCACAATCAAATAATCCATTTGTTTCTAGGCAAATTTTTTGCGCAATTAATAAAACTTCATATGTCCATGGATGGATTGGTAGAACAACACGCTTACCGGTGGCAGATAATCGATTGATTTTTGATATATCACTACATCCATCATGTCTAGACATCAGTGATTGCACTTTTGAAATTTCCCTATAAACCACATTACATATTTCTTGATAAAAATATCTTTGTTGAATAGGTGATGATGCTTCTTCAGCAATACACACCTCTACAAAAGTACCCAATAACGCTTGATTTCTTCTCATATCAAGCTTTACTTAAGTATTCTCGATACAACACCATTAATCGTTGCACGCCATTTGTTACATGCTTTGATGAAAGTGTTGCACCTGTGATATTTTTGATATCTTCGTTAAACCTTAGGGTTTGATTAGCGTCCCTTCCCTTAAATTGCTGTAACCATTTCTTTTCACGTATTTGTTCGCCATAGGTTTCGTTATATTCAAGGATTTCTACTCCCTGAATTTGCCCATTGGCATGGATACCTACCGCATACGTAATCATTTCATGTTTACCTACTACTTCATCAACCAATAACCAAGATCCTTGATTCGATTTCCAAATATGCTTTTGCGTATAGGCGTATCTCACTCCAGACTCTTTTCTCATCAGATCTTTAACTACAATTGGAATATCTATTTCAACCTGCTTAAATACCTCGCCACTAAACATCACATGTTTAACTTCATCGATGCTTAGATACTGTTTGGCGCATACCAGCCCCGCAGGGCTAAGACTTGCCAGACATATCACTGATATGCAGCTTGTGGATTTCCATTGCATTAAAAGGGCATCCCAAATTTAACGATGTATTCATTTCTTCCGTGGCTGTCCCATACCTTGCCATCAGAACATTCCGCAGTACCAGGATCCCAACATTGCCCACCAATTTGAGTGCGCATCGCTGCAGTTACCCACCAATCCTTGCTAGCATAGTGAATATTGGGACCCCAAAAATGTGCTCTTTGTGTTTGATTACTGAATGAATATCCATCGAAGTCATTGTGGAATCGGTATTCAATTCCCACATTCAGGTTCGGTATCACGCGATAGGTAATACCACCCACAAAATCCAAGACCGTTTCTTCAATAGGCTCTTGATCGAACTGCAACTTCTCTAATTCATAAACAATATTTCCTGCAATTTGAAGTCGATCATCCAAGAAGTTGGATTGCAATATTAATCTTGTCTCTAGTGCATTTTTTAAATGACCAATCGTCGGTTCAACATATAAGCCCACTCCAATCGGCGAAGTCACTGGATTACTAATGCGCCATATACCTTCGACAGATATGCCATCTATACCTGTTCGTGAGTAAGCGCCACTTTGACTTACCGTAGAAGGAACTCCATATCCGCCAGTACAGGGATTAACCCCTTGGTCGCAATATTCACTATTTGTGTAATTTTTCCCCGCTTGTATCGAGTAGGAATTTAAATATCCCGCTAACTGAAGATTATTCGTTAACCCATATTCCATTTCTGTTCGACCTTGCCACAGATCATAGGTTCCAGCTGCTTGACCTCTCGTTAACTGTAATCGTTGCTCAAACTCCCACTTTCCTTGTGGTTGTAAATCTAAGCCATAAACCCATCCAAAATAACCCTCTCCTGCATAGCTGCCAAAAGATAAGGCACTAGCTCCGACTAAGATTCCCTTGCGTATACAACTTGTAATTTTGCGAGTTTGATTAAACACTCGGACTTCCTTTCTAACAAAAACAATTGATCGAAAACAAATGATAATCATTCTCATTAATAAATAAAAGTCACTTTACAAATATGGCTTTTTAACCATAAAGATAAAAGGTGATTAAAGATCTATCCGTACGAAATGTACAGACCGTATCCTGCCATGAGGATACATCCGAGAATTAAGCCACGGCTTAATCCAGCTTTGAATTTGACTACATACACCAGACATATAAAACTAACTAAGATTCGATAGGCAATTGGCACCTGCGCTAATTGACCAATAGGTAATAAAATTAATTTAAATGTGAGAGCCCCTACCAGAGCATAGGTCACTGCTGACAACCATTTAAATACTTCGCTGTCTTGAGATACATGACCGGCCAATAACACACCCAAGCCACGCCAAAAATAGGTCCCCAAAACAACCAGTGTAAGCATCGTCCACCACTGAAATTCCGGCGTCATACTATCGAGTATATTCATCATGCACTCGACTTTTTACGTTTGAAATAATCATAAAGGTAAGCTAAAGTTCCACAACCTAATCCGGACATCAACAATGCATTTTCTGGGAAATAACTGTAAAAAAATGCGCCAGATAATCCGCCAATGACAATCGCGATCCGGTTTAATGGCACAACCACATCCACAAAAGATAGTAAGAAAAATAATGGGTTGACAAATACAAGTGGCAATACTACCCAGATAGGTACATATTCATAAACTATATATCCTAAGATGGTTCCAGGTACTGCCAGCAACCAACAAATCAA
Source organism: Burkholderiaceae bacterium (assembly GCA_947450225.1). Classification (GTDB taxonomy): domain Bacteria; phylum Pseudomonadota; class Gammaproteobacteria; order Burkholderiales; family Burkholderiaceae; genus Polynucleobacter. Next base: position 3,472 of record CANFUO010000075.1, on the reverse strand, counting down.
ACCAATCCCTAAAAAATATCCGTAACGTACTTCCGGTTTCATTTTAGGAAAATCCCGCATACAAAAAGCCCAGGAGCTCATCGCCACTAAATGCACTGACAATAGTCTTGAAGGCTCCTTATGCGCTTTTGGAATTTGTGGAAATAGGGTCAGAACCATGGTTAAAAATCGGGTTGAGGTTAAAGCAACAGCGATGGTGATAAGACTAGAAGATGCGCCCATGGACATCATTTCTATAAAAACAATTTGACCAGGTAATGCGTACATTAAAAAAGAAATCGATGTGGTTTGAAGCCACGATAATCCAACTCCATGCCCCATCGCTCCAAACCCGATCATGCCCGCCAATAGCACTGGTCCAGGTCCGTAAATGCCGGCCTTCACACCTAATTTCATACCTTTTGAAAAAGTATCAGCGCTATTTAACTCATGTAATATTTGATCCATTGCTCTATTGTAGTGCCCTAGGCATCTAACGCCCATTCAATATGTTCATCAACTAATTCATGAATGATGTGATACTGACTATTTAGAACCTGCCGAGCATTTTCTTTCACTAGTTCAGAGGTATTTTGATGGCGCAATAAGTTACCAAGACCTACGGCTACGTTCCTCATAAATTGTGCATAACCTATCCGGTAAATAGCACTTCCTTGCATATACCTATCAAAGTCTTCTCTTTTCCAACAAAATACATCTAGTAAATTTAACTTGCCTAATGCATGGCGCTCATCAAAGTCACCGATCGTGCTTGGGGAAGAAAATTTATTCCAAGGACAGGCTAGCTGACAATCATCACACCCATAGATGCGATTACCAATGAGGGTTCTATATTCAAGGGGTATTGCCCCCTTATGTTCAATTGTTAAATAAGAAATACATTTTCTTGCATCTAATTGATAGGGGGCAATGATTGCTTGTGTTGGGCAAATTTCGATGCAAGCCTGACATTGCCCACAATGATCTGTTATCGGCTCGTCGATGGGTAGTGGTAGATCAAGTAATATTTCTCCTAGAAAAAACATGGATCCGGCATCGCGGTGGAGCGCTAAGGTGTGCTTGCCTCGCCAAGCTAGTCCAGATTTTTTGGCAAATTCAACTTCGAGTAATGGTACAGAATCAACTGCAACGCGGTAGTTCAACGGCGCAATTTTCTCTTCAATCATTTGTGCTAACTGACGTAGCCGCGCCCGCAGTACTTTATGGTAATCACGCCCTCTTGCGTAAACAGAGACTATTGCAGACTCTGGATGATGGACCCGCGCCCACTCTTGCTCTCGCCAATCTTGGTCATTTTCAAATTGCTCTGGAGACAAGTAATCCATTCTCAAAGATAATATTCTGAGTGCTTGAGGTAATATCTTTTGAGGATTAGCGCGCAAATGGGCGTTCTCACTCATATAATTCATATCACCATGATGACCTTTTTCCAACCAATCCTGCAAATAGGGCAATGCCTGACTAACGTCAAGGTCCGTTACTCGCAATTCACTAAATCCCAGCTCTTTAGCCTGGCTTTTGATCCATTGCAGCAACTCTTGATTGTCAAAGGTATCCATTAATGTCTATTGTAGGCAAAATTTACCCTTTTGAATTAAGTTCAGAGCAAGCTTGTAGTGAGCTTGCGCAAAAAATCTCCCCAGTCATCCAATCTATTACTGGGACTAACCAAAATTTCCATATCTGGTTTTGTGGTGATCTTGGCAGTGGGAAAACGACTTTAATCCGCTATCTCCTGCAATCACTTGGTTATCACGGGAAAGTAAAAAGCCCAACTTATAATTTATGTGAGCCCTACTCGATTAGTTTTTTAGGAAATGATATTCACATTCATCACTTTGATTTATATCGCATGAATCACCCTCTCGAGTGGGAGGAAGCTGGTTTTAAGGAAATTCTTTTTCAACCTGGTGTGAACTTGATTGAATGGCCAGAAAAAGCCGAGAATACTCTGCCGCCGGCAGATCTTGTGGTTCATATGGAATACGTTTCTGATTTGACAAGAAAAGGCTTTATAGAGGCTCATTCAAAGATTGGACAACAATTTTTAAACTCTATTGCTTGACATGCTGTTATCAAAAAGAAAATCTCTCCAGCAAATTGCCAAAGCTTCTTTTATGGCTCCTTGGGTGCTTCTTTTAGGGCCTAAACAATTGGCTTTTGGTGCGACTCTATTAGGTGTGCGCGTCTGGCCTGCTGAAGAATATACGCGTGTCACCCTTGAATCTGATGAGCTTTTGCAGGTCTCTCATCAACTTTTGCGAGATCCCAATCGTTTAGTTGTTGATATTCAAGGGATAGATTTAAATAGCAAAATAAAAGAGCTTGTCGCCAAAATTAAAAGTGATGACCCATTTATTACTGGTGTCAGGGTTGGACAATATCAACCCAAAGTAGTTCGCTTAGTCTTCGACCTCAAAGAAGAGGTTTTGCCGCAATTGTTTCCTCTAGAGCCTGCTGGTAGCTATCGTCACAGACTCGTCCTTGATTTGTTTCCCAAAAACCCTCCTGATCCAATGACGGTTTTTTTACAAAAAAATCTTAAAACTGAAGATGAAGACCCCATTGCTGCGATTGCCAGAAAAAACATGGATATCAATACGCCGCCCGTAGTTACCCATAACACGGCCCCATCTATTGCCTCACGTAAATTTAATCGTATTATTACGATTGCTCTAGATCCTGGTCATGGTGGTGAAGATCCTGGAGCGATTGGCGCTAGAGGCTCTCGCGAAAAAGATGTTGTACTTGCTATTGCCAAACGTCTTCAAAATCAATTAAGTAATATGCCTGAATTCAGAATTTTAATGACAAGAGATTCTGATTTCTTCGTCCCCCTTGGAGTTCGGGTTCAAAAAGCCCGTAAAGTACAAGCGGATTTATTTATTTCAATTCATGCGGATGCCTTCGTTCTCCCTAGCGCTAAAGGTGCATCTGTTTTTGCTCTTTCCCAACAGGGGGCTTCAAGTACTACTGCTAGATGGATGGCGAATAAAGAAAACTCTTCGGATTTGATTGGGGGTCTGAATATTAAAACGAAAGATGCTGAGGTTGCAAGATTGTTACTTGATATGGCTACAACCGCTCAAATTAAAGACTCTTTAAAACTTGGCAGCTCCGTTATTAAAGAACTTGGTAGCTTCGCAAGCTTACATAGTAAATCTGTGGAACAAGCCAGTTTTGCAGTGCTCAAAGCACCAGATATTCCATCCATCCTCATTGAAACAGCCTTTATTAGCAACCCTGAGGAAGAGTTAAGACTTTTGGATGAGGCTTATCAAAATAAGCTCTCAGATGCTATCACTAAAGGAATTTTCAGTTATTTGGAAAAAAATCCGCCTTTAGTTCGTCAATCCTAAAATAATATTGCTATAATGTTAGATTACCTAATTTGGGACGGTAGCTCAGTCGGTAGAGCAGCGGACTTTTAATCCGTTGGTCGCGAGTTCGAATCTCGCCCGTCCTACCAAAT
>CANFUO010000074.1 GCA_947450225.1 Burkholderiaceae bacterium | reverse complement strand
AGTGCAATTAGTGCTAGTTACAAAGCGATTGCAAGACAGGTAGCGATTCAAATAGCCAATATGTCTAAAGATATGAGTAATAAGTTTCCTAACATTGTTATACAAAACACCTAATGGGAATTGCACTTGCTGTCGTGATGCGACATGAACCCATTGATAATCCATGGATTACGCATCGATGGGTATTAGATGAGGTGAGTGTTGATTTAGGTCAGTACGCGCAGGTAACCATACAAGAATCTTTTCATGTAGAAGAAATAAAAGCCTACGTATTGGGTAATTCAGAGCATGGACAACGCTGGCTTTTTACAGGGTTTTATTTAGACATCTTTGCTGATGAAGCGGAAGGATACTTCTTAAATATCACCAGTGAATCACCTTGTTGGTTTGTGATGTGGCGATTAGAAGAAGTTACCGCGCTTTCGGTGCAGCACATTGCAGTACCACATCGCATTATGTTGAGTTATAACGAGGCGGCACGATTATTGGATGGTGGTGAGCAAGTAGACCAATTATCAATTGATCCTTTAATTTTGGAATCACTGCAACAGTTTGTGGCGGAGAATTATCGACCTGAAGTTAAAAAGCGCCATCGACCAGAATCATTTAAGGGTGCAGATAGAGGACAAGATAAAAAAGGGGCTGGGCATGAGTAGCTTTTTCAAGCGCTGGTCAGAACTCAAGCAAAGTCAAACACCGGCCAGCCCTGCGCAACCAAAGCCAGCCGTTGAAATTCAGATCAACGAAGTATCCATTCCATCCCTTGATGTCAAGCAGACTTCTGAAGAATCAAAAGAAAAGCTACCCATTGGACCGACGTTAGAAGATGTAGTACGACTGACTAAAGATTCCGATTTCTCACAATTTGTGCAGACAGAAGTAAGTGACGACGTTCATCATGCGGCAATGAAAAAACTTTTTTCTGACCCACACTATAACGTTATGGATGGCTTAGATATTTATATTGGTGATTACTCTAAAGAAGATCCATTACCACCGGGAATGTTGGAGAAAATGGTGCAATCTTCCATGCTAGGACTCTTCAAAAAAGTTGAGGAGGTAAAAGAAGAAGTAATACAACCACTTGAATTAGAAGAGCAGATTACAAAGGAAGATTTACTTGAAAAAAGCCAAGACACCATAGAGCCAGTTCAAATCGACCATGCCCATGAAATAAAATTGATTAAAGGAAATACAGATGACCCGAACCCTAATCTGTAACTGTAACCACTCGATGCCATTAGACGATGCCTTTTTTAAAAAGCACGTAGAAGGACATGAAAAAATTTACGACGGACTTTGCCGTCAAGACATTGGTGAATTTATACGAAATGTTGAAAAGGGTGAAGAGATTATTGTGGCTTGTACACAAGAGCGCGAATTATTTAATGCCATTAGTGCTCAGGCAGAAAAGCCCGCACTTGCCCCAATTCGGTTTGTTAATATTCGAGAAACTGGTGGTTGGGGTAAAAACAACAAAGACGCGCAAGCCAAAATTGCGAGCATTTTAGCTCTCGCTAAAATGCCACTACCAGATCCCTTGCCAATGGTTAGCTATGATAGTACGCGCGGGCGCTTGTGCATCATTGGCCCCGGTAAACAAGCCTTTGCCTTAGCGCAATTGATGCATCAAGATCTTGCGGTGACCGTCATCGTAAATGATAGGGAGCCACTACCCGCCCAAAAACAATACCTGATTGTGAATGCACATGTACAAGCAATATCGGGATACTTAGGTCAATATAAGGTGAAGTGGCAAGCATCTAATCCTATTCAGTTGGATTTGTGTACAAGGTGCGGGGCTTGTGTAGAGGCGTGTCCAGAAAATGCAATTGATCTGAGCTTTCAAATTGATATGTCATCATGCCAATCTCACCGAGATTGTGAAAAAGTGTGTGGGGCGATTGGTGCGATTCAATTTCAACCAAGTCAACCATTCGTAGAAGAAGAGTTCGACATCATCTTAGATTTGCAAGAAGAGCCATTTTTGAAAATGGCAGAACCACCAAAAGGTTATTTTTGGCCAGGTTTAGATGCCGTACAACAAGCATTGGTTATCCCTAAAATCATGAACTCCGTTGGTGAGTTTGAAAAGCCAAGATTTTTTGCTTATCAAGAAAAAATCTGCGCGCATGGCAGAAATGGCCAGGTGGGCTGTTCTGCTTGCATAGACATTTGCTCAACGCAAGCCATTAGTTCAGTATTTGAGGCCGGCAAAGGGCGGGTGAGTGTTAATCCCCATTTATGTATGGGTTGCGGTGCTTGCGCTACCGCTTGTCCTTCAGGAGCAATGACATACGTCAATCCAACGGTCCCGTATTTGGGACTCAAGATGAAAACCTTAGTCGATAACTTCACAAAAACCCATACTGCAGATATAGCACCAACGGTACTCTTTCATTCCGGAAGTGAAGGCGGTGATCAGTGGATGAATGCCGTAGGTCGATTAGCAAGAGCTCAGCCACAAACCTTTGGTGGAATCCCCGCACATGTGATTCCGTTTTCAATCCACCATGTCGCATCAACTGGTATTGATTTATGGTTGGGTATGCTAACGCACGGCATTGGTGAAATTGTTCTACTGGCCAGCGGTGAAGAAGCCCCACAATATTTGGAGATATTAAAAGATCAAATTAATATTGTTGGCGAAATTTTAGTAAGCCTGGGATACTCTTCTAGAATACAGTTGCTCGAAATGAGTAGTGCACGCAATCACCAACAACATGTTGATCTTTTATATCTTGATCAAGCGCTGCAAAATTTAGTGCCGCATCAAGAATTAATGCCTAAGGCAAGCTTTGGACTAGCCAAAGAAAAACGTGAAACTTTAGAAATGGCATTGGGGCATCTTTTAGAGCATGCCCCACTTCCACTGGCTGAGACAGAATCTATACCGCTAAGTGCGGCATCTTTGATTGGCGGTGTAGAGATCAATCAGGACACCTGTACTTTATGTATGTCTTGTGTGAGCGCATGTCCAGAGGGCGCATTATTAGATCACCTAGAAATTCCTCAATTAGGATTTATTGAAAAGAACTGTGTTCAATGTGGTTTATGTCAAACGACATGCCCCGAAAACGCGATTACCTTACAACCACGTTTAAAAGCGATTTCGCAACGAAAAACGAGAGTCACACTCAATGAAACTAAACCCTTTCATTGCATCAAATGTGCCAAGCCATTTGCCACTGAAAAAATGATGCAAACCATGTTGGCAAAAATAGGATCGCATGCAGCATTTGCAGGTGATGCACAAAAGCGCCTCAAAATGTGTAGTGATTGTCGCGTCATCGACATGATGCAATAAAAAACAGGAATGAGACAAAAGCATGGCAGAAAATAAACAAGCATCTCCCCTCGAGTTAGACACTAATCTCTCGCCGGAAGATTTGGCAAGGGCTGATTTATACGGATTATTAGCCCTGCTTTTTTATGAGGGGCCCTCAACAGAGCTCCTGGAAAAAATAGCGCAATTTGGACAAGATATCGAGCTAGGTGAACAAGATGAGTCATCCATCTTGCATGGTCCTTGGCAGGATTTAGTGCAGATGGCAAAAGATTCTCGCGCCGAAGATTGGCAAGATGAATATGAAAACGCCTTCATTGGAGTGGGAAAACAAGAGATTTTTCTCTATGGATCGTATTACCTGACCGGTTTTTTAAATGAAAAACCACTTGTGGCTTTACGTGATGCCCTGCAAAAAATAGGTTTGCAAGCATCTGATGAAATTACAGAAACTGAAGACCATATTGCCTGCTTGTGTGAAGTCATGCGATACCTCATTGCCGGTGAAGATTTAGGCATTTGTAACCTAACCCAACAAAAACTCTTTTTTAATCAACATATTCGCTCCTGGTCGGGTGAGTTATTTGAAACATTACAAAACCACCCATCTCTGAAGCATTACAGTCTTGTCGGTGCATTAGCTGGAACCTTTTTTGAGATTGAAGGGCAAGCATTTGACATGCTTTAGGGTAAGCACTTAACCAAACCGCCATTTTTTGTATTAAAATCAGGCAAATAAAGTGTGGATACATAAATTTGTTATAAATTCAATAACTTATAAGGTCAAAAGATATGTCTAAACCAATTGCTAAACCCCTTCAACGCAGACATTTTTTTGCAGGAGCAGCAGCTCTTGCAGGTACTGCAGTTGTTTTGTCCAAAACCTCGGTTGTGAAAAAAACTGTAGCTCAAATCGAGGACGTCGTGGCTCCTGAGAAAAAGGGTTATCAGCTCACTGAGCACATCAAAAAGTATTACAAAACCACATTAGTTTAAGACTTGCATTCTAAGGAAAATCGGATATGAACCTGACCCGTAAATCGAGTAATCGCACACAATCCTCCCAGCATCTCATTGGGCATTTGTCTAGAAGCCTAGAAAATATTATTCCAACGATGGATCGTCGTTCCTTCTTAAAAAGATCCGGTCTTGGCGTTGGTGTTGGTATTGCTGGATCACAACTTACGCTCGTCAAAAAAGCTGATGCGATGGGTTCAAAGCCAAATGCTGGCGGAGAAAAGGGCATCGTGGTCAAACGGACCGTATGTACCCATTGCTCGGTAGGTTGCGCAGCCGACGCTGTAGTTGAGAATGGCGTTTGGGTCAGACAAGAGGCTGTTTTTGATTCGCCGATTAACTTAGGGGCTCATTGCGCCAAAGGTGCTGCGCTTCGTGAACATGGACATGGTGAGCATCGCTTGAAATACCCGATGAAATTAGTCGATGGTAAATATAAGCGTATTTCATGGGATACAGCATTAGAAGAAATTACTGCAAAAATGAAGCAGTTGAAAACTGATTCAGGACCTGACTCATTATTTTTCATTGGTTCATCTAAGCACAATAACGAACAAGCTTACTTAATGCGTAAATTTGTATCTTTCTTTGGCACGAACAATACAGATCACCAAGCGCGTATTTGTCACTCAACAACAGTGGCTGGAGTTGCCAATACCTGGGGTTATGGGGCAATGACCAATAGCTATAACGATATGCAAAATGCTAAAGCAGCTATGTATATTGGTTCAAATGCCGCAGAAGCACACCCAGTATCCATGTTGCATTTGCTGCACGCAAAAGAAAATGGTTGTAAGGTCATCGTGGTTGATCCACGTTACACAAGAACAGCAGCGAAGTCCGATCAGTATGTCCGGATCCGCTCAGGCTCGGATATTGCCTTCCTTTACGGGGTTTTGTATCACATCTTTAAAAATGGCTGGGAAGATAAAGATTATTTAAAGTCTCGTGTTTATGGCATGGACCAAATTAAAAAAGAAGCATTAGAAAAGTGGGACCCAAAAACGGTTGAAGAAGCATGTGGAGTTCCTGAAAAGGAAGTCTTCCAAGTAGCTCAAACTATGGCTATGAATCGCCCTTCAACCTTAGTTTGGTGTATGGGTCAAACCCAACACACAACAGGTAATGCGATGGTTCGTATGTCCTGTTTGGTTCAGTTGGCATTAGGTAACGTAGGTAAGTCAGGTGGCGGCACTAATATTTTCCGTGGCCACGATAACGTCCAAGGCGCAACTGACGTTGGACCAAACCCTGATTCGTTACCGGGTTACTATGGACTTGCTGCTGGATCTTGGAAGCACTTTGCGAAGGTATGGGATGTAGATTACGAGTGGATCAAAGCCCAATATGCACCTGGCATGATGGAAAAATCAGGTACTACCGTCTCTCGTTGGGTAGATGCAGTTCTTGAAAAAAATGAACTGATTGACCAGCCAAGTAATGTGAAGGGTCTTTTCTTCTGGGGGCATGCGCCAAATTCTCAAACGCGTGGTACAGATATGAAAAAAGCGCTTGATGCGCTTGAGTTACTCGTTGTTGTCGACCCATATCCAAGTGCTACTGCAGCGATGGCAGCCATGAAGTCTAATGATTCCACGCCAAATGCTAATCGCGCCGTTTATTTATTACCAGCATCTACGCAATTTGAAACAAGCGGATCTTGTACCGCCTCAAACCGATCATTACAATGGCGCGAAAAAGTTATTGATCCATTGTTTGAGTCGGTCCCTGACCATGTATTGATGCAAGCATTTGCAGACCGCCTTGGTTTTGGAACTGAATTATCAAAAAATTACAAGATGTTGGATTCCAAATTTGCAGGTAAGACCTGGAAAGAGCCACAAATTGAATCGATCTTGACAGAGATTAATCACTCTGTCTGGACGATTGGTTATACCGGTCAAACCCCTGATCGTTTAAAAGCGCACATGCGTAATATGCACCTCTTTGATCCAAAGACACTCAAATCTAAAGGTGGCGTTGATAAAGAAACCGGGTATGACACGACTGGAGATTATTTTGGTTTACCTTGGCCTTGTTGGGGCACAGCAGAACTGAAACATCCAGGCTCACCGAACTTATATGACACAAGCAAAACGGTGATGGAAGGTGGCGGAAACTTCCGTGCCAACTTTGGCGTGGAAAAAGACGGTGTTAATTTATTAGCTGAAGACGGCTCATACTCTAAAAACGCAGATATCAAAACAGGTTACCCAGAGTTTGACCATGTGTTACTCAAAAAACTCGGTTGGTGGGCTGACTTAACTGAGGCAGAACAAAAGGCTGCTGAAGGTAAGAACTGGAAGACAGATTTGTCAGGCGGTATTCAAAGGGTAGTGATTAAAGTGCATAACTGTCACCCATTTGGAAATGCCAAAGCACGTGCAGTGGTCTGGAACTTCCCTGATCCTGTGCCGAAGCATCGTGAACCTTTGTTTGGTACTCGGGCTGATTTAACGGCTAAATATCCAGCACATGCAGATAAAAAAGCTTTCTGGCGTTTACCGACTCTATATAAGACGCTTCAAGATAAAAATATCGCCGATAAAATTTATGAAAAATTCCCGATCATTTTGACATCTGGACGTTTGGTTGAATATGAAGGTGGTGGTGAAGAAACCCGCTCGAATCCATGGTTGGCTGAATTACAACAAGAAAACTTTGTTGAAATCAACCCCAAGGCAGCAGCCGATCGCGGAATTAAACACAATGATTTTGTATGGGTTAAGAGTCCAACGGGAGCACAGATTAAAGTACGTGCGCTTGTTACGAATCGCGTAGATGCAGAGCATGCCTTTATACCTTTCCACTTCTCTGGATGGTGGCAAGGTAAGGATATTCTTGATGCATATCCTGAAGGTGCAGCTCCTATCGTTCGCGGTGAGGCGGTTAATACGGCAACAACGTATGGATATGACAGCGTTACGATGATGCAAGAAAGCAAGACGACAGTGTGTCAAATTGTTAAATTCGCCTAAACCTAGATAAAGATTAGAGGAAAAGTCATGGCAAGAATGAAATTTATTTGTGATTCAGAGCGTTGCATTGAGTGCAATGGTTGTGTCACTGCATGTAAGAATGAGCACGAAGTTCCTTGGGGCGTTAATCGTCGTCGAGTGGTGACGATTAACGATGGTGAAATTGGAGCAGAAAAATCAATTTCTGTTGCCTGTATGCATTGTTCAGATGCCCCTTGTATGGCGGTGTGCCCAGTGGATTGCTTTTACAAGACAGGTGAAGGCGTTGTCTTGCATAACAAAGATACCTGTATTGGATGTGGTTATTGTTCCTATGCATGTCCTTTTGGGGCACCTCAGTTCCCAAGTCAAGGCACATTCGGTATGCGTGGCAAGATGGATAAATGCACCTTTTGTGCTGGTGGTCCAGAAGAACATGGCTCGGAAGCTGAGTTTGAAAAATATGGACGCAATCGTTTGGCAGAAGGTAAATTACCAGCCTGCGCAGAGATGTGTTCTACAAAGGCATTACTAGCAGGTGATGGTGACGTGGTTGCTGATATTTTCAGAAATCGTGTAACACATCGTCAAAGCAATGGTAAGGCTGCCGGTGGAGATGTGTTCGGTTGGGGAACTGCTTACGGTATTCCTAAGAAAGAAGTAACTGCAGGAGCAAAATCATGAGATTAGCTGCTACATTACTTCTTGCTTTGACGCTGATGGCTTGCTCTGAAAAAGCACAGATTCTTGACGTCAAGAAAAATGTTGATGTGCCAGCTTACATGGGTGCCAAGAATGGGTTTGTTGAAAAAAATTGGACGCCTGGCGATAAAACAAGTTGGGAAGCACAATTAAAATCGCGCTCGAAAGGGCAAGACGAATACACGCGCGTCGAATAATGATTAAAAAAGGATAAGCATGATGCATATCAAACAACAACTTGCAGGCTTGATGGTAGCTATGGCTTGTTTGCTGCTTGGCACAGTCCATGCGCAAACCCCAGCACCAAAAGTTGAGTCAGCCAATATCATGGATGTTGAAAAAGGTTCCGATGCAGCGGCTCAGCGTGAAAGAGCGCAATCTCAACCGGGTAATAATGCACCGTTTTGGCGAGCAGTTAATTCTGACGAAGCCCACTCTGTGACCATTCCAAACAAAGAAGCTGGTGTTTTGATACAAAAGTCAGGACAACAATGGCGCTTACTCCGTAATGGGGTGATTACCGTCTTTGGTGGGTGGTTAGTAACGATTGCAGCATTTGGTATCTTATTTTTATATTTTCTCAAAGGCCCTATCAAACTTGATCAGCCACCTACTGGTCGAAAAATTGAGCGTTTTACTGCACTAGAAAGACTGGTGCACTGGACGATGGCATATAGCTTTGTAGCACTTGCGATAACTGGTTTATTCATCATCTTTGGTAAACATGTAATCATGCCGATTATCGGACATAGTGCGCATGGCATTATTTTGTATATATTTAAAAATGTGCATAATTTGACGGGCCCTATATTTACACTTTGTGTAGTTGTATTTTTTGTCATGATGGTAAAAGATAACCTCCCGCAAAAAGGTGATCTCGCATGGCTGAAGTCTGGAGGCGGCATATTTGGTCACGTTGATGCAGCAAGATTCAATGCCGGAGAAAAGCTTTGGTTCTGGCTGGGAATGACGATTATTGGACTGATTGTGGCTGGATCTGGTTGGGTATTAGATATGATTGTGCCAGGACTCAGTTATTGGCGCGGCACCATGCAGGTGGCAAACATTATTCATGTCATTAGTGCACTCTTGATTATCGTTTTTGCAATGGGCCATATTTATATTGGAACTATCGGCACTGAAGGTGCATTAGATGGTATGAAAACGGGTTATTGTGATGAGTCTTGGGCCAGACAGCATCATGGCATATGGTTAGACGATATTAACTCCGGCAAGATACCAGCTTCACGCGAGCCAGAAAATGGACCTATCAGCAATATTGCCAAAAAAATAGTAAGGACAACAACATGAAAAAAATAATACTTCTCACTTTAAGTGGCTTAGTAGTTGCCTGTTTGTCTAGTGGCGTGATGGCTAAGTTGCCAGACTTAACACCAGAGGCAAAAGAAGCTGCAGAGCTTGCGAAAGCAAAAGCCGCTCATGGGGATAAAAAAGCAGCCTTTGCCTTGTGCAATGCTCAAAATAAAGTAGCAAGAGCATACGCGGTTAAAGATAAGGTAGTTACAACACCAGAATGCGCTGATCCAGGTGAGTTCAAGCCACCAGTTGCTGCGGATGCAGCTCCAAAAAAGCCACCAGAAGTTGCAGCTGTGACACCAAAAGCACCAGAAGCTCCGAAAAAGTAACCTAATTAAGATTCCAAAAGCCCTTTAGTCTTATGCCTAAAGGGCTTTCTTGTATGATGTCTCCATGACTACCTATCGACCACAACTCAGCAATCAGGCATTGCCCCTAACGCACCTCATTGACGTCATCGATGAGAAGGGGCGAGTCAATCAAATTGAAATTCCTGGTGAGCGTCCTTTAACCATTTATATCGATAAAAAAGAAGTACTCACGTTAATGACTTTGGGCGGCGCTCCAGAGGCTTTGACCCTTGGGTATATTCGTAACCAACGATTAGTTAATGATTTAGAAGATATAGAAAGTATTCAGGTGGACTGGGAGACGGATTCGGTTGCCGTGAAAACCAAAGTATCCACAGCATCCATCGCCAAACGAACAGAAAAGAAAACGGTCACCTCAGGATGTGGTCAGGGAACTATGTTTGGTGATTTTATGAATGAGTTCGAAACGCTAGAGTTACCAGAGTGTGTGCAGCTCACGCAAGACAATATTGAAAAAGTAGTCGATCAAATTCGCACGCACCCATCCATATATAAAAAAGCTGGGTCTGTACATGCCTGTGCGGTATTTAAAAATCAAGTATCTGGTCCAGAGCTTATCTATTTTATTGAAGATGTCGGTCGTCATAATGCAGTAGATGCTATTTCGGGGATGATGTGGTTGGACGGCTTAAGTGGGGAAGATCTTATTTTTTATACCACTGGCAGGCTCACCTCAGAGATGGTCATCAAGGGTGGGCAAATGGGCATACCCTTCTTGTTGACCCGTTCAGGTGTAACGCAAATGGGCCTATCGCTCGCAAAACAAATTAAAATGACCATTATGGCAAGGTGTTCAGGAGAGCATTTTTTAATTTATGAAGGTGCTCAGCGTATTCAAATGAGAACACCAAGTGCATTGATACAAGTATCATAGAGTTTTCCTCACAATTTTTAGTAAAGAAATATAGATATGGCAATTAAATCAGATCGTTGGATTCGTCGAATGGCTCAAGAAACCGGCATGATTGAACCCTTTGAGCCAGGACAAGTACGTGTAAACGACGGTGGTCAAAAGATTGTGAGTTATGGCACATCAAGTTATGGCTATGACATAAGATGCGCCCCAGAGTTTAAGATCTTTACGAACATCAATAGCACGATCGTCGACCCTAAAAATTTCGATGAAAAGTCATTTGTAGATTT